>CBIGSA010000009.1:0-26776 GCA_966192215.1 uncultured Devosia sp. | reverse complement strand
TCGCGCCCTGGCTCAACTGTTCAGCCGTGGCCGACATTTCCTGGCTGCCGGCCGCCACGTTGCGCGTGGCGGCGGTGACCTCGCTCACCACTTCACGCAGCTTGCGGGTCAGGGCGTTGAGGGTCTTGATGAGGTCGGTGACCTCATCGTCGCCCCTAATGTCGGCAGTGGCAGAGAGGTTGCCGCCGGCCACTTCGTCGGCCAGGCGCCCGGCGCTGGACAGGGCGCGCGAAATGGTCAGGACGATCCAGGTGGCGGCGACCAGGGCAATGAGCGCGGAGCCGACGAGCAGACCGATGAGCAGCATCATCGATGTCTGATAGAGCTCGGCGGCCTCGGCCTTGGCTTCTTCCATGATGACGGTATTGCGGTCGATCGTCATCTGCAGGATCGCCATGGCCTCGCGCCGCAGCGTGTTGACCGAGACCATTTCCTGCAGGGCAAAGTAGTCGCCGTTCTCCATCGACACGGCAACGGCCTTGTCCATGGCCGCGACCATGTCGTCATAAGCGGTGCGGGCGGCGTTGAACAAGGCTGCGTCCGAAGCGGGCATGACACGCTGCAGCTCGGGGAGGCGTTCGGCATTGGCGGCGACGCCCGACAGATAGTCGGTATGCCACTGTTCCTGCAGCGCGCGATCCTGCGAGGCGGCGAGCAGCACGTTGCGCTGCTGGCGGAACATGTCCGTGCCGGTAAGGAACATTTCGGTCGCCGCCTGGTAGGCGGGGAAGGCCGTGAGGTCACCGGCATCCACCTTGCGCTGCAGCGACGCGCGCAGGGCGGCCATGGTCTCCTCGAATACGCCCAGCGCGCCGCTGCCCTCGCTGCGGCTGATGGCCAGGGCGGTAGCATCGGAGTTCAGCAGCGCATGCGCCTGGCCCCGTTCGACGGCCGCCCACAGCTCGTTGATCTTGGTGAGGAAGGCGGGAAGCTGGTCGCGAACGGCAGGGTCCTGGGCGTGAGCGTCCAGATAGGCGTGGCCGTCGAGCAGTTCGTCATAGTCTTCGCGTAGCGAGACTACATAGCTGTCCTTCTCCACCGGATCCTTGGAGATGATCTGCGCCCGGACGCGCGAGCCCAGGCTTTCGAGGCTCGTCTGCATCTGCGAGGAACGGATGAGGTTGGCGGCGCGAACCTCCACGATGGTCTCGAGTTCCTGATTGAGCTGGCCCAGATTCTGCAGGGCGATGAACATGCTCCCCCCGGACAGCGCCACCACGATGCCGAACACGGCCGCCAGTTTTGCCTTGATTGTCAGTCTCACGATGCAGACCTTTCTTCTGATGCTGCGACGGGTGCGGTTCTTGCGCCCGGTGTTTCGAAAATGCGTTCCATGTTCGGAATGATGATGAAGCCGCCATTGCGTTTGCCGATGCCGCGGATGAATTCGGGGCGCCAGCGCATGCCGACCTTGGGTGCTTCCTCGATGGAGGCCGCTTCTATGTCGGTGACGTCATGAACCTTGTCGGCGAGGATGCCGGCAACGGTCGGTTCGCCCTCGATATCGACCTCCATCACCACGATGCGGGTGTCCTCGTCGGGCTCGGGCCGATCCATGCCGAACATGACGCGCAGGTCGGCCAGGGGCACGACGCGGCCGCGCACATTGATGAGGCCGTTGACGAAATCGGGGGCATTGGGAACCTCGGTGATCGGCACGAGATCGAGGATTTCGCGCACGCTGCCCGCCTCGACGGCGAACAGTTCGTCCTGCAGGCGCAAGGTCAGCGCCTTCATGGAGCCGGTTTCGGTGGCGCTCATGCGGCCCTCCCCTGGTCGACATAGGACTGGCCGAACTGGACCAGGTGAGCGGTATCGAGAATGAGCGCGACCGTGCCATCGCCCAGGATCGTCGCCCCGGAGAACGACTTGATGGACGAATGCAGCTTGCTCAGTTGCTTGATGACCGTCTGGTTGTTGCCGATGATCTGATCGACCACGAGGCCGACACGGCCTTCGCCGGACGAAACGATCACCACCTTCTGGTGCGGCTCGGCCGGAGCCCTGGTGCCGAACACTTCGCGCAGACGCAGGAAGGGCACCAGACTCCCGCGAATATCGAGGAAGTTGCGGCCGCGGGCATTGGCTTCGATGCCTTCGGGCAGTTCGACGCATTCTTCCACTGCCGCCAGCGGAATGGTGTAGCGGCCATTGCCCACCCGCACGAGCATGCCATCGATGATGGCCAGTGTCAGCGGCAGGCGCAAGGTCATGGTCGAGCCCTGCCCTTGCGTGGTGGCAACATCGATGCTGCCGCGCAGTCCGTCGATGGTGCGCTTGACCACGTCCATGCCGACGCCACGACCGGAGAGCGACGTGACTTCCTTGGCGGTGGAGAAGCCGGGGGCGAAGATCATCTGCCAGAGGTCCTGGTCGGCGATCTTGGCATCGGGAGCCAGCAGGCCCGCCTCCTCGGCCTTGGCGCGGATGCGCTCGGCATTGAGCCCGGCCCCGTCATCGGTGACCGAAATGGCGACTTCGGCGCCGGCATAGACGGCCGAGAGCCGCACCGTGCCCTTGGCGGGCTTGCCGGCGGCGAGGCGCTTCTCGGCGCTTTCGAGGCCATGATCGACCGAATTGCGGATCAGGTGGACCAGCGGATCGGCCAGGCGCTCGATCATGGTCTTGTCGAGTTCGGTATCCTCGCCCGAAGTGATGAAGTCGATGTCCTTGCCGAGATCGCGGCTGAGGTCGTGGATCAACCGGCGGAAGCGGCTGAACAGGGTGCCGATCGGCACCATGCGGATGCCCATCGTGGTATCGCGCAGGCCCGAGCTCAGGCGCTCGAGTTCTTCGGCAATGGTTTTGAGATTGCCGTCGCTGCTCATGGCGGCGATCTGGGTCAGGCGGGCCTGGGCAATGACCAGTTCGCCGACGCGGTCCATGAGTTCATCGAGCCGTTCGGCATCGACGCGCATGGAGGACGAGGCGGCACGTTCGGCATTGGCGGGGGTTTCCTTTTCCGCAACTGGCTTGGGGGCCTTGGGCGCCTTGGCCGGCCTGGCGGCGGTCGCGACAGGTGCCGGCTCGGACTTGGCCGCGGGTTCGGGTATGGGCTCGACTGCGACGGGCGCAGGGGCAGCGGCTTCGGCCTCGCTCAACGGCTCGACCGACAGTTCCATACCGTCCTTGAGGAACAGGAACACATCGTCGATGGCGGCGCGCGGATCGTCGGCGGTGAGATCGACCTGCCAGCCCATATAGGGGACCTCGGGATCGATCGCATCTAGCGGCGGAATGGTATCGGTCAGCGCCACGATGGTGCAGGGCCCGATGGCCTTGATTTCATCGAGCAGCAGCAGCGGATTGGTGCCATAGACCAGCGCATCGCCCGGCAGGCGGAAGCGGATGCGCCAGCGCTTGCCCTGTCCTGTCGTGGGCGGGGCAGCAGGCTCCGGCAGTTCAATGACCGCTGGGACGTCCACCTCGCCTTCCTCGTCTGCATCGGCACCGGCGAGGACGACACGCAATGCCTCGAGAATGGCATGGCCGCCGGCCTGCGGCGCTTCGGGCTGTTCGATAAGCTTGTGGATATGGTCCTTGGCGTCGAGCGCCACGGCGATCAGCTCCGATGTGGCCGGGCTGCGGCCCTTGCGCACCTGGTCGAAGGCCGTCTCGAATTCATGCACGAAGGCCGCGACGGCGGTAAAGCCGAACATGGCGCCGGAGCCTTTGATCGTATGCAGCGCCCGGAAGGTGGAATTGATGAGGTCGTCATTAGCCGGGTTCTGCTCCAGATCGAGCAGGCCCAGCTCGAGTTGCTCCAGCAGCTCCCTGGCTTCCTGGCGAAAGGTTTCTGTCGGGTCGGGAAAGCTCATGCGCCGGTGACCTTCTTGATGACCGCGAGCAACTGATCCTGCTTGAAGGGCTTGACGATCCAGCCGGTGGCGCCGGCTTCCTTGGCCTGCCGCTTGAGCTCTTCGTCGGATTCGGTGGTCAGCAGGATAATCGGCACGCCCTTGCTGGACGGGTGCTGGCGGTATTTGCGGATGAACTCGATACCGTTCATCACCGGCATATTGAGATCGGTGATGACCGCATGGACCGTCTGGCTGGTGGCCTTGGTATAGCCATCGGCACCATTGATGGCCTCGATGACATCGAGACCGGCAGCGGAGAGCGTCATGACCACCATCTGTCGGATGGATGCGGAATCATCGATGGTCAGGATGGTCTTGCTCATGCTGCCTTGCCCTTGGCTGGTGTCCAGAAGTCGCCGTCTTGTGTGAGGGGCTGGCCGTCGGCGCCGAGGCACCCGGTCTGGATCAGCAGGTCGCGCAGCGCGCCGGTGGGCGGCGCCGCGAGCGACAGTGATTTTCCGGAAGCCTGGGCCTGCTTGCGTGCGGCCAGCAGAAGCTGAATCGTGGTGATGTCGGCGCCTGAAATCGCCTCGGTGGCGATGGCAACCTTGTCATGCTTGGCAAGTGCCTCGCGCAGCACGGCGGCAATATCCTGCGCGGCGCGCAACCCGGCATCGCCGGAAATTTTGACGACGTGGACACTGCCTCTGGTCATGGCAATGACCGAGCGAAGAAACACTTGAAGTTATACATGACTTTGTACCGCGGGATGAGGATCACAGCCGCGAGAAACCCGTTATCTTACCGGTTTCTTAAGACGCGATCTTACGTTTTCGTTTACTTCGACTACGTGCATCGTATTCCCATCCGATGCATTACAGAATGTAGGCGAAGTTGATTAAGGCCGTCTTACTTTCGCCCACTTTGATCGATCAAATCTTTCCTTGCGACACCAAACAAATATTGCTCGATTGATTCAGAGTCTCTGTCGCCGGGCTTGCGATTCAAGTGAATCTCGACTCTGAGCCGCCGAGTCTTCGATTCAGCGCAGCGAGTCGGCATCGAGTCGTGATTCAAGTAATACTTCCGGAAATGCGCAGTATTGTGCTGTCATCGCGGCCAATCCGATGGCCGCAGTTCTTGCCCGGCGGCCAGAAGCGCACGGAAATCCTGCGGGCCAGGGAAGCAAGTCAGCAAACTGGAATGCTCACTGAGCAGCGCAGCACCCCATCCACTGGACGCGGGCAAGGCCGGGCAATGTGGAAATTATGGCCTAAAAGCCGACGGCCTTGGCCTCGGCACCGCCCATGATGGTCTCGATTTCCGGCCATTTGGCACAGAAGGACGCAACGCAGGCCGGGTCGAAATGGGTGCCGCTGCAGGCAACGATTTCGGCATAGGCCTTGTCGATAGGCCAGGCCGGCTTGTAAGGGCGCTCAGAGCAGAGCGCATCGAACACGTCGGCGATGGCGACGACGCGGGCCTCGATCGGAATGTCGGTACCCGACAGCCTGTCGGGGTAGCCGGCGCCGTCCCAGCGCTCATGATGGCTCTGGGCAATCAGCTCGGCGGTGCGGATCAGTTCGGACGAGCCGTTTTCGAGGATGCGCGCGCCGATGGTCACATGCTCGCGCATGATCGTGAACTCTTCCGGCGTCAGCTTGCCGGGCTTGCCAAGAATGGCGTCGGCTATGCCGATCTTGCCGATATCGTGCAGGGGAGCGGCCAGGTAGATCATGCGGCAGCGCTCGGGGCTGAGCCCGATGCCGCTGGCGATGAGCTGGCTGATCTGGGCGACGCGCGAGACATGCTCGCCAGTGTCGCCGTCGCGATATTCGATGGCGCGCGCCAGTCGCCAGATAATTTCTTCCTCGCGTGCCAGCAGGTGCGCGGTGGCGAGCTCGACTTCGCGCGACAACCAATTGGCGCGATCGGCCAGCTCCACCTGGGCGACACGCAAAGTCAGCAGATTGGCGACGCGGGCCTGCAATTCGGTGGGGTCAAAGGGCTTGTTGACGAAGTCGGTCGCGCCGGCCCGGATGGCCTCGATGCGCGTATTGCGGTCCATGTCCGAGGTGACCATGACGATGGGCACGAGCCGATAGGATTCACGGGCCCGCAAGGCGCTGGTGAACTGCACGCCATCCATTTCGGGCATGATGTGGTCGACCAGCACCAGATCGTATTGCGTGTGCTCGCTGCGCTCGAGCGCTTCGCGCGGCAGAAGGCAGGCGTCGATCTCGGCTTCGGTCGCCGCCTTGATGATCGTGCCGATCATGGCAAGGCTCGACCGGCTGTCATCAACAATCAATACGCGCATATCCGCCCCCGGATTTGCCGAGAGCATAGGGCGACAGCAGTTATGCGACTGTTAATCGCCACGCCTTGACGCCTCGCAGGATTTCACGCATCTATCGCCACGTCGCGGGTGTAGCTCAATGGTAGAGCAGAAGCTTCCCAAGCTTACGACGAGGGTTCGATTCCCTTCACCCGCTCCAAATGCACGACTGACGAACCCTCGATTCCTTGTTGGTCAGAACCGGCAAGCGGTTCTGACTGGGCTCGATTCCCTCACCCGCTCCAATTTCCCCAAAAATCGCTGGAACTACGCCGAGGCGGCGAGGCTACCAGTGCCGCCGGAGGCCTGGACGGAGCGTGAACCGGCAGTGATGGCGGCGCTGAGGCATT
Source organism: uncultured Devosia sp. (assembly GCA_966192215.1). Taxonomy (GTDB): domain Bacteria; phylum Pseudomonadota; class Alphaproteobacteria; order Rhizobiales; family Devosiaceae; genus Devosia. The sequence goes on along the minus strand of CBIGSA010000009.1, from coordinate 20,288 downwards.
CGGCTGGGCCGGCGCTGTCGAGCCAGGCATCGATGAAGCCGGCATTGAACGCATCGCCGGCGCCGGTCGTATCGACCACTTCGACCCGCGGGCTGGGCAGGGCGATGACGGCACCATTCATGGCCAGCAGTGCGCCGTCGCCGCCGCATTTCAGCGCCACGACCGGGAAGTGGCGCCCCAGCACGGCCAACGCCTGTTGAGGGTCTTCAGTGCCGGTCAGGGCATAGGCTTCTTCCTGGTTGGGCAGGAAGACATCGGTACCCGCGGTGCGTTCGAAGAACAGCGGGTCGCGGATGAGTTCGTCGTCCCAACTGGGATCGAGCGACACGGTAAGGCCCTTGGCCTTGGCGGCCGCGATGGCGTCGCGCATTTCGTGCAGAGTGGCATATTCGGCAATATGCAGGTGCCTTGCTTCCGGCCAGGCAAGGGCGCGCTCGAAGCTCGATGGCCGGGCATGGCCTGCCCGCCGCGACAGGAAGGCGCGATCATTGTCGTTGACCATCACCACGGTCAGCTGCGGGCCGGCGCTGTCATTCCGGTCGAGAAACCGCAGGTCGATCCCCAGGGCCTCGATCTGCCCGGCCAGCGCCTGGGAAAGCGCATCGGTGCCGAAGCGTGCCAGCAGCGCCGAGGAACGGCCGCTGGCCGCCAGATGCGCAGCCGTGATGAGGGCGCCGCCACCGGGGGTCATGGCGAAGTCGCGGGCAAACAGCTCGCGGCCCAGTTGCGGCATGCCGCCCAGGCCCCGAAACACCAGGTCGCAATAGATGCGGCCGAGGCTGAGCACAGCCCCGGCTTTGCGTGGCGAGGACGTCATGCCCGGCCCAGAGCCTTTTCGCTCGCGGCATCGAAGAGGTAGAGCGCCCCAGGATCGGCATGAATGGAAACCGTGCTGCCCACTGCCGGCACCACGCGGCCCGGCGCGGTGGCAGTGACCAGGGCCTTGCCGATCATGACATGGACCAGGGTTTCCGAACCCAGCGGCTCGACGGCCTCGACCACGCCCGAGCCGTTGAGGCCGGTCCCCGCGGCGTCGCCGACCACCAGGTCATGCGGCCGCAAGCCGACCAGGACCTTGCCCTCATGCGCGGGCAGGGTCAGGCCGGATACGGCCACGCCGTCGATCGCCAGGGTACCCCCGGACAGTTCGGCCTCCAGCATGTTCATCGACGGGCTGCCGATGAAGCGCGCGGTGAAGATGTCGACCGGGTTCTCGTAGAGATCGGTCGGCGTGCCCACCTGCAGGATACGGCCATCGCGCATGACCACGATCTTGTCGGCCATGGTCATGGCTTCCACCTGGTCGTGCGTCACATAGACGATGGTGGTGCCCAGGCGCCGGTGCAGGCTCTTGATCTCCATGCGCATCTGGCTGCGCAATTGTGCGTCGAGATTGGAGAGCGGCTCGTCGAAGAGGAAGGCGACGGGATCGCGCACCATGGCGCGGCCGATGGCGACGCGCTGGCGCTGGCCGCCCGACAGGGCGGCAGGACGACGGTCCAGCAGCGGATCGAGGCCGAGAATCTTCGCCGTTTCGGCGATGCGCTGCTGCTTTTCCGCCTTGGAGAGACTGGAGGTATAGAGCCCAAAGCCGATATTCTGGCCCACGGTCATATGCGGATAGATGGCGTAGTTCTGGAACACCATGGCGATGTTGCGCTGCTTGGGTTCGCGCTGGTTCACCACGTCGCCACCGATTAACAGCTTGCCGTCCGAAATGTCCTCCAGCCCGGCAATCATGCGCAAGGTCGTGGACTTGCCGCAGCCGGAAGGGCCGACAAAGACGACGAATTCGCCGTCCTCGATCGAGAGGTCGATGCCGTGGACGGCGCGAGTAGTGCCATAGGCCTTGACCAGGCCCTGGAGTTCGATCTTGGCCATCAGGCTTTCCCCTTCAATGCGTCGAAACGCTCTTTGAGCATGCGCGCGGCATCGGCCTGGCGGCGCAGGATTGTGTCGTGGCGGGCGGCGAGATCGGCCGCGTCCTTCCGATAGCCGGCAATGGCCGCGCCCAGTGGTTCGGGCGCCGGGCCGCCATAGCGGGTCCGCACGGCAACGAAATATTCCGGCGAGACGATTTCGGCGAAGGCCGCTTCATCCAGCGCCGACTTGCGGCCGGTGGCCTTCTCGAAGGCCTCGGCGAAGGGCCCGTAGCCATCAGCCACAAGGTCGCCGCCCATGGCGACGACGGCGCGGGCAACGGCGGCGGCGATTTCATGGCCCTCACGGAAGGAAAGGCCTTCGCGCCGGACCAGACTATCGGCCAGCTCGGTGATGGTAATGCAGGAGCGGCTGATATTGGCCCTGACGCGGGCCGGGTCGATTCGAATCTGCGCGACGAGCGCTGCCAGCAGGTCGAGCACGCGACAGGCGCTGTCGAAGGCCTGATAGCCCATGGACTGGGTTTCGCCCTCGCTGTCATTCATGTCGGTGAAGGGCGTGTTGTGCATCACCGCGAGCATGGAATGGGCGCGACCGCAGGTCTGGCTGGCCAGATGCCGCAGATGCTCGATGGGCACCGGATTGCGCTTCTGCGGCATGATCGAGGAGATCTGCACCAGGGAATTGGGCACATAGATCTGCCCGACCTCGAAGCTGGTCCAGACCTGGAAGTCCTGGATGGGCCGTCCGAGATGAAGGAACATCAGCTCGATGGCGCTGTAGGTGGCGGTGATGTAGTCCACGCCGGCAATGCAGGAATAGGAATTCTGCAGCGGCGCGGCGAAGCCGAGCAGTTCGGCGACACGGGCCCGGTCGGTGGGAAAGCCCGTCGTGGTGATGGCGGCGGCGCCCATGGGCGACAGGTCGACGATGCGATAGGCCTCGAACAGCCGCTCGATATCGCGGCCCAGGAATTCGATCACCGCTGCCAGGTAGTGGCCGAATGTCGTGGGCTGGGCCGGCTGGCCGTGGGTATAGGCGACGATCAGCGTGGCCTTTTCGCGCTCGGCGGCCTCGATCAGCGCGGCATGCAAGGCCAGCGCCTTGCCAATCAGCATATTGAGCCGGGTGCGCAGGCCCAGTTTGAACAGGGTATGATCGATGTCGTTGCGCGACCTTGCCGTATGCAGGCGCCCGCCCAGATCGGGGCCGACGCGCTGTTTCAGCTCCTTTTCGATGAGGAAGAAGAAGTCTTCCACCTCGCCGGTATAGACGAGCTGTGCCGGATCGATTTCGGCATCGATGCTGTCGAGTGCGCGGGCAATTTCGGCCGCCTGCCCGGCTTCGAGGATGCCGGTTTCGGCCAGCATGACGAGATGGGCGCGATCGATGGCGCGGAAGCCGGCCACGTGATGGTCCTTGGCACCATCGAACAGCGGCGCCAGCACAGTCTGCTTGTAGACGGGATCGGGGAAGACCGATTTATCGGAAAGACGGGGATCGGTCATAACTCAACCCTTGAGGCCGGCCAGCATCACGCCGCGCACGATGAAGCGCTGCAGGGCCAGGAAGACGAGGAGCGTAGGAATGGTGCCCAGCGCCGCGCCGGTCATGATCAATTCCCACTGGATGGAGGATTCCGCCGAGAAGCTCGAAATGCCGACGGGCAGCGTATAGAGCTCCTTGGAGGTGGTGACGATCAGCGGCCAGAAGAACGCCGTCCAGTTGCCCAGGAAGGTGAAGATGGCCAGGGCCGAAATGGCCGGCACCACCATGGGCATGGCGATCTTCCACCAGATGGTGAATTCGTTGAGCCCATCCACCCGCGCCGCTTCGAGAAAGTCGTTGGGCACGCCTTCGAAGAACTGCTTCATCAGGAAGGTACCGAAGGCCGTCATCATGCCCGGGAACATGATGCCCCAATAGCTATCGAGCCAACCAAGCTGGCTGGACATCAGGTACCAGGGGATCACCAGCATTTCGGTGGGGATCATCAGGGTCGAGAGGATGGCCAGGAAGATGAAGTAGCGGCCGCGGAACTCGAACTTGGCCAGCGTGTAGCCCACGAGGCTGTCGAAGAAGACATTGGAGAGCGTGACCGTCAGCGCGATGAAGGTGGAGTTGAAGAACCACTGCATGAAGCGGCCATCGCCCAGCACCTTGATATAGTTGTCCAGCGTCGGCGCGGCCGGGATCAGGCGCAGGTCATAGACCTGGCCAGACGTCTTGAGCGAGGTCGAGAACATGAACAGCAGCGGGGTCACCATGATGAGCCCGCCGATGAACAGCAGGGTCCAGGTGAGGATGCGGCCGGGGCGGATGTCGCGGCGATTGGCCGCCAGCTCGGTGGCCGAGGCGGTGGTGGCGGTCATTTCTTTTCCCTCAGCACATAGAGCTGGAGCAGGGACACAACGAGCAGGATGGTGAACAGCACCACGGTCTGCGCGGCGGCATAGCCCATCTGGTAGGACGAGAAGGCGGTCTGGTAGATCATGAGCACCAGCGGCTTGGTCGCATTGAGCGGCCCGCCGGGATCGTTGGTGGTCATATTGTAGACCTGGTCGAAAATACGCAGGAAGCCGATCGACGAGAACACGACCAGGAATACCGTGGTGGGCTTGAGCAGCGGAATGGTGATCTTGCGCAGAATGGCCCATTCGCCCAGCCCGTCGATGCGGGCGGCTTCATAGAAGGTGCCGGGAATGGCGCGCAGGCCGGCCATGAAAATGATGATCTGGAAGCCGAGCCCTGCCCAGATGGCCGGAATGAGGATGGAGATCAGCGCCTGATCGATCGAGCGCAGGAAAGGCTGCTGCTCAAGGCCGATGGACGTCAGGAAGCCGTTGATCACCCCGATGGGCACGGGCTGGTAGAACCAGCGCCAGACCCAGCCCATGGCGGCAGCCGTGGTGAGGAAGGGCAGGAAATAGAGCGCACGGATGAAACCGTGCATGAAGCGGACGCGATCGAGATAGAAGGCGATCACGAAGGAAATCACCAGGCTGACCGGGGTGCCGATGAGCAGGTAGAGGAAGGTGTTGTTGAACACTTTCCAGAACAGGGGATCGGCGAACATCTTCTGATAGTTCGCCAGGCCGATAAACTGGGCGGGGCGCAGCAGGTCCCAGTTGGTCAGCGACAGCCAGAAGGCCTGGAAGGTCGGATAGAAGCGAATGCCCGCATAGAAAATGATGGGCAGGGCAAGGAAGGTCCAGGCCCAGATGACACGCTTGGTGCCAATGCTCAGCCGGTCCCACAAGCGAACCGAGCCTATTTGGGGGGATGCGTTCGCGGACGCCATGGTCGTTCCTCGCGCGTTCGGGTCGGCCGGCAGCGAGAGTATCGCCGCCGGCCGGGTCGGAACAAGGCCGGGTGTTACTGGCGGCCCTGGTCGATGATCGCCTGCTCGGCCTGGGCGGCCTGGCTCAGCGAATCCTCGATGGACTGGCCTTCGAGCAGCACGCGGTTGACCATGTCGATGGCAACCTGGCGCTGGCCCGCTTCGTCATAGAAGCGGGTCGTGTGTGCGTAGTCGAGGCCAGCAAGGAACGGCCCGAGGATCGGGTCGGCCAGGTTGGCTTCGGTCAGCGCCACGTCGCGGCGGGCGGGGAGCTCACCCACCACGTCGAGCCAGATTTCCATGGCTTCGGGCGAGGAAATATACTGCAGGAACTTCTGGGCGGCTTCGAGTTCTTCACCCTCGGCGGTCGCGCCGATGGCATTGGCGAAGTAGCTCGAATAGTTCGAGCGCAGGCCGTTGGCATCGGCCGGCAGCTCCACCACGCCCCATTCGAACGGATTGTCGGCGAAGGCGCCAAGGCGGAAAGTGCCGTCGATGGTCATGGCGGCAAGACCGGCGCGGAACGCGGCCTGACCTTCATCCATGAAGCCGACAAGGCCGACATTATGCTCGGTTTGCAGGTCGGTGTAGAACTTGAGGGCCGCCGCGCCGGCTTCGCTGTCATAGGCGACATTGCCTTCGGCGTCATAGGGTTCGCCGCCATTCTGGCGGATCAGCACTTCGCGCCACCAGTGATGGTCCTGGCCGGCCATGTCCATGGTGATGCCGGCAGAGGTGATATTGCCCGAGCCATCGCGCTTGGTGGTGGCTTCGGCGGCGGCGAGAAACTCTTCGAGATTCTGCGGCGCTTCCAGGCCGGCTTCGGCAAAGATGGCCTTGTTGTAGAACAGGGCCAGCGAGCGCACGGCCGTCGGCAGGCCGTAATAATCGTCGCCGCGCTTCATGGCCGAGACGATCGGGAAGAATTCGGATTCGATCGCGTCATGCGGGAAGGCCGCCGGATCGAGCGGCTGGATCAGTCCACCGGCCACGAACTGGTCGAGCCAGCCATAGAAGAGCTGCACGACATCAGGACCCTGCCCTGCCACCTTGGCGGCAACGACGCGCGTCTGATAATCGGCATAGGGGAAGGTAGTGTGCTTGACGGTAATGTCGGGATTGGCCGCCTCGAAGTTCTCGATGAGCTGGTCCATCGCCTTGACGCGGCTGTCGAACACATATTGCCAATACTCGATTTCTACAGCCTGGGCCGAGCCCAGCGCCAGAAAGCTAATGCCGGCAGCGAGCCCGGCCAACTTTGCCTTGGTGAACATCCATATCCTCCGTTGAGCCGTCGACCTTCCGACGGCCATATCTGGTGCGAGACGGGCGCACGACCGCCAATCCACCCTCAGCGTCGGATATGTGACGCTGGCTTGTCAATAAAATAATCTACTTGAGTTATTCTGTTCGTCGGCTAGCCTGCATTGCCCATGTCGTATAAGCAATGGATCGGAGGGCCGCAGATCGTGAACAGCCGCAGCAAGCGAATTCTGCGCCAGCGCGTCGCCATCGGCTCCAACCCCGAGCGCAACCGCGCCCACAATCGCCGCGTCGTGCTCGAAGTCATCCGCATGCACGAGCATCTGGGACGTACCGAGATTGCGCGACGGGCCCATCTGACGCCGCAGGCGGTCGCCAATATCGTCGAGGAATTGCTCGAGGAGGGCCTGCTCATCGAGCTGGGCCGGCTGCGATCCGGCCGGGGCCAGCCGCCCATCCAGTTTGCCGTCAATCCCAATGGCCCGCTGACCGCCGGCATCGAAGTGGCGGCGGACCACATGGTGACGGTGCTGCTGGATTTGTCGGGCGGCATAAGGGGGCAATCCATCGTTGCGTTGGACGCATTCGGGCCCGACGTGGTGCCCGATCTGGCAGCCAAGGAAGTGCACAAGTTGCAGAACGCGTTAGGGGCAGACAGCAGCAAACTGCTCGGCCTGGGCGTCGTGATGCCGGGCCCGTTCGAGATCGAGGGCATGAGCTCGGTGGGCCCCGCGACGCTGCCTGGCTGGGCCGGTGTGGACCCCGCGCCACTCTTTGCCCTGGCGACCGGCCAGCATGTCGTTGTGGAAAATGACGCCACGGCCGCCGTTGTCGGCGAGCGCCTCTATGGCGCGGGACGGCAACTGGGCAATTTCTGTTACCTCTATTTCGGCGTCGGCCTGGGCCTGGGCGTCATCCAGGACGGGCGGCCAGTGCGCGGCGCCTTCGGCAATGCCGGCGAAATCGGCCATGTCGGCCTGACGCCCCGCAAGGGCAAGGGCGTTTACGGCCCGGCCGGCGCGCTGGAGCGCTTCGTTTCCGTATTTGCCCTGCGCGAGCGGCTGGCCATGGCGGGCATCTATGTGGCGACCGTCGAGGACATCCAGCGGCTGCATGACGAGAACGAGCCCACCTTGAAGGCCTGGATCGCCATGGCCGCCGACTATCTGGCGCCCACCGTGGCCATGCTGGAAAACATCTTCGACCCGGAAACGGTGATCTTCGGCGGCGGCCTGCCCGATTCGGTGCTGGACGCTGTCATCGAGGCGCTGGCGCCCCTGCCGGTTTCGGTCGCGACCCGGTTGCAGCGTTCGCTGCCCAGGGTGCTGCGCGGGCAGACCGGGCAATTGACGGCAGCCCTGGGCGCGGCCGCCCTACCCCTGCTCGATACGGTTTCGCCCCATCTCAGCGTCGCCGATCCGGCGAGCTGACCTTCAATTCGATTTGGACATTTGCCGATGCTTACCAGTCGTGAACGGCTGCGCCGCCAGGCCGCCAATCCCCACCTCGTCGCCTTGCACAACGCGCTCGGGCGGCTCGGCTCCCCGCTGACCGCGATGAATACCGGCGCGCATCCTGATGACGAGCATAACGGCATGCTGGCGAGCCTGCGCCATCAATATGGCATGCGCATCGTCGTGGCCTGCTCGACGCGCGGCGAGGGCGGCCAGAACATTCTCGGCCCTGAACGTGTTGGTGCCTTGGGCGTGCTGCGCTCGCGCGAGATGGAGGAGGCGGCGCGGGTCATCGATGCCGATATCGCCTGGCTGGGGCATGGCCCTGATGATCCGGTGCATGATTTCGGCTTCTCGAAATCGGGGCCCGATACCCTGGCGCGCTGGGGCGAGGACCGCACCATAGAGCGGCTGGTGCGCGCCTATCGACAGTTCCGGCCCGACATCGTCATACCCACATTCCTCGATGTGCCCGGCCAGCACGGGCATCATCGCGCCATGACCCAGGCAGCGGAAACCGCGCTCGCCCTGGCTGCCGACCCGGCTGCCTTCCCCGAACATGCGGATGAAGGTCTGTTGCCCTGGCGCGTGGCCAAATATTACCTGCCGGCCTGGTCGGGCGGCGGCAATGGCTACTATGATGACGAAGTCCCACCGCCCGCAGCCACGACCACTATCGTGGCACACAGCCCGGACGCTGCGACCGGCCTGCCCTATGATCGGCTGGGCGAAGTGTCGCGCGCCAACCATGCCAGCCAGAATATGGGGCATTGGCGTCATCCCGGCGCGCAGTCCTGGGCGCTGCATCTGGTCGGCGGCGCGGCCGAAGCCGATATCATGACCGGTCTGCCCGCCCGGCTCGCCGACCTGGCCGAGCCAGGGGAACTGGTCCAGGCCGACGCCGCCATGGCAGCGGCCGTCGCAGCTTTCCCCAATGGTCCGGCCATACTGAAACACCTCATCGCCGCCCGTGCCGCTATCCGGACCGCAGAAAGCCGACTCACGGAAGCCGCCCGAGCCCTGCACGGCCATCGCCTCACCCGAAAGTGCGCGGAAATCGACGCCGCTATGGCCCTGGCCGCCAACATCAATGTGCTGGCCAGCCTCTCCGCGGCCGATGTCGCCCCCGGTGCGTCCTTCAACCTCAATGTCGAGATCGAGCCGGGCCTTGCCGACTCTATCGAGATCGAACCGGTCACGGGCTCGCTGCTTGATCCGGTCGCAGCCCGTAAAGTGACCGAGCCCAAAACCGTGCTGTCTCTGAGCGTCCGTCCCGATGCCCCCGTCGGCAATGCCTTTGCCCCGCACTGGCTGAGTCTTGGCGGCAATGGCACCATCTCCCTGCTGGTGCATGCCGATATCGCCAGCGAACGCATATCGTTTGCCGTCGATACCGAAGAGCCCTTGCAAGTCGCGCCGCGCCATGCGCTGCAACTCGCGCCCGAAGCGCTCATCCTGCCGCTGCCTGCCCAAGGCCGGCACGGCACCGCCCTCAAGCCCGAGATCGACCCGACGCTACTTACTCTGCCCACGCCGCCCGGCCTGACGCTGGAGCGCAGCGGCGCTGAACTGGCTCTGGTCGCCGGCCCGGGACTGCGAGCAGGCCGCCACAGCCTGCCCGTCACCGTCGATGGCCAGCCGGCCCATATCGTGACGCCGATCGCCTATCCGCATATCGGCCGCACCCGCTTCGTGCGGCCATTGACGCTCGATGTGCTGGCGCTCGACCTGACATTACCCCGCTCCCGCGTCGGCTATGTCGGCGGCGGCAGCGACCGCGTCGGGCAATGGCTGGCCCGCATGGGCGCCGATCCGGTCATCCTCGATGCCGAAGCCCTTGCCGGCCCGCTTTCCGGGCTGGACACGATCGTGGTTGGCATCTTCGCCTATGGCACGCGGCCCGACCTGGCCGCCGCCAATCTCCGACTGCGCGACTGGGTCGCGGCCGGCGGGCATCTGGTGACGCTCTATCATCGACCCAGCGATGGCTGGGACCCCGACGCAACGCCACCGCGCCGTCTCGTCATCGGCTCGCCCTCGCTGCGCTGGCGCGTCACCAACCCGGTAGCCCCGGTTACCATGCTGCTGCCCGATCATCCGCTGCTGGCCGGTCCGAACCGGATCACGGCGGACGACTTCGCCGGCTGGGACAAGGAGCGCGGACTCTATTTCGCCTCCGACTGGGACAAGGCTTATGAGCCGCTCCTGTCGATGAGCGATGCAGGCGAGGTGCCGCTGCTCGGCTCGCTCGTCTCGGCGCCTATTGGCAGTGGACGCCATACCCATACCAGCCTTGTCCTCCACCACCAGCTCGACCGCCTGGTGCCCGGCGCTTTCCGTCTCATGGCCAACCTGCTGCAGCCGGCCTGACATGTACGGCAATACCGGCATGGCCTGGCTCATGGGCGACATGGTTCTGGTCACCGTGATGACCGTGCTGGTCAAGCTCGGCGGGGCCGATTATCCCGCCGTACAGATGGTGTTCATTCGCTCGCTTGTGGGGCTCGTCAGCGTCTTGCCGTTGGCCTGGCGGCACCGGCAGGCCCTGCGCCGGACCCGCCATTGGGGCCGCCACGCCTTCCGCGTCTTCTGCAACACGGCCGCGCTCAATGCCAATTTTGCCGCGCTCACCGCCCTGCCGCTGGCGCTGGCCAATGCCATCGGCTTCATGCGGCCGCTGGTCGTGCTGGCGCTGGCTACCTTCATGCTGGGCGAACGCTCCGGTCCCTGGCGCTGGATCGGCGCCGCAATCGGCTTTGCTGGCGTGTTGCTCATGGTCGCGCCGGGGGAAATCGCCTGGAATGCCGGCATCTTGGCCGCGCTGGCGGCAGTCGTATTCGGCTCGCTGGCAACGGTGCAGACACGGGCGCTCAAGGGCGAGAATACTACCATGCTGATGGTCTTCTATACGGTCGGTCTCACACTCTTTACCGCGATCCCCGCCGCCATCGCCTGGCAACCCGTCACCCCGTCAGCCTGGCCGCTGCTGCTCGGCATCGGCGTGCTCGCCCAGATGGGACAATATTGCTATCTGCGCGCCTATCAGGCCAGCCCGGCCAATGTGCTGGCGCCGCTAGGCTATCTTTCCATCGTGCTGGCCAGCATTGCCGGCTATCTCGCCTTCGGCGAAATACCTGCCTGGACGACGCTGGCGGGCATTGCGATCATCCTCTTTGCCCTCGTTCTCACCGCGCGCCTTGATCGGCGGCATTCATCCAGGGAAACCCCAAATGAATCAGGCATTTGACGTCGCCGTCATCGGTCTGGGCGCCATGGGCAGCGCCGCGCTCTATCAACTGGCCCGGCGTGGCGCCCGGGTCGTGGGCATCGACCGCCATCATCCCCCGCATAGCCACGGCTCCACGCATGGGGAGACCCGCATCACCCGCCGGGGCATTGGCGAGGGTGAGGTCTATGTGCCGCTGGCCACGCGTTCGCACGAAATCTGGCGGCAGCTCGAGGCGGAAGCCGGGCAGGCCCTGCTGCATGAAGTGGGCAGCATCGTCATCTCCGAACATGACGACAATACCGCTCGCCCCGGCCGCACCGGCTTTATCCGCCGCTCAATAGCCGCCGCCCGGCGCTATGGCATTCCGCACGAAGTTCTCGATGCCGGCGAAATCCGCCGCCGCTTCCCCAACCTGGCGCCGCGGGACAGCGAGATCGGCTATTACGAACCGGGTGGTGGCTATGTGGTTCCCGAGAATTGCGTCGCCGCGCAACTCACCCGCGCCGAAACACTCGGTGCCACGCTGCGACTCGGGCGGATTGTCACCAAAATCGACGCCACGCCGACCGGGGTGACCCTTCATCTCGATGATGGCTCCACCCTGCCCGCCGGTGATGTCGTCGTATCAGCCGGCCCAGGGGCTCCGGGCCTGCTTGGTGCGCCGTTCGACCGCGTGCTCAAGCCCACGCGCCAGGTGATGCACTGGTTCGCCCTCGCTCCCGACGCCACATCCGCCTGGCGTAATTCGCCGGTCTTCATGTGGCCGCATGGCGAGAGCGAGGACGGCTTTTTCTACGGGTTTCCCTCGCTGGACGGGCTTTCGGTCAAGACGGCCGACGAATTCTACGGCGCGGCCAGCGACCCCGACCATATCGACCGGCTGGTTCCCGAGAGTGACAGCCGCCGCATGTTCGACGCGCATCTGCGTGGTCGACTGGTGGGTGTAACGCCTAGACCGGCCCGCACGGCGACATGCATCTATACGGCCACGCCGGACAGCATGTTCCTCATCGACCGCCACCCGGAACACGGCAATATGCTGGTCGTTTCGCCCTGTTCGGGCCACGGCTTCAAGCATTCGGCGGCCATCGGCGAAAGCGTCGCCCAGTGGGTGATGGACGGTAGCCCGGCCATTGACCTCAGCAGCTTCGCCCTGTCCCGGCTGGTCTAGGCCGAAAGAAGCCTCCGACCGGGGGGGCGGTCGGAGGCTCTGCCGCCGCCATGCGGCGCGAGCGGCCCGCGACGGGAGGATCGCGGGCCGGAGGGTTGGCTCAGTGCTTGGCCGGCTGGATCAGGTTGGCCATGATCCGGAAGGCGCCGGGAGTCAGCTTGTCGAGCTGATGGTGCAGCACGAGGCTCGTATGGGTATGGCGGCCCTCGCCGATCTCGGCCGAGAGCAATGCCCCGGTCAATGGCTCTTCGCCCGCATCGTTCATGGCGACCAGGGGCTTATAGACCTCGTCCCATTCCGACGCGAAGTAGAGCCCGCGTTCCTTGTCCCAATTGGCCCAGTCGTCCTCGGTGATGACATTGGGATAGTTGAACAGCGGATGATCGGGCTCCAGCACCGTCACCGGCGCCGCCGCATCGGTCACGCGATAGCGGATCGAAGGGGAACCGATCTTGAGATAGGCCAGCGGCACCGTATCGGTATTCCAGCCATCCGACGGGCGGTGATAGAGCGTCACCAGGTGGCCGCCATTCTTCACCCATTCATGGATGCCCGGCAGGGCCGCAACGAGATCGGCACGACGTCCGAAGGCATAGATGCCAACGACCAGCGTATCGAGATCGCGATAGGCACCGGCTTCCATATCAGAGGCGCTCAACTCCTTGAGATCGACACCCAGGCGCTTCAGCCAGACGCCGACATTGTCATTGTTGCCGCCGATATAGCCGATCTTGCCCTCCGGAATGACCGCCCCGACCGACTGCACCGGCACGGCCACTTCCGTGGGCACGACCGAGCGACCGATATGGGGGTAGGAGAAGACATTGATGGCATAGGCCGGCTGGTCGAGCAGCTTGGGCGCGATGGTGATGCGGGCGGTGCCCAGATCGTCAGGGGGCGCCAGCTCGAACGTGCCGGCTTCGGCACCCGTCTCGCCCTTTGCCGTCATCGACCAGCCTTCGGGCAGGTTGAAGTCGAGATCGGCAGTGGTGGCCCCCGAAACGACTGCGGTCATCTCGACCGGCACGATGTCCCTTTCGGTGTTGAACACCACGGCATCGGGCTTCAGCTCGAGCGAAGCATCGGGCAACACGCGCAGCGCGTCCTCAAGGTCGATGTCGAGCACCGCCTTGTAGCCGGAAATATCGGCCGTCAGCCGCACGAAGGCGTCACCATTGCCACCGAGCGGATCGAACTGCTCGTTGAGCGGGTTGGTGAGATCGGCATCGTCGGCAACGATAACCTTGACCCCGTCTTCCACCGGCTCGCTGGTAATGCCCTCGCGGGACACCACGGCCACGCTGTCGACGTTTACGCTGTCGGGCGCATCGACCACGGTCTTGACCACGATGTCCTGGCCCGGACGCAGATCGCCACCATCGGTGAAGGCGCGGATCTGCATGCCGGCGGCGGTGGCCAGGGCCAGGTCGACTTCCTTGATCTTGCGATCGAGGCGGTGGCCGGCATCGAGTTCCAGCTCTTCAGGCAGGCTGGCGCGGGCTTCGGCGATGGCCTTGCCGATCTCGACCAGCTTGCTGCTCACCACGGCGGGATCGCCATAGTCGGCAATGGCCTCGTCGATCAAGCCCTGGGCATTGCGCAGGGCATCGGCGGCCGCGGATGGCATGCCGTCGAGCTCGGCAATGTGGCCCACCGTGGCGATCAACCCGTCGCGGATGTCCTCTTCCTGCCTGCCGGCTTCGCCATTGGCGGCCCAGCTCAGGTTCAGCGGCCATTCGGTCTGCGGATCGGGACGCCAGGAGCCCATGCCCTGCGTCTGGTGGCATACGCGGGACCATTCGCCCATCTGCGGGAAGGTGGCGCCGGAAATCGGATCGCGTTCAGGCGCGCGGATCACCAGGGTTTGCGGCGGGGGCGGGGTTTCGTCGTCATAGACGCCACCGCCACCACCCCATGCGGGCTGGTAGATCTTGGGAACGCTCCAGGGCTTGAGACCCGCCGCGATCTGGTTGGGGAATTCTTCCGGATTGCCTGAAATCTCGGCCGTCACGAAAGTGGCGACATTGGCGGCGCGGTGATGACCGTGCTGACCGCCCACATCGAGGAAGCAGTTCATGATGACGTCGGGGCGGTAGTAACGGAACGCCCAGGTCATGCGCTCGATGACGCGATCGCGGCCCCAGCGGTCAATGGTCTGGTTCGGATCCTTGGAGAAACCGAAATCGTGTACGGGATCGTGGTGGCCCTGACCGCCAAAGGCCAGCGAGGCGTCCAGCGCACGGGAGGCTTCGGTCATTTCGCGGGTGCGCAGCACGCCGAGCACCGAGCCGCGCTCAGGCCCGATGGCATTCTGCCCGCCTTCGCCGCGGGTGATGCAATAGAGCACCGGGCGGATGCCATAGACGTGCCGCAGGGCCGCAAGCATGCCGCTGGGCTCATCGTCCGGGTGCGCGCCCGTGGTCATCAGCGTCACTGTCGAGGTCAGCCGTTCGAGCTGGCGATAGAGCTTGACGATGGCGGGCTCGCCCTTCTGGGCCGCAATCAGATCCCGGTTGGCCGCCGGCGCGGCCCAGGCGGGAATCTGCGTGGCCGCAAGCAGCGGTGGAACGGAGGCGATAAAGGTTCGCCGAGTCAAACGTGTCATTGGTCTTCTCCTCTCCGGGACCGCCGCGTTCCGACCCCCCAAGGTCATTTGCGACGATCGCATGAAAGGACTATGAGAGCCTGATTAACTTAACTCAAGTGTGTTAATCAGATTCAATGCGACGCAAACTAACATTTTCAAAGTGGGCGACTCCCACGGGCCGTCAGACATTTGAGTTTGGGCGGTGTACCGGCTCGCCTATAGCAGGGCGAGCACCTGTGCCTCATCGAGGGTGATGACATCGGCGACGATGGCAGTGGCCGCGGCCACGTCGGCATTGGCGATGGCGGTGACGAGGCGCGTCAGGGCGTCGTGCGTGGCGGCAAGATACTCGTCGGCCCCGCCCTTCTGGCATTGCTTGAGCGCCAGAGCCACGGTCAGTTCGACAATACCGATCACCGAGCGCAGCAGGGCATTGCCCGATGTGTCAGCGATGGTGCGGTGGATTTCGAGCACGGCTATGCCATGGTTCTCGAGGTCCCCGCTCACCGATTCCATCTGGTGCAGCCAGTATTTCATCACGCGGATGTCTTCCGCCGTCCGGTGCTGGGCCGCGAGGGCGGCCGCGCGAGATTCCAGCGCCCTTCGCACATCGAAGAGGCTTTCGTAGAACTGGCGGTCAGGCTCGGCATAGAAATGCCAGGACAGGACCAGCGGGTCGAAGAAGCTCCAGCGGCTGGGCGGGGAAACGCGCGTACCGACCTTGGGCCGCGCCTCGACCAGCCCCTTGGCTTCGAGCGTCTTGAGCGCCTCGCGCAGGACCGTGCGCGAGACGCCATAGGTCTCCATCATCACCGCGTCGCTGGCGAGGATGGAGCCGACCGGAAACTTGCCCGTGACGATGCCGTGGCCGATTTCATTGATGACGAAGGTATGGAAATTCCGTGCAGCGGGTCGCCCGGACAGCGAGCGAATAAGGCTGCCTGCTTCGATCATGCTACACTTTCTCGGACGACTCTTCTCCGGGAGCGGAGGCCGCAAATATTATGCGCTGTAGCACAATGAACAAGAAGAGCAGTACGCCGATCACGATCTTGGTCCACCAGCTCGACAATGTGCCATCGAAGATGATGTAGGTCTGCACCAGGCCCAGCAGCATGACGCCCACGAAAGTGCCCAGCACGAAGCCATAGCCGCCGGTGAGCAATGTGCCGCCGATGACCACGGCGCTGATGGCATCGAGCTCCACGCCCACCGCCGCCAGGGGATAGCCGGCCGAGGTGTAGAGCGAGAAGACGATGCCCGCCAAGGCGGCCAGGGTGCTGGAGAGCATGTAGATCTGGATCGTCGTGCGCGCCACCGGCACGCCCATGAGCGAGGCCGAGACCGCGTTGCCGCCAAGCGCGTAGACATAGGACCCGAACCGCGTGCGGTGCGCCAGCAGTGCGCCGAGCAGGAAGACGGCGATCATCAGCAGGCCAATGAAGCTGAGGCGTCCACCGCCCGGCAGGCGGATGATGAGATCGGAGACCAGGCTGTAGAAGTCGTGGTTGATGGGCACCGAATCCTGGGTGATGACCGAGGCGCCGCCACGGGCCAGGAACATGCCGGCCAATGTGACGATGAAACTGGGCACCTGCAGGTAGTGGATGGTGACGCCCATGGCCGCACCGAACAGGGCCGCTACGCCCAGCGCGATGGCGAAAGCCAGCAGCGGGTGGAGGCCCAGCCACGAGATCAACACGGCGACGAGCACGCCGGTAAAGCCGATGACGGCACCCACCGAGAGGTCAATACCGCCCGAAATGATGACGAAGGTCATGCCCACGGCGGCAATGCCCAGGAAGGCATTGTCGGTGAGGAAATTGCCCAGGACCCGGGTCGAGAGCATGCCGGGAAACTGCAGCACGCTCACGGCATAGGCGATGAGGAAGATGACGGCGGTGGCGGCCAGCGGGCGGAGACTGCGTTTCATTTCGGGGTCGCCTGCCTGGTATCGCGTTTGAAAAAGCCCAGCGCGTTGCCGACCAGCGGCGATTGCAGCATCAGGATGAGGATGATCATCCCGGCCTTGACGATGAGGTTGAATTCGGGCGGGAAGCCGGAGACGAGAATGCCGGTATTCATCGCCTGGATGATGAGCGCGCCCACCACCGCCAGCGGGATGGAGAACTTGCCACCCAGCAGCGAGGTGCCGCCGATGACCACGGCGAGGATGGCGTCGAGCTCGAGCCAGAGCCCGGAATTGTTGGCGTCGGCGCCGCGGATATCGGCGGCCACGATAACGCCGGCGATGGCGGCGCAGAAGCCGCTGAGCGCATAGACCAGCACCAGCAGCATGCGGCTATGAATACCCGCCAGCGAGGCCGCCGCGCGGTTGACGCCGATAGCCTGGATGAAGAGCCCGATGGCCGTGCGCCGCACCAGCAGCGTCACCAGCACCATCAGCACCAGCGCGATCACCGCCGCCATGGGAAAGCCAAGGAAAGAGCCGGTGCCGATGAAGATCAGCGCCGGATCGTTGAAGGTGACGATATAACCCTCGGTGATGAGCTGGGCGATGCCGCGCCCGGCCACCATGAGCACCAGCGTGGCCACGATGGGCTGGATATCGAGCACGGCGACGAGAAAGCCGTTCCACAAGCCGCAGAGCAGCCCCACGCCCAGCGCGGCAATCACGGCGACCGGCGTGGGGTAGCCCGCCACGACCATGGTCGCCGCAACCGCGCCGCAAACCGCCATGATGGCACCGACCGACAGGTCGACACCCTTGGTTGCAATCACCGCCGTCATGCCGATGGCAAGGATCGCTACCGGGGCACCGCGATTGAGCACGTCGATGACGCTGCCGAACAGGCGACCGTCCTGCCAGGAGATGCGGAAGAAATTGGGAAACAGCAGCCAGTTGATGAGCAATACCGCGACCAGCGCCAGCAATTGCGGATTGGCCAGGCGTTCGAGATGAAGACGCTTCATGCGACGGCCTCGTCACTGTGGTTGGCGATGGCCTGCACGATCACGCCGGGATTGATGTTCTTGCCGCGCAGTTCGGCGACCATTTCGCGGTCGCGCATCACCACGATGCGGGAGCTATAGGCGACCACCTCGTCCAGTTCGGAAGAGATGACCAGCATGGCCATGCCATCCTCGCGCAACCGGTTGATAGTGCGGACGATTTCGGCATGGGCGCCCACATCGATGCCGCGCGTCGGCTCGTCGAGAATGAGAAAATCGGGATCGGTGGCCAGCCAGCGCGACAGGATCACCTTCTGCTGGTTGCCGCCCGAGAGGAGCTTGACGGGCATGTCGAGCGAGGCGGCGCGGATATCCATGGCCTCCCCGAACCGGCCGGCGATTTCGAGCTGCTCGTCACGGTTGAGGGCCTTGAACCAGCCAAGCTTGCCCTGCAGCGCTATGACGATGTTTTCGCGCACACTGAGGTCCCCGAGGATGCCCTCGGCCTTGCGGTCTTCCGGGCAGAAGCCGAAGCCGTGGCGGATGGCATCAGTGGTGTGGCGCAAAGCCGTGGGCCTGCCGTGGACACTGACTGTGCCCTGGTCGGCCGGATCGGCGCCGAACATGATGCGCGCGACTTCGGTGCGGCCCGAGCCGAGCAGCCCCGCCACGCCGACCACTTCGCCCTTGTGAATGGTGAGATCGAAAGGCTGCACGCTGCGCTTGCGGCCGTAGCCCTTAAAATCGAGCAGCACTTCGTCGGGATTTTCGCTCGGCTCGACGTCGGTGGCACCAGAAAAAGCGATATCCTTGCCGAGCATCAGGCGCACCACATCGGTGCGGCTCAGATCGTCCAGCGGCCGCGTATCGATCAGCCTGCCATTGCGCAACACGGTGACGCGGTCGGCAATGGCGAAGACCTGGTCCAGGAAATGGGTGATGAAAATGATGGCCAGCCCCCTGGCTTTGAGCCCCCGCACCACTTCGAACAGGCGCTCGACCTCGTTGCGGTCGAGGCTGGCCGTGGGTTCGTCGAGGATCAGCACCTTGCCGGAAAGCTGCACGGCGCGCGCGATGGCGACGATCTGCTGCACGGCCACCGAATGGGTGCCCAATTCGCTGGAGGGGTCGATATGGAGGTCATAATTGGCTAGCAGCGTCCTTGCGTCGGCTTCCATCCGGCGGAAGTTGACGAAACCGAAGCGGCGTGGCTGGTGGCCCAGGAACAGGTTCTCGGCCACCGAGCGGTTGGGCAGGAGGTTGACCTCCTGATAGACGGTGCCGATGCCGAAGGTCTGGGCGTGAAGAGGATTGTCGAGCGACACTTGCGCGCCATCGACATAGATGCCGCCGCCATCGGGCTGGTAGGCGCCGGTCAATATCTTGATGAGCGTGGATTTGCCGGCGCCGTTTTCACCGAGCAGGGCGTGGACCTCGCCGGCGCGCAGGCCGAAATCGACATTGTCGAGGGCAACGTGATTGCCGAAAATCTTGAGGAGGCCGCGCGCTTCGAGCACGTAGTCGCCGTCTGCCATCCCATTCTCCCCCGGTCGTCCGCGCCGCCGTTCCGGCCGTGTCACGGAAGCGGTTCCGCCGGATCACCCCGGCGGAACCCTCCTTCAGACTCGATTAGTAGCCCAAATCCTTGCGGCGGTCATATTCGCCCTGCGGATCGTCAGCAGGCGTATAGAGCTTGGATTCGGTGATGATGAGCTTTTCAGGCTCGGTGCCGTCGGCCAGATAGGCCGAGAGGGCGGCAAAGGCCGGGCCGGCCATGTCGGGGGTCAGTTCCACCGTGGCATTGGCTTCGCCGGCCGCCATGGCCGCAAAGATGTCCGGCACGGCGTCGATGGAGACCACCTTGATATCGGTGCCGGGCTTCAAGCCGGCATCCTTGATAGCCTGGATGGCGCCCACGGCCATGTCATCATTATGGGCATAGACCGCGCAGATATCGGCGCCGCCATTCTCGGCCTTGATGAAGCCTTCCATCACTTCCTTGCCCTTGGCGCGGGTGAAGTCACCGGTCTGGCTGCGGACGATCTGGATATTGTCATGGCCAGCAATGGCTTCCTCAAAGCCTGCCTTGCGGTTGATGGCCGGGGTCGAGCCCACGGTGCCCTGCAGTTCGACGACTTTGCAGTCTGCATCGCCCACTTCGCCCACCAGCCACTCGCCGGCCACGCGGCCTTCGAGAATCTGGTCGGACATGACGGCGGTCAGGTAGAGATCATCGGGCGCATCCACGCCACGGTCGAGCAGAAGCACCGGGATTTCGGCTTCCTTGGCTTCGGCCAGCACGTCGTCCCAGCCGGTGGCGACAACGGGTGCGACCAGGATGGCATCGACGCCCTGGGCGATGAAGCCGCGGATCGCCTTGATCTGGTTTTCCTGTTTCTGCTGCGCATCGGCAAACTTGAGGTCGATGCCCAGGGCTTCGGCCTGCTGCT
>CBIGSA010000008.1:0-28318 GCA_966192215.1 uncultured Devosia sp. | reverse complement strand
GGAAGGCCACGTCGAGGTCGAGCGTGCCGCCCGGCCCATCGAGCCTGACAATATCGATGACGGCGTCGAGATTGCCACCGTCGAGCGTCATCGCCCCGGCAAGGGAAATCTCCGAACCCAGCCCGAACACATTCGCCCCGAAGGTCACCGAGGGCACGCTCAGTTCATCGATGATCACGGCCACTGGCAGTTCCGGCACCTGGAAGCTGCCGGCCTCGGGCGGCGGCAGGTCCGCCGCGCCCTCCACTGGCACTGCATTGCGGATATATTCGATGGAATCGGCCGCCAGCGAGCGCACTTCCAGCCGCCCGGTAAACAGCGCCGCCTGGTTCCAGTTGAGCCGCGCATTGTTCACCCGCAGCCACACGCCTTCGGCGTCGGAAATGGTGATCTGCCGGATCGAGACATCCGAGCCCAGCGCACCGTCGATATTGGATAGCCTGATCTGCCGTTCCGGCGTCGACAGGCGATCCTGCACGAAACTGGTCAGCCAGTCCTTCTGCTCCTCATTGTCCATCGTCAGCACATCCTGCGCCACGAGGGCCGCCGGCACGGCAAGGCCGATCAGCACGAGGACGAGGACGACGAAGCGCCGCGGGAGAGAGAGCAGCCGGGCCATCAGAAAGCCTGCCCTATGCCGACATAGATGGCATAATCCGGATCGCCCGCCCGCTTGTTGAGCGGAATGGCGAAATCGGCGCGGATCGGTCCGAGGCCGGTATAGTAGCGTACGCCCACGCCTGCCCCGACCCTGAGGTCGGTCAGCGCGGGGAAGACGTCGGCCGCGACATAGCCGCCATCAACGAACCCGACCACGCCGATATCCTGGGTCACCTTGGCCCGGGCCTCGAGCGAAGCCTCGAGCAGGTAGCGCCCGCCGGTTACGGTGCCCGAGCCGTCATCGACACCGATGGACTTGAAGGCATAGCCGCGCACCGAGCCGCCCCCGCCGGCGAAGAACAGCTTGTCGGGCGGAATTTCCGCCAGGCTCGGCCCCAGCAACGCCCCGGCCTTGAGCCGTCCCGCCAGCACGAAGGGGTCATCCTCGCCAAAACCGAAATAGGTGCGGCCCTCCACGGTCAGCTTGGCGGCCGCATTGCCGTAGTTCAACTCGTAGAAGGGTTCGAGATTGACCTGCCCGAACCAGCCGCTGGTCGGATCGACGCTGTCGTCGCGGAAATCGAAGGTCGCCCCGGCATAGAGCCCCATCGTCTTGAAATCGCGCGTGCCGAAATCATCGTCGAACCGGTTGAGCTCGAACTGCGCTCCCCCTTCCAGCGTGATCTGGTCGGAGAGAATATGCGTCAGCCCCACCCGCCCGCTGGCCGAAGTCTCGGTGAACGTCGGATAGATGGTGCGCTCGGCCGACACCGCCGCGACAAGGTCGGTATCCGGCGTGAAAATGCCCGGCTTGGTGAAGGTGCCGCCGAAGAAATAGTCGAACTGGCTGGTATCGACCGGATAGCCAATGCTGGCCACGCGCGCATCGAGCCGCAACCGCTCGGCCTGGCCGAAAAGATTCCGCCACAGGTGGAAGGCCTCGACGCCCAGCCCGTCCACGGTCGAATAGGTCGCGCCGACGCCGAAGCGCCGGCCGGGCAGTTCCTGCACGATCAGATCATAGGGCAGCAGCCCATCGGCGCCAACGGCTTCGGCCGCTTCCAGCCGAGCCGCGCGGAACACTTCGAGCCGGTCGAGCCGCTTCTGCGCCAGCGCCAGCTCGTCGGGATCGTACTCCTCGCCCTCGACCAGCCCGGTCTGCCGCCGCACGAATTCGGGATCCATCGCTTCCGTACCGCTCACCGTCACCGCGCCGAAGGCGGCCTTGGGACCGGGATTGACGGTGATGGTCACGTCGACCGTATTGGTCGCATGGTCGGCCACCACGTCGCGGGTTACCACCACGGCCTTGGCATGGCCCTGCTGCCGCCAGGCCTCCAGTGCCAGTTGTTCGGCCTTGAGGATCACCGAAGACTTGGCGATTTCGCCCACGCCGAACCCGGCATGGGCAGGTGGCTCGACATGATCATAGGGGTCCGAGGTCGGCAGCGCCTGGTTGACGATATTGACGCTGTTGAAGCGGAATTGCGGGCCGGGATCGACCGCGATGGTCACATCGATCGGGTCCGGCAGGTTGACGTCGGGCGCCAGTTTGGCCGCCTCGACGCCGCCAACGCGGATGCTGGCCACTCCACCGTAATAGCCTTCATTATAGAGCGCCGCCACGATGCGGCGATAGTCGCCCCGCGCCTTGGCCAACAGGCCCGCTGCGCCCGAGGCCGGCTCATTCTGGTCGGCCACCAGCGCCGAAGCATTGCGCACCGCGCTCTCGACCGCGCCGGTGGCATTGATGGTGACGGTGACGAAATAGGGCTGCGGGTCGGCAATGACGGCGGCCGCATCTTCCTCGCTCTGATCCTCGAAGAGTTTCAGCCCGAAAATTTCAAACGCGGCCACAGGCGCCACCGCCAAAAAGGCGGCAACGCACAAGGCGCCAAAACTCGTTACCAGACGCGCGATATGCAGTGACCCGTTCCCGCCCGTTACGCTTCAACCTCTTGAGGCAGAAGCAAAGTTTGCCCTTCGGAGAAAAAGATTCCGTTAAGCCTCTTTCGCCCCAACCGCGCCGACGCTGCACGCTTGCCCAACAGGCGGTCATTTCATGGCGAGTTTAGGGCTGGCAGCCGGACGGGACAACCTTTGAGACGCATTTGTCGCGAATTGCAGGGCGGGATGGTGGCTTATGGGCAACGGGTGGCCCGTCATTCCCGCGCCAGTGCCTCCACCGGGTCCAGCCTTGCCGCCGAACGGGCCGGCATGAAGCCGAAGACCACGCCGATCAGGCTCGCCGAGGCAATTGCCAGCACGATCGATTCCGGCGAATAGCTCACCCGAGCGCCGCTTACCAGGGCCGTCAGCAGGCTTCCCAGTCCGAAGCTCAACCCCACCCCGGCCGCGCCGCCGACAAAGCAGACCAGCACCGCCTCGATGAGGAATTGCCTGAGGATGTCGCCCCGCCGCGCCCCCACCGCCATGCGGATGCCGATCTCCTTGGTGCGCTCGGAAACGCTCACCAGCATGATGTTCATCACCCCGATTCCGCCCACCACCAGCGAGATAACCGCAATGGTGGAAATCAGCAGCGTCAATGTGGCCGAGGTGCTCTCGATGGTTTCGCGGATGGTCGCGGTATTCTGCAGGAAGAAATCCTCCTTGCCGTCATGCAGCCGCGTCAGCAATTCGGTAATCTCCGCCTCGGCCTGCGCCATGTCGAAGTCGTCGCTCACCCGCACGGCGATAGAGCCAAGATAGGACTGGCCCAATATGCGGTCCATCGCCGTCGTATAGGGCACATAGACATTGGCGCTGTTGCCGCCCGGCCCGAAGCCGGTGACATTCTCCACCACGCCGATCACCCGCACCGGCACCTTGCCCAGCATGATGACCTGCCCGACCGGCTCCTCGCCATTGATGAAAAAGGCGTCGCGCGCATTTTCGTCGATGACCGCTTCCTGCGTGCGCTGGGTGATGCTGGTTCCGTTAAAGCCCACACCCTCGGCAAAGGTGCGGCCGTTGACCTGGAAATAGCCCTCGCCCACCCCGGTGATCGAAGCGTTGGACGAGGTGTTCCGGTAGAGCACCGTGGCGTTGGAAGTGACCTGCGGCGAGACGCTGTCGGCATAGTCCTGCGCCGCCAGCGCCTCGGCGTCAGACGGCAGCAGCGTCTGGATACGGCTGCTCCGCCGGTCGCCGAATCCGCTGCCGGGATAGACATTGATCGTATTGGTGCCGATCGAGGCAATGTTTTCCAGCACCATCTGTTGGCTGCCCTGCCCGAGCGCCACCACGCTCACCACCGAGGCGATGCCGATGATAATGCCGAGCATGGTCAGGAACGTCCGCAGCTTGTGCGCCACCATCGACCGCAGGGCCATGCGCAGGGCTTCGAGCCCGCTGTCGAACCATTCGCGCCAGGCGCCCGCGCGGCGCATGTCCACGCTGGCCTTGTCGACCCTCGTGTCCATGCCGCTCCGGCGGTCATCGATGATGACGCCGTCGGAAATCTCGATCACGCGCTCGGTCTGCGCCGCGATCTGGGGATCATGCGTCACGATGATGATGGTGTGGCCATCCCCATGCAGCTCGTGCAGCAGGGCCATCAGCTCCTTGCCGCTCTTGCTGTCCAGCGCCCCGGTCGGCTCGTCCGCCAGGATCACCTCGCCACCATTCATCAGCGCCCGCGCCACGCTGACGCGCTGCTGCTGGCCGCCCGATAGGGCATTGGGCCGATGGTCGAGCCGCTCACCCAGCCCCAGCCGGGTCAGCAGGTCGATGGCTCGCTTGCGCCGTGCACCGGCATCGACGCCGGCATAGATGGCCGGAATCTCCACATTCTCGACCGCGTCGAGATCAGGCAGCAATTGATAGCGCTGGAAGATGAAGCCGAAATGCTCGCGCCTGAGCTCGGCAAGCGCATCGGGCGCCAGCTTGCCGACATCGCGCCCGGCAAACCGGTAAGTGCCCGAAGTCGCTCGGTCCAGGCACCCCAGTATATTCATCAGCGTCGACTTGCCGGAGCCCGATTGGCCCATGATGGCGACAAGTTCGCCCCTGTGGATGTCGAGGTCGACATCCCGGAGCACCGTCACCGTCTCGGCGCCGGTCTGGAACTGCCGCGTCAGTCCGCGCAGCGAAATGATGGGGTCGCTCATGGCTCAGCCGCCACCGCCGCGCGGCCCACCCATCATCACCATGCCGCCGCCGGGCGGACGGAACCCGCCCTGCTGCCCAGCCGATCGGGTGATAGCCACGCCGCCGCTCACCACCTGCTCGCCTTCGCGGAGGCCGCTCTTGATCTCGGCCATGACGTTGTTGTTGAGCCCCACTTCGATCCGCCGCGGCTCAATCGTCTGGCTGGCCGGATCATAGACGGCCACGATGGTGTTGCCCTGCGGGTCCTTGCGCGAGACCAGCCCGGAGGACAGCACCAGCGCATCCTGCACCTCATCGAGCACGATGGTCACCTGCGCCGTCATCGAGATGCGCAGCTTGTGGTCGGGATTGGGTACGTCGAACAACCCGTTGTAATAGACCGCGCTGTCACTCGAAGCCGTGTCCGAACTGATCGAGGTCGGCGCCGGCTCCACTTCGCGCAAGGTCGCATCGATCTTGACGTCGGGTTCGCCCAGGATGGTGAAATAGACCCGCTGCCCCGCCTCGACCCGTACCACATCGGCCTCCGAGATTTCAGCCTTTATGACCATCGTATCGAGATCGGCGATCTTGACGATGGTGGGAATACTCGAGCTGGCATTGACCGTCTGCCCCTCATCCACCAGGAGAGCCACGATTGTCCCATCGCTGGGCGCCACGATCCTGGTTCGCGCCAGATCGAGTTCGGCCGATTCCACGCTGAGTTCGGACTGGGCGACCTGCGCCGCGAGCTGGTCGATCTGCGCCTGCGCCGAATCCACCGCCGCCTGAGCGGTTTCCAGATCGGTCTGCGACACCAGGCTATTGGCATTGAGCTGCTGGTTGCGCGCCAAAGCCGCCTCGGCCTTGGCCAAAGTCGCCTCCTGGCTGCGCTTCTGCGCCTCAATACCGGCCAGGACGGCCTGCGCGGTCTTGACCGCATTTTCCTGGTCGAGGCTGTCGATCTCGGCGATCAGGTCGCCCTTTTTGACTTCCTGGCCCAGCGCCACATGCACCGCCTCGATGCGGCCGGAAACCTCGGCGCCAACGCTCACCAGCGAATTGGCCTCGAGGACGCCCGAAGCCAGCACGGTGCGCTCGATATCGCCGCGCCCGACCACGACCGTATCGGGCACGGTCGCGGCCTCCGGTGCCGCCAGAAAATACCACCACACCCCGAAGCCGGCGCCGCCGAGCACCACCAGCGTCACCAGCCATTTCGCCCACGTCTTCAAGTCGGCCAATCCCGTGAATTATCCATTGGCCCCAATATAGTGCGCCAACCGCCCCGGTTCACGTTAGGACTTGGTAAGGTTCTGACACCTTTTGTTCATCTGGGGATGGACAGTCCAGCCAAAGTATTCGCGCGAATTGATCAGAGTTCCGCACTATTGACACAACCGAGGGCGCCGTATCAGGCTTTGCGTATTGTATGACGGGGGCGATGCGGATGGAGCTGACCAGGACGGAAGCGGCGATGTGCGACGCCGTCATGCGGGGACTGCCCTTTGACCCCCAGTCTGTTCTGACCGAAACCGACGATGACAAGCGCAAGGCGCCCGGCCCCCGCGCCCGGACCCGCATCCGCGCTTCGGTGCTCCGTTCCCTGATCTCGGGCCTCGATACCGGCGAAACCAGCAGCACGCGGCGCGCGCCCGCCCTGATTTCCGTGGCGGGCGTCACTATTCTCGGCGACCTGAATCTGAGCTTCCTGCGCGGCCAGGATCACGACTGCCTGCCACCCATCCTGCTGCAATATTGCCGCTTTACGGGCGAGCTGAATCTGGAGGGCACCGCCATGTCGATGCTCTCGCTCCGCGGCAGCCGGCTGACCCTGGTCAAGGCCAGGGGCTGCCGCATTGCCGGTGAGCTGAATATTCACGACCTGGCGTCCTCTACCTATGCCCGTGATGCCGACAACCCGCTGTTCGATTTCACATTGTTCAAGACGCCGGGCAAAGCCAAGCAGGAAGAGGGCGGGCCGACCGTCATCAATGGCCATGCCCTGGGCCGGTGCCAGCTGGAATTCATCAACAGCACGATCGAAGGTGATATTGTCGGCCGCGGCGCGCGCCTGTGCAGCCCGCCGGCCACCACCCAGCAATATAAGGATCGCAAGGCCCCCTGGGCGCTGGACCTGACCAGTGCCCGCGTGACGGGCAGCCTTCAGTTGATCGACGACTTCGTCGCTGTTGGTGGCGTGAAGCTCTACGACGCCAGGTTTGACGGCAGCATCTGGCTGATGGGCGTCGGCCTGCGCGCCACCACCAGCGAGTTGGCTCTCGAAGCCGAGGGCGTGACCGTATCGGGACATGTTCAAATCCGTGCCGCGCGCAGCATGCAGCGCACCCAGTCCCCGTTCTGCAGCATCGGTTCATTCAACTTCGGCTTTGCCCGCATCGACGGTGAGTTCCGTGTCGCCGGTGGCGCCATCTATCCCGCGCCCAGGCTCGCTAACTGGCTGCCCGAGGACGAGGAACGCTCGCTTGGCGTGATCCTGTGGGGTGCCGAGATCGGCAGCCTGACGATCCGCACCGAGGGGGCAGACGGCAAGGACGTGCCGACCACCATCTTCAACGGCGTGAACGCCCATTCCGCAAAAGTATCCGCCAAGGTTGAAATCGTCGGGGCGCAATTTCCCGATGACGGGCCGACCCCCGAAATGCGGCTCCGCACGCCCATCTTCACCAGGGAGCAAATTCCGGCCGCCAAGGCCGGCAACCTCGTGCTGACCAATGCCAGCATTGGCGGCGATCTCGACATCCATGGCAGTTTCGAGCGTCCGCTGCGTGTTTCCGGTGCTATCGCCGCGAGCAAGCTTGCGGTTGAGGGCCATGTGACGCTGGCCAGCGTACGGGTCGACAACAAAGGAGCATCGTCCTCCTATGCGGCCATCGATCTGGACGAGGTCGCGCTGGGCGGCGCGCTGATCATGGGGCATAGCCATCCTGCCTGGGGCGTGCATTGCCGTGACCGCCTCACCCTGAAGTCCGCCCGCATCGGAGGGAACTTCAGCATCCGCCATGGCCGCTTCATCCGCAGCCGCCCGGTTGGCGAAGCGACACTCGACGCCACCGCCATGCGGGTCAACGGCGATGTCGAGCTCTGCTGCGAGGTCAAGGGCGGCATTGCCCTGCCCCGCGCCCATATCGACGGCGAATTGCGGCTGGGCGGACGCGGCAGGGAGGACGACGCGCCACGCCTGCGCCTGCTCTGGGACAATCAGTCCACCGCCACCGAAGCCGATTACCTGTTCGATCTCTCGGAGGTGGAAGTTCGCCATAGTCTGGAGGTCAACCAGGTTGGCGTGGAGAGTGTCGAAGCGCTCAACGCCCGCCAACGGCGCGGCAGCATCACTGGCATGCGGCGGACCGCACTATCCTTCTATCCGGGCTGGAGCCTGGTGGAAGCCCACCTGCAATACCCCTTTTTCGGCCGCGGCCGTTCCAGGCGGCCGGCCATCGTTTCCTACCTCGTCCGCGACGAGTCCATGACCGGGGAGCCCGAGCTGATCCTGCTCGACGGCACGTCCCCACCCATTCACACCCTGAACCGCCACCCCGAACACGGCCGCAAGGATCTGCCGCCCGGCGAGTCTCCGCTGACCCTGGACACCATTGGGCAGGCCCGGGACTATCTGCGGTTCTTCTGTGCCAGCGTATGGGGCGACGAAGGGCCTTTTTCAGTTGTCGAGCAGCAGGCGCAATTGCCCGAGGGCGCGACCTACCAATTGCCGGCGGCGGCCAGGCGGCTGGGTGGCCGGAAACTGAAGAACGGCGACTTCGAGTTCAAGGATGTCTACATCCTCTACAGCACCCATGTGTTCAAGGCGCAGATGCAATTGCGGGCAGACGGCATGGTCCTGATGACGGACGATGAACCCGTCGGCGATCTCTCCGAGCTGCCGCATATCGAGATCGACAGGCCGCTGCGCTACCCGCCGGTCAGCGAGAAGCCTGCAAGGGACGTCCTTGACCACTCCGGGTCATCCTACGAAACGGTGCAGCCGGATTCGGCCATCTACGGCGCCGTGGTTCGACGCTGGGAAGGAGCCGACGTTTTCGGCCTCGTGCCGCTGCGACCGATCGAAGTCAACCTCATCGGCCTGGCGGCCAGCAGCCTTGATGATGAGGATGGCGAGGCCTGGTGGAAGGATTGGCCGGCCCAGACGCCGCCCGGGCGGGGCTGGTGGCGCAGGGCGGCGTCCGGGATAGCGCGCGGCTGGCTGTCACTGTTATGGCGCCCGATGTCGACGCTGCGCGACATCCGCCGCGACCGCATCAAGCCCCTGCTCTGGCTGCGGCTCGATGGCATGCACTACGACCGGATCGAACGCGTCCGGCCGCTGGACGAGACCACCATGCGCTCGGTCGGCGGCAATACCGTACGGCCCGGCGAAGGCGGAACGGACGTATCGGACTCGTTCAGCGGCGCCTCCAGGCAGGGCGCCGACAAGGACGTCGCGGTCGCTACGGTCGAGACTCCGGCCGAACGGCTCGGGCGCAACCACCCCGAGGTCGTGCTGGAGCGCCGCTGCCGCTGGCTGATGCTGCAATACTCGCACCGGACCTACCAGGATCATGGCAAGAACAATCAGCTTTCCGCGAATCTCAACCTGAACGACTTCAATCCCCAGCCCTATGAGGAACTGGCCAAGGCGCTGAATTCTCAGGGCGACTTCGCCAGCGCCAATGAAATCCTGATCTACCGGTCGGACATGGACAACTGGCTGCAGCACCGCTCAAGCCGGCATCAGATTGCCGCCTGGCTGCGTGCCTTGCTGTTCTGGGCCTTCAGCAAGTGGTTTGCCTACGGCCTGAAGCCAAGCAAGGCGCTACAGACATTCGGCATTGCGCTGTTGATCGGCTGGGCCGGCGTCTATTGGGCCAATACCGGCAGCCCACCCTTCATGGCGTCCATCCTGCCGGGCGAGCCCGTTCTGGTCGTCGAGGCCGAACCGATCGCAGTGGCCCTGGAAGATGGGGACGAACGGCATATGGGCATGCTCGTCCTGCAGTCGGGCGGCACGACCAGCATGCTGGGCGATCCCAAGGAGGTCTATTGCGGCGACGAGATCGTCGACTTCCTCTATGCGATCGACCTGTTCATTCCCCTGCTCGATCTCCGCCAGGAGAGTGAATGCCGGGTATCGAACAGTTCTGTCGTCTGGAACACGCTCAAGGCGCTCTATGCCGCGCTGGGCTGGATATTCACCTCGCTGACCGTGCTGACGGTTTCGGGCGTGCTGCGTCGCCGACCTGACTGATCCCCGGGAGACCGGTGCCTGCACAGTTGACGCAGGCACCGGCAGCGGTCCACCCTGCCGGTCTCCCACCGACTCCAGGACGTCCCATGTATTCGCTGCTCGATCCCAGCCGTTTCGTTGTTTTCATCACCGGCGCCACCTCCGGTTTCGGCGCCGCTGCGGCCCGCCGCTATGTCGGGGCCGGCGGCAAGGTGATCGCCACGGGACGACGGCTGGAACGGTTGCAGGAGCTCCAGGCCGAGCTGGGGGCCGAAAACTGCCACATCGCCACGCTCGATGTGCGCGACCGCACAGCCATCGACGCCACCATTGCCGCGCTGCCCCCACCATTCGACGCCATCAACATCGTGCTGGCCAATGCCGGTCTGGCGCTGGGCCTGCAGCCCGCCGCCGAAACCGACATCACCGACTGGGAAACAATGATCGAAACCAATGTCACCGGCCTTGCCTATACGGTCCGGGCTCTGCTGCCCGGCCTCATCGCCCGCGGTGGCGGCCATGTGGTGACGCTGGGCTCGGTGGCAGGCGACTATCCCTATCCGGGCGGCTCGGTCTATGGCGCCACCAAAGCCTTCGTGAAGCAGTTCGCGCTCAATCTGCGCTCCGACGTGCAGGGCAAGAATATCCGCGTCACCAATATCGAGCCGGGCCTGACCGAAACCGAATTCTCACTGGTCCGCTTCAAGGGCGACGAGAGCAAGGCCGCCGCGCCCTATGCCGGCACCCAGGCCATGAATGCCGATGATATTGCGGAGTCGATCTTCTGGGCCACGTCTTTGCCCGCCCATGTCAATGTCAACCGGTTACAGTTGATGGCGACCACCCAGGCCTTCGGACCTTTCGACATCCATCGTCAGCGTTAAGTCTAGGCTAACTATAATATTGCGCGGCGGGGATTTACCCCGTTCTATGCGGCCATGAGGCCCAACCCCGCCACGCCCAGCCTGCTGCTTGTTGCCATCACGCTGTTCTGCGTGGCGCTCTCCTTTGGCGTGCTCGTCGCGGCGACCTCGGTCAATTCCCTGTCGCTCCGCCTCGCGCCCACCGACAGGGACGCGGTTCTCGTCACCCATGTGCATGACGGAGCGGTCTTCTCCGAGCCGGGCCCGCGCTGGGCCACGGTGCTCAAGGCCATCGGCGTCGCCCCGCCGGGAGAGAAACGCCCGGCCGACTGGCCCGCACCCGTGCCGGTCACCAGTGCCGACCTGCTGCCCGAGCCGGACAGCCTGGCCAGCTATGCCGAATATGACGCCTTCCTCGCCCGTCAGTCGGCCCTGGCCGAGGTCATGGCAGCCGATGCCGTGGAACTCCATCTCCAGGACATCTTCACCCAGGAAGAATATACCTCCGTTCTCTATACCGACTATCGCGAAGTCACCGCGCTGACCGACGGCTTCTGGCTGCAATTGCTGACCGGGGTTGCATCGCTCCTTATCGCCGGCTGGGTCTGGGCTTTGCGCCCGCGCCATATCGGGCCGATCATGTTCCTGATCAGCGCCATCGGCCTGACCTGCTCGACCGCGACCTCGGCCCTCTATGCCAATAGGGAACTGGCTCTGCATGCCGATCTCTATGCCCTGCTGGTGCCGATCAATCACGTTGGCGTCGTCGTCTTCGGCCTCGCCATGATCGGCCTGCTGCTGAGCTATCCACGCCAATTGATCAATCCGCGCTGGTTCTGGCTGTTGCCTGTGCTCGGCACAGCCTATCTGGCGCTGGATGTGAGCCACGTCGAACTCGGCTTCGGTCCGTCGCAGCTCTATATCTTCATTGCCTTGGCTATGCTGGCCATCCTCACCTCCATCGCCCTGCAATGGCGCGCCACGCGCGGCAGCCCGCATGATCGGGCGGCGCTGGGCTGGCTCGGCCTGTCCGTGATCGCGGGCGCGGGCGCCTATACTTTGCTGGGCGCCGCGCCCATCCTGCTCGACAGCCCCTTCTCGCTGCCCCAGAGCCATGTCACCAGCGTACTCGTGATCATCTATGCCGGCCTGGCGCTCGGCCTCAGCCGCTATCGCCTGTTCGACCTGGGCGAATGGTCCTACCGCATCCTGTTCTATACGGTCGGCGCGCTGGTGTTGCTGGCGCTCGATGCCACGATCATCTACCTGCTCAATATCGACGCCGCCCCGGCCCTGGGCATTTCGCTTCTGCTGGTGGCCTTCATCTACCTGCCCATCCGCGACTGGATCTGGCGTCGCGCCACCGCCCGCAAGGCCATTGCGCAGGACGAACTCTTTGCATCGGCGCTCGACGTGGCCTTCGCGCCCTCCCCGGCCGAAAGCGCCGCGCGCTGGCAGGCTTTGCTGCGGCGCCTGTTCGATCCCCTGGAAATCGCCGAAACCACCGCGGCCGGAGCCATGCCCCAATTGGGCGAGGATGGCCTTTCCATGATCCT
Source organism: uncultured Devosia sp. (assembly GCA_966192215.1). Lineage (GTDB taxonomy): Bacteria > Pseudomonadota > Alphaproteobacteria > Rhizobiales > Devosiaceae > Devosia. The sequence continues at coordinate 15,962 of CBIGSA010000008.1, read as the reverse complement.
TCCTGCCGTGGCCGGCGCCCCGCCTTTGCGCCTCACCTACCCCTTTGCCGGAAGGGGCCTGTTCTCGCCCACCCATCTCAAGCTCGCCAGCAACCTCGTCTCGCTCACCCTGCGCGCCGAGGAAGGCCGCGAAGCCTATATGCGTGGTGTGGGCGAGGAACGCCGGCGCATGGCGCGCGACCTGCATGACGATGTCGGCGCCCGCCTGCTCACGGGCCTCCATACCGCCGACGAAACCACACGCCCCACGCTCCAGGCCGCGCTCAGCGATATCCGCGCCATCGTCAGCGGCCTCTCGGGCGAGGAAGCCGGCCTCGACCGCGTATTGGCCGAAACCCGGCACGAGGCCGCCCGCCGTCTCGAAGCCGCCGAGATCGCGCTGGACTGGCCCCTGCCAGAAGCCGAGATCGAGGCCATCCAGCTCGACTATCGCCTGCACAAGGCGCTGACCTCGGCCGTGCGCGAAATCGTCTCCAATGCCATCCGCCATTCCGGCGCCAGCCGCTTCGTCGCCACCGCCACGCTCACGCCGGGGCACTTGTCCCTGTGCTTCACCGACAATGGCAAGGGCATGCCACCAGAAGCGCTGGCCGGGGAAACCGCCGGCTTCGGCCTGCACAACCTGCGGCATCGCATCGAGGATATCGGCGGGCACCTGACCCTGGCCACCACGCCATCGGGCAGCACGATCACGCTTGATATTCCACTCGTCCTTACGCCCCACACCCCGGAACCGGGGGTGCTGGAACGGCCTGATCCGCTTAACTCACCAGCATGAGTGTCGAACCCGCCGCCATCCGGCTGTGCCTGCTGATCGAGGACCAACCCCGCACCCGCGACTGGATGCTGGCGGTGCTGGCCGCCGCCTTTTCTGATGTGCGCATTGAAACGGTTGGCACGCTCAAGGCCGCCCATGCCTGGCTCGACCGCCACGGCTCCGAACTCTGGCTCGCCATCGTCGATATCGGCCTGCCCGACGGCTCGGGCATCGACATCGTCCGCCGCCTGCAGCGCGAGCGCCCCGACGTACTGCCTGTCGTCGCCACCATCTATGACGATGACGCGCATCTGTTCGAAGCCATTGCCGCTGGCGCTCGCGGCTATGTGCTCAAGGACGAGGAAGCGGACCTGCTGGTCAACTATCTGCGCCGCATCGAGCGGGGCGAGCCGCCTTTGTCGCCTTCCATCGCCCACCGCATGCTGAGCCACTTCCGTACCCCCGCCGTGGTCAAGGACGAAGCCGGCCTCAGCCCGCGCGAAACCGAAGTCCTCACCCTGCTCGCCCGCGGCATGACCGTCTCCGAGGCCGCCTCGCGCCTGGGCCTCCAGCCACAGACCGTCGCCTCCTATGTCAAGGTCATCTACCAGAAACTCTGCGTCACCAGCCGCGCGGAAGCGACAAGAGAAGCGGTGAAGCGGGGTTTGGCCTGACTTACCTCTCCCTTCGCTAGGAGATAAGCCCCCTCAAACCGGGGCTGACGGCGCACCGCATCATCGGCATGGTCCCCGCTACTGGGGGACCCGTTATGAAACTGCGCCTTGCCTTGACCATCCTCGCCGTTGCCGTCATGGGCGTGCTGCTCTTCCTGCCCAAGGATGTCGCGGCTGCGTCCCTGCCCGGCCTCGATGACACCTGCCTCGAAACCGAGCTCAAGGGCTGCTCAGTCACCGCTTCGGGCTATATGTCCACCAGGCAGGGCCTGCGCGTCGCCTTCCAGGTGCAGGACGGCTTCACCGAGGAGGACGGTGTTCTGGGCGGTATCGTGCTGTTCACGGAAAAGCCGGAGGGCTGGACACTGTTCGGCAGCGCGTTCGAGGGCTATTACGAACCACCCCACCTGGTCGAACACGAACAGACGCTGCTGCATGTCCCCGGCTATACCGGCGGCACGGGCGCCAATAATGCCGATCTGCTCTTTGTCTGGGGCGATACCGGCGCGGCCCGCTATTTCGAGGATTGGCGCCCCATCGATCTCGACACCTGGCTTGGCCTGGCCGGCGATCTGCTGCCCGCCGGCCTCGAGATATGGAAGGGCGTCGACTACGACTTCGACGACTGGTTCTATGGCGAGCTCGATGCCCGCACCCCGCTCTGGCGATCCGACGACGGCAATTGCTGCCCCAGCGGCGGCTGGGCCACGATCCATTTCGCCATCGACAACAGCACGCTCGTCGCCACCAGCCTCGATTACCAGCCACCGGCCAAGGCCAAATGAGCGTCGACCCACTCGAAGTGATCCTGCAGTTGGTCGGTGGCCTCTATGTCTTCGCCGGCATTGTCGGCATGCGCGCCATGGCCATGGATCACCTGCTCGACCAGATGCTGGCCGGCATCACGCTCAAGCACATTCCGCGGAAGGAAAATCATCGCCGCTGGCTGCTGATATCAAGCACGCTGGCCATCGGCATGGGCGGCATGGCGCTGATGGTGCTCAGCCTCTGGAGCGTACCGCTCTTCCTCTTCGGCGCCGCGACACAGGCCTTCTACCTTGCCTGGGCGCGCACGGCCTTTCCGGTGGAAGACGATGTGGAACGCACCGGCCGCAGCCGCACGACCAACGCCGCCCTGATCTATTTCGGCGCGACGGCGCTGGTCGGCCTGGCAGCCGCTTTCGGCCTGCTGCGCGACTGGCTCGACCCCTGGGCGGCGCTGGTCCCGCCTGCCGGCCTCGGCCTGTTGCTTGTCGGAGGCCGCCATTTCGTCTGGCGCCCCCGCCAGCTCGAACGCTGGACCGAGGCCGACCCGGTCGAACCGGATCCGCTCGCTCCGCCCCGCGCCGTGGCGCTTCATCCCGGTTGGGGCGGTACCGTGCTGGTCGATGCCGATCGTGACGAATGGCTCGACTATGACCTTTTCTTGGCGCCGGAACTGGCCGAGCGCATCTGGGGCTGGGGCAACGCCTTCCATGCCGGCGACGATCCCGAGGTCAAGGAATTCTGGGTGCAGTTCACCGACGCCGCTCACGAAGCCGCCCACCGCGCCGAGGGCGAAGCGATTGTCGCCGAACTGCGCACCATTTTCGGCGATGAGCAGGCCTTCGGGCCGATATACCCGGCCGATGTGCGCTATGGGCCGAAGGGATGGATAGCCCTTTGACCTCTTCCCACGGGAGAGATGTCAGAGCCCCAGAAACCGCACCGTATCGGGGTCGACAGGCACGCCCTCTTCCTGCCTCCGCGCCATTTCTTCCCATTCCCGGTCACCCGGCGCCATCACCCGCTCGGCACCATCACGCACCGGCGCGCTGCGCAGGCTGGCGAGGTAGTGCGTGATCATCGCCCCGAACATCTCGCGCCCCACGAACTTGTCCGGGTCGATGACGATAACGAAATGACCCATGTTCCGTGGCGTCGAAATGTCATCGCCGCCATACATGGGGATGAAATCGGTATCGAGCGTCGTGCCGGTCAGCAGGGCCGAGAACAGCGTTGCCACCCCCGCCAGGCCTGCACCCTTGTAGCCATATCCCGCCCCGCCCAAGGGCAGCAGCATGTCGGCCTCATAGGGGTCAGTCGTCGCGGCGCCATTCTTGTCCGCCGCAACGCCGGCGGGCAGTTCCAGCCCCAGCGAGCGATGTAGCAGCACCCGGTTCATGGGGATGGACGAGGTCGCCATGTCGAGCAGCCACGGCTTGCTGCCGGGCACCGGCGCGGCAAAGGCCAGCGGATTGGTGCCATGGAAGCGCGCCGCGCCATCGAATAGCGCCACCATGGAATCGGTATTGGTCGTCGCGAAGGTGACAAAGCCCCGCTCCGCCCCTGCCAAAGCATAGGCGCCCGCCGCGCCCAGATGGGACGAATGGGCAATGCCCACCGCGCCTATGCCGGCCTTTTGCGCCAGCTCGATCCCCACCTCCACGGCCTGGTAGGCCGCATAATGCCCCAGCCCGTCATCGCCATCCACCATGGCGCTGCCCGCGGCGCGAATCTCCACCTTGAGTTGCGGATTCTTGTTGAGCCGCCCGCCACCGAGCATGTTGCAATAGTGCTCGGTCAGCCGCACGCCATGGCTGTCCACGCCTAGCAGTGACGCATGCAGCATGGCCCGTACCGCCGCCGCAAGCGACGCCTCGCTGGCCCCCGCCTCGCGCAGCCGCGCGGCAACCTTTTCCTCCAGCAGCCCCGCCGCAAACCGCTTCGCCGAACTCTCCACCCTGCCGTCTCCTGCCAGTCATGCGGTCGGACCATAGCGTCCCGCTCCGCCCATGCAATCCAGATTCCCGCTTGCCGGACATGACACCGCCGATCGCGCGGACTATGCTCTCTCCGATAGTTGAGACCACGCCCATGCCATCCATCGATCCCATCACCCGCGACCTCTGGCAGGTCATAGCCGCCACCGACGAAGTGCCTGTGGGCATGGTGGAAACCACGATCCTGCTCGACACGCCCCTGGCCCTTACCCGCGACAGCGACGGCAATCCCGTCGTCTGGCGCCGCACCGACGAAGAACCGGGCGACGAAATCGACCCCGAAACCGTGCTCGACCGCCTCCCGGTCATCACGGGCTATGGCTATGTCTGGACCAGCCTGGGCAACCCGCCCAGGGAGCTGTTCCCGATTCCGGAATATGCCGAGCCCGACCGCAAGAACATGAGCTGCGGCTCCATCGGCATCCATGTCTCGGCGCCGCGCGCGGTAGAGAATTTCCTCGACATGGGCCATTTCCCCTATGTCCATACCGACATTCTGGGCGCCGAGCCGCATACCGAGGTCAAGGAATACGACGTCGAGGTATCCGAGGAACGCGACGAAGTGCTGGCCACCCGCTGCAAATTCATCCAACCCCGCGCCGCGAAATCGGCTACCGAGGCGATGGAAGTCGAATATGTCTATCGCGTGCCGCACCCCTTCTGCTCGGTGCTCTACAAATCCTGTCCGGAAGACGAGTCACGCCGCGATGTCATCGCCATCTTCCTCCAGCCCATGACGGAGGAACGCTGCCGCGCCCATCTGCTGCAGTCGATGATCGACAGCGAATCCACCATCACCGATCTGCGCCGCTTCCAGCAGACCATTTTCGGGCAGGACAAGCCGATCCTGGAAAACCAGTATCCCAAGCGTCTGCCGCTTGACCCGCGCGCAGAAACCCCCATCCGCGCCGATAAATCCGCCATCGCCTATCGCCGCTGGCTGAGCCAGAAGGGCATCACCTATGGCGTGATCCCGATGGCGAGCTGATCCGATGTTGCGCGCCTCGTACGCCAAGGCTCGCCAACCAACGACCTCATCCGATCGTGGCGCGATCCTGTCTATCCTCGGATGACCGAATGACTCTCTCCCTCTCCGACCCCACCTGGTATCCCATCGCCTCGAGCGAAGATCTGCCCTTCCGCCACGTCTATCAGGGCCAGTTGCTCGGCCGCGAACTCGCCGTCTGGCGGGCCGACGACGGTAATGTCAATGTCTGGGAAAACCGGTGCCTGCATCGCGGCGTGCGCCTCTCCATTGGCATCAATGAAGGTGGCGAGCTCAAATGCCAGTATCATGGCTGGCGCTATGCCAACCGCTCCGCCGGCTGCACCTATATTCCGGCCCACCCTGCCGATGCCCCGGCCCGCCGCATCCAGAACCGCACCTATCCGGTACGCGAAGCCTATGGCCTCGTCTGGTCGTCGGCCAATGACGAACAAGCCTTCCGCCCCTTCCCCGGCGCCGAGGGGCATGACTGGTTCGCCCTGCGCCCCATGCCGGTCAATGCCGCGCCCGAGGATGTGCTGGCGGGTCTGGTCCGCCTCGCCCCCGACGACCAGCCGGCCGACCTGTTGCCCGGCCTCTCCGTCCGCTTCGGCGGTACCTATTACTTCGTCCAGCCCGTCGATGCCGGCCGCGCCGTCATCCGCGGCCTGCTGCGAGAAAATCCCGCCGACGAGCTGGCGACGCTCCGCCATTACAACGAAATCCTGGGCAAGCTGCGCGATCGCCTCGAACGATCCGCCGCGAAAAAGCCCGCGCCCGAGCCGCTGCAGCCTGCCTATGACAAGGTCTCGGCCGACCTCGCCACCATGCCGGACATCGCCATTCCCAAGGGCAATACCATCACCGTCATGGTCAAGCGCAAATGGGTCAGCGCCGATGGCGTCATCGGCTTCGAGCTGGCCGCCCGCAATGGCCACCTGCCCACCTTCCAGCCCGGCGCCCATATCGACCTGCACCTGCCCAATGGCATGACGCGGCAATATTCCATCACCAACGGACCAGGCGACCTGATGAGCTATGTCATCGGCGTCAAGCAGGAGAGCGCCAGCAAGGGCGGCTCCAAAATCCTGGTCGAAACCGTGCGCGAGGGCGACCTGCTCGCCATTTCCGAGCCGCGCAACAATTTCCCCCTGCGCCGCGATGCTGTCAGGTCAGTGCTCATTGCCGGCGGCATCGGCATCACGCCTCTGCTCTCCATGGCGCGCTTCCTCGACAAATCCGCCCTGCCCTATGAGCTGCATTATTTCACCCGCGCCGGCGAAACCACGGCCTTCCGCAGCGAGCTCGAAGCCCTGCATGGCAAGGTGATCTTCCACACCGGCCTGCCGCGCGAGCAGATCGGGCAGACCATCTCGGATGCCCTCGGCCAATGGTCCATGGCCCAGCATGTCTATGTCTGCGGCCCCGGCCCCATGCTCGAAACTGTCCGCGCCACCGCCGCCGCGCAGGGCTGGCCGGACGAGTCGATCCATTTCGAATATTTCAGGAATGACAAGGTCATCGACAACTCATCGAGCTTCGATGTCGAACTCGCCCGCTCTGCCATGACCCTGCATGTCCCCTCGGGCAAATCCATCATGGAGGTCATGCGCGAAGCCGGGCTCACCGTGCCCTCCTCCTGCGAGCAGGGCGCCTGCGGCACCTGCCTCACCACGGTCATCGAGGGTGAGGTGGATCACCAGGACGTCTATCTCAACGACAGCGAAAAGCGCGCCAATTCCTGCATGATGACCTGTGTGAGCCGGGCCAAGTCTGCTCGCCTGGTGCTGGATATCTGACCCATGGCCATTACCCTCTACGACTTCGAGCTCTCCGGGAACTGCTACAAGCTCCGCCTGCTGATGAGCATCCTCAAGCTCCGCTACGACATCGTGCCGGTGGATTTCTATCCCGGCCGCCAGCACAAGGCCGACTGGTTCCTGCGCCTCAATCCCTTCGGCCAGCTTCCCGTCCTGCAGGATGGTGACCTGACGCTCTCGGATTCCGGCGCCATCCTCGCCTATCTGGCGCGGAAATATGACGAGACCGGACTCTGGTTTCCCGACGATCCGGCCGTCACAGCCGAAGTGCTTCGCTGGCACGCCGTGGCCGACGACATCACCGCTACCGCCTCCGCCGCCCGCCTGGCGCTGGGCTTCTTCTACGATTTCGATGTCGAAAAGGCCCAGAAGGGCGCCCACCGCATCTTCCGCCTCATGGACGAACACCTTTGGTTCGGCGAGAAGCAAGGCCGTGACTGGCTCTGTTCGCCAGCCCATCCAACCACCGCCGACATTGCCTGCTTCCCCTATGTCATGCTGAGCGAGGAAGGCGGCATTTCAAGGCAGGACTATCCGGCCCTGCGACGCTGGACCGACCGGGTGCGACGCATTCCGGGATTTGTCGTCATGTCGGGGATTTTCCCGGCCGGCCGGGCGCTGGAAGAGGCCTGAAGGGACGCCCTCATGGTGAGGTGCGCTTCTTCAGCGCCTCGAACCACGAGGGCGTGGCACTATTATTCCGGCGGATACCGATGCTCCCCGCCCTGCCAGTCTCGCACGGTGAAACACCCGTCCCTGCCCACAATCGCGCTGGCCCCGATCTCCGCCTTGCCGTGCCCGCCGGGAATGTCGAGCACATAGATGGGCTGCGCCAGCCCGGAAATCCGCCCGCGCAGAGCCGCAACCAGCTTCTGCCCGTCTTCGATATCAACGCGGAAATGGCTTGTCCCCGGCGCCAGGTCGGGATGGTGCAGATAATAGGGTTTCACCCGGTTCTCGACGAAAGCCTTCATCAGGTCAGCCAGTGTCCCGACATCGTCATTGACGCCTTTCAGCAATACCGACTGGCTGATCAGCACCACGCCGCCATCCACCAGCCGCGCCAGCGCCGCCTTGGCTTCGCCCGTGAATTCGCGCGGGTGGTTGGCATGCACGGCTAGATACGTCGTCTTGCCGCTCGCCCGCAGCGCCGCCACCATGGCGTCGTCCACCCGCCCCGGCTCCACCACCGGTACCCGTGTATGGAACCGCACGATCTTCACATGCGCGATCCCGGCCAGCCGCTCCATGATGTCGCGCAGGCGCCGCGGTGACAGCACCAGCGGATCTCCCCCCGTGAGGATCACTTCCCAGATTTCGGCATGGCCGGCGATATAGGCGATAGCCGCGTCCAGCTCGCTTGCGGTCAGCGTCCCCAGCCCCTGCGGCCCCACCATTTCGCGGCGGAAGCAGAAGCGGCAATAGACCGGACACACATGCACTGCCTTGAGCAGCACCCGGTCGGGATAGCGATGCACGATCCCCGTGACCGGCGAATGGCTGAGGTCACCGATCGGGTCTACCCGCTCCTCCGGTATCGTCACCAGCTCGGCCACATCAGGCACGAACTGTTTCGCCATCGGGTCATCGGGATCGTTGGGATCGATCAGCGCCGCGATATCGGGGGTAATGCCGATGGCATATTTCGCCGCGACGACATCCAGCCCCGCGCCATCGCTCAGCCCCGCCTCGACCAGCGCTTCCACCGTCTTGATGGCCGCCCTCATTCCGCCACCGGCGCCCACAGCACCGCCTCGATCCGGGGCGCACCCGTTGCCAGCATCACCAGCCGGTCGAAACCCAGGGCGACGCCACTTGCCTCCGGCATGATCGCCAGCGCCGCCAAAAAGTCCTCATCGACGGGGTAGCGCTCGCCATAAATGCGCTCCTTCTCTGCCATCTCGTCCGCGAACCGGCGCCTCTGTTCATCGGCATCGGTCAATTCGCCAAAGCCATTAGCCAGTTCCACCCCGCAGGCATAGAGTTCGAACCGCTCGCTGACCCTCCGGTCATCCGCCGCCCGCCGCGCCAAAGCCGCCTCGGCCGCCGGATAGCGATCCAATATCGTGATCCGCCCCATGCCCAGATGCGGCTCCACCTTCTCGACCAGGATGCGGCTGAAGAGGTAACTCCAGCTCCGGTCGTCCGGCACATCCAGGCCCCGCGCCGGCATCTGTGCGGCCAGCTTGTCGCCATCGGGCACGCCTTCGCCATCCATCGTCGCCAGCAGGTCTATTCCCGCATGGCGCTCGAATGCCTCCACCACGCCCAGCCGCTCCGGCTCGGCAAATGGGTCGCATTCCCGGTCCCGGAACCGCAGCCCGGCCACACCGGTCTCCCGCGCCGCGATGCGCAGCAGTTCCACGCAATCGGCGATAACAGCGTCATAGCCCTCGCCCGCCCGATACCATTCCAGCATGGTGAATTCAGGGTGGTGCAACGCGCTCCGCTCGCGATTGCGCCATACATGCTGAAGGCTCGCAATCCGCTTCTCGCCTGCCGCCAGCAGCTTCTTCATGGTGAATTCGGGCGAGGTGTGGAGATACATCGGCCGCCCCACACCATCATTGCCAATCATGGTGGTGCCAAAGGCATGCAGATGCGTCTCGTTGCCCGGCGAGCGCTGCAATCCTGGCGGGTCGACCATCAGGAAATCATGGCCGGCCAGATAGGCCCGCGCGGCCGCCTCGATCCGCCCGCGCGCCAGCAGGATCGGGCGGCGATCCTCATGCACCGATGGGCTCCACCAGGGCGAAGCGGAATGGGACTCTGGGTTGCTCATGGCACCTTTATGTCGGCCGGGCTGGCGATTTGACGCGGAATATTGTATCGGGCGCACCGAAACGCTTTTTTTGCGCGCCGCCATGGCCCTGCCTCTACGACGCGCATCCGAAATGAACAAGGAAGAATAATGGTCAAGGTCATCGCCTCCTCGCTGCGCAAGGGCAATGTCGTCGAGCAGGACGGCAACCTGCATGTCATCCTGACGGCTGAGAACGTCCATCCCGGCAAGGGCAATTCGGTCACCAACGTCAACATGCGCCGCATTTCCGATGGCGTGAAGGTCATCGGCCGCTGGCGTACCGTCGAAATGGTCGAGAAGGCCGACGTGGACGAGCGCGAATACGACTATCTCTATTCGGACGCCGAAGGCCACCACTTCATGGAGCCGGCCACCTACGAGCAGATCACCGTTAGCGAAGACGTCGTGGGCGACCAGAAGGCCTATCTGACCGATGGCATGAAGGTCTATCTCAAGACCTTCGAGGGCAATGCCATTTCCATGGAACTGCCCCAGCGCCTGACCTTCGAGATCGTCGAGACCGAGCCGGTCGTCAAAGGCCAGACGGCCTCCTCGTCCTTCAAGCCCGCCATTCTCAACAATGGTCTCAAGGTCATGGTCCCGCCCCATATCGGCGTCGGCACCCGCATCGTCATCCTGACGGAAGACAATTCCTACGTGGAACGCGCCAAGGACTGAGGATCGATCCCATCCACCGCGCCAACCCTCCCCCTTGAGGGGCGGGATATTGCCTATGGCGCTGAGTGCATTTCCTCTCCCCTCAGGGGAGAGGTAGCGTCGCCGGGAGCGAAGCGACCTGGCAGAGCTGGGTGAGGGGTGAAGGCCCCTCGGCTCGCGCCGCGGCTGAACCCCTCACCCGACCCTTCGGGTCGACCTCTCCCTCAGGGAGAGGTGGCAGTCCGAACCGCTCGCCTTATTTCTCCTCGATCTCCCCTGCCGCATCCCGCCAGTGCTCTTCCGCCCGGTTCACGGGCGTGCCTTCGGCCAGCCATTTGTCATAGGCAAGCTGGCGCACCAGCTTCTCCTTGGCGCGCAGCCAATAGTGGAACGGCCGTCCCTCGGGTCGTCCATCCTGCTCCCAGAGAAAATAGGCCGTCTTTCGGATCTGCTCGGCCACATCTGAATTCTTCCGCATCGCCGCAACCGGAAAAGGGGGACGCGAGGACAAGGCCTCGCGTCCGGGATTGTCACGCCGCCTTGCGGTTCACATCGGCCTCGGCCAGTGCGCTCAGCGTCTGGTCGGTCGCCACTTCTTCCTGCAGGGTCGCATCGAGCAGGGTCACGGCGTCCTTGAGGCCCAGTTGCTGGGCCCAGGTCTTGAGCGTGCCATAGCGGGCGATTTCGTAGTGCTCCACCGCCTGCGCGGCCGAAACCAGGCCGGCATCGAGCGCCGCAGTGCCCTTGAACTCGTCCATGATGGTCTTGCCTTCCTCGATGATGCCGAGAATGGCGTCGCAGGTCTTGCCGCGGGCCGGCTTGTCCAGCAGCTCGAAAATCTGCTCCAGCCGCTCCACATGGCCTTCGGTTTCGGCGAGATGTTTTTCAAAGCCGGCCTTGAGCTCGGCCGAGCTGGCCGCCTTGGCCATCTTGGGCAGGGTCTTCACGATCTGGCGTTCGGCATAATAGATGTCCTTGAGCGTATCGAGGAACAGGTCTTCCAGGGTCTTTTCGCTGGCCATTATCGGTCTCCGATTTGAGTTTGGACGCTGTCACCGCAACGGCCTGCCTTGCCCCCCGGTTCCGCAACGGCATAGTGTTGATCGGTCGCACCGGACCCTTTGCATGACAGCCTCGCTCTACCCAGCCGATTTCTACCAGAACCGCCGCGCCCACACCGCCCATGCCGCCGGCCGCATCCTGGCCGCCCTGCCCGCCGGCCTGCCGCGCCGAAGCGTGGCCGATATCGGCTGCGGCACCGGCACCTGGCTGGCTGCCGCCTTGGCGGATGGCGCCGAGGCCGCCTTCGGCATCGAAGGCGCCTGGGTCACACCGGCCATGCTCGACGATCCCGGGATCGCTTTCACCCCCCAGGACCTCGAACAGCGCTTCACCCTGCCCCGGACCGATCTCGCCATTTCGCTGGAAGTGGCCGAACACCTCTCGCCCGCCCGCGCCGAGGGCTTCGTTGCCGATCTCGTGGCCACGGCGCCATCGGTGCTGTTCAGTGCCGCCATCCCCGGCCAGGGCGGCGTCGGCCATCTCAATGAGCAATGGCAAAGCTGGTGGGCCGCTCGTTTCGCCCACCATGGCTACCTGGCCTATGACGTCATTCGCCCCGCCATCTGGACCGACGACGCCATCCCCGCCTGGTACCGGCAGAATGTCGTGCTCTACCTGAACACGGCGACCGCATCTACGCTGGCCCTCACGCCCACCGCGCCCGCTCTGCTCGACCGCGTCCACCCCGCCTTCTGGGCTCGCGCCAACCGCGAACTGGCCTATGCCAATGCCTTGCCGGAATCGGAGATATTGCGCCGGCAGGCAGAGGCGGCGCAGCAGCAATAGCTACCTTGCCGCCCAGACCAGCCCGCGCCGCAAAATCTCGCGCACCGGCCCCACCAACTCGTCGGCCGTATGCCCGAGCGAGGAATAGAACACCCGCCCTCGGTCATGCATGGTCGTGAACACCACCGGCATCACCACATCCTTGCGCCAGGGGTGGAATTCCCCCGAAAAGATCGTCGTCGCCAGCACCTCAACCGCCGGATCATAGTTGAGATAATACTGCTCGCTGGTGTGCTCGAAACTCTCGATCCCGGCCATTATGGGGTGATCACCCCGCGTCACATCCACCTTGTAGGTGATGATATTGCCCGGATGCTGCACCCAGTAGCAGCTCGCCGCATAGCGGAACGGCACCGAGCTGCGGAAGCTCGTCGCCAACCCCATATGGAACCCGGCCAGCCCCGTCCCGGCACGGATCGCCGCGACCAGGATCGCCATCTTCTCCGGCGCCAACACCCCGTCGGTGATCACGGGTACGACGAGATCATGGCTGCCGACATCTTCGGCCCCCAGCGCCTCATAGTTGCCCGTCACCGTGACGGCGAACCCCTCAGCCTCCAGCAGTTCGCGCACCACATTGGCGCTCCGCTCCGGCGTATGCAGCTCCATCCCGCCCCAGACCACAAGGGCTTTCTTCATAGTCCCAACCCCACTGCCTGCGTCCGATGCACCCCCTTGGGCACGAAGACGAATTCATTCGCAATCCCCAGCAGGTCGGCCGCCAGGTGCACCACGGAAAGCCACATCTCCGTGCCCTGCAGGCTCGTCTCCTGCCCGTCGGCAAAGGCAAAGCCGGCGCCATCCACCCAGCGCTCCCAAGCCCGCCCGATCACCGCCCGTGCAATGGCCTCAGCCTCCGCTCGGCGATAGTCGGTCTGCTTCAAACACAGCAGCAGGGGATGGATCGTGTCGAGCAGGTTGCAGGCCGTATAGGTCCACCCCGAAAACCCGCCATAGTTCCGGTAATTGAGCAGCACCGAGTCGATCGCCCGCTCCGCATTGGGCAGCGGTAGCCCGAACTGCGCATAGGTGCCGCGCGTCAGCCGGTAGAAGCCGTTGACCGGCTGCAGCAGCCCTTCCGCCGCCGTCGGCGAACCCCACAGGCCCGTCGCCCTATCCTGCCTCAGCGCCAGCCAGCCGAACAAAGTCTCCCGCGCCCGCCCGGTCTCGAAATAGCGCGCATTGAAATAGAGCGCCGTGCCAATGGCATCAACCGCTGCCCCCGCGCCCCAGGCCCGCTCGCGCCAGCTCAGGCCCTCCAGCCAGTCGCAGAGCGCAGCGGCCTCCAGCTCCACCGCAGCCACCCGGTGCAGCGGCCGCCCGCCCAGCACCTCGATGGCATAGCCCACCGACAACACATTATAGAGCGCCAGGCCATTGTCCCGCTGCACCTGCCCCGGACCCGGAGGCTGATGCGGATCGGGAAACAGCCCCGTTTCAGGGTCCTGCAGGGCCTGCAACTGCGTGAGCGTTGCCGCGACATCCAGCCCTTCGGGCCGCGCATCAAAACCCGCAGCGATCTCGATAGCGTCGTTGAGATGCCGTGCACTGCGCCGTGCCGTCCCGTCCGCCTCGCGCGACACATAGTCTCCGCCTTCGCGGAACCGTGCGAGCACCTCCGGCCACTGCGCTGCCGCGGCCGCGCCCAGCCGCCCCAGTGCCGAGACGCAATCCTTGCGCGCTGATTGCCCGCGATAGCGCACGACCTTGGCCGGCACGCCGCCGACAATGGCCATCTCGGGCACGTCCCGGCTCACCACCGCCCCCGCCGCGATCACCGCGCCTTTTCCCACCGTCACACCATCGAGCACCACCGCATTCGCGCCGATCCACACATCGTCGCCGATGGCAATGCCCAGGCTCTCGTGCTTTTGCGTGTGGATGGGCACACTGGGATCGTCGAACCCGTGGTTGAAGCCCACGATCGACACATGGCTGGCAATCCGCACGCCGTCGCCACAGCGCACTTTGCCCGAAATCATCGCATAGGGATTGACCGTGCAATGGGCGCCGAATTCCACATCGCCCCGCACCAGCGCATGCCCGGCGATCCAGCTTTGCTCGCCGAGCACCAGATGCGTGGTGAAAATCGCCGCTTCCGCCGCCACATAGGCCGTGGGGTGGAAGCTGGCTCCGGCCATGCCGGCAAGGTGCGCCAGCCGCGCCCGATGTGCCGGGGCATCGATGTCCTCCGCGGTCCTGTCCCAGGTCAGGAATTGCAGGCGAGCTTCGTGATCGATCTGCTCTGGCGTCTGGTAGCTATCCACGGTCTTCTTCCACCTAGGCCAATCGCTCCAGCAACGCCGGCTCGATCTCGAATTCCATCGGCGCGCCGGCCACGAACCGCTCCACTTCCTCGATGGCCATCTGCCCTAGCCGCAGCCTTTCGGTGCCCACCGCCCCTGCCACATGCGGGGTCAGGAACACATTAGGCAGACTATAGAGCGGCGAGCCACGCTCGGGAATCTCGGGGTCGGTCACATCGATCACCGCATGGATGCGCCCCGATTGCAGTTCGGCGATCAGCGCGGCCTCGTCGATCAGCGCGCCACGCGCCGTATTGATGAAGGCCGCGCCGTCCTTCATCAGCCCGAGCTGTTTCGCCCCGATCATCGCCCGCGTCGCCGGCAGCGACGGCGCGTGGATCGACACCACGTCCGAGCGCGCCATCAGCGTATCGAGATCGACAAGTTCAGCCCCATCCAATACCGGATCGCCCGGCTTCACGAAGGGATCGCTGAGCAGCACGGTAAAGTCGAATCCGGCAAGCATCCGCGCCACCTTGCGCCCGATGCGCGACGCACCCACCAGTCCGACCGTGCGGTGATAATTGCCGATCGGCTCGTCCATCAGCGCGTAGCTGCTGCGCCGGCCGGGATCGGCCCGGTAGCGGTCGCGCAGTTCGAACACGCGCTTGTTGGCGAAGATGATCGAGGCCAGCGTATATTCGGCCACCGGCACAGCATTGGCGTCGGCCGCATGGGTGACCCTGATGCCCGCCGCATACACGGCTGGATCCAGCGTGAATTTCACCGTCCCGGCCGCATGCGCGATCAACTTGAGCCTCGGCGCGGCCTTTACCACCTCAGCCGTCACCATGGGGCAGCCCCAGCCGGTGATGAGAATATCGATCTCCCCGAGCACGGCCCGCGCCTCGGCGCTGGAAAATTCCTCCAGCGGCGCGGCGCGCACGATGTCGCAGCTCCGCCCCAGCCGCGACAGCGCCTCGTCGTCGAAGACATGCCTGGTCTTGTCCGCCGCCATGGCGAAGGCGAGTTTGGGCACCATCAGAACCGCTCCGGCACCATTATGGCGCTGACATCGACGCCCTCGCGGGCAAACATGGCCTCGAGCGCCGCCATGTCGGGCGCATGCGGCACCTGGCTCAGCGCCGCCTCGGCCTCCGCCCCGGCGGGCAGTGCCATGGCCGCCGTCACCAGCAACGTCGTGCCGACAGGAATGTCGCCCCGCAATTGCGGCACGATGGTTTTGCTGACGATGAGGTTGGTATTGGGATAGGCCCGATGCGCCCGCCCCTCCCGCTTGCCCGTGAGGTCCACGATGGCGCTGACGTCGGTTGCGCTCTTGGCCTCCGCGCGCCCCGATTCGTCGATATTGGTATCGGCTTTGAGGTCGGCCCGCCCGTTGGCGTAGCC
>CBIGSA010000007.1:0-29426 GCA_966192215.1 uncultured Devosia sp. | reverse complement strand
TGGCGCCGATGTCGTTTTCAACCGTGCAATAGACCACGTGCGGCTTCTCGCCGCCCACGTAAGCCCTTAGCAGTTTTAGGAATTCCAGCCCGCTCATAATGGGCATGTTCCAGTCGAGCAGGATAGCGTCCGGCATTTCCTGGCGGCATTTGTCGAAGGCGTCCTGCCCGTCTTCGGCTTCCTCGACGATGTAGTCCATGTCTTCGAGGATACGGCGCGCGACTTTCCGCACCACGCTCGAATCATCGACGATCAGGCAGGATTTCATCGCCAAAGGGCTCCGCAGAGGCAAACGCTCGCCCCGATTATGCGGTCGCACTTCCTAGGAATTGGTTAGCAGACTGCTAGCATTGACGCGGTTTAAGTGTGAATCATGCCGCGGCCGGTTTGGGCTTTGCGGTGAGGAAGAACATCTCGTTTTCCAGCCCGATATCGACGTCCATATCGGTCATGCGGGCCAGCAGCCCCGTATAGAAGGGCTGGATGCCCCGCGCATCGACAAAGCCTTCCTCGGGCGTGCCGGCAAGCAGGCCGGCCGAACCTGACGGCACCAGCGTCTTCTGGCGCTTTTCGGGGTCGCTTTTGGAGGTGAACTCGAACTTCTCGCTGCCGGCATCGCCTGATATCGACGCGGTCACTATCCCGCCACGCGGCACCGACATGGCGGCGATGAGCAGCAGGTTCATGAAGAGCTTGGCCTTGTGCTTGGGCAAGAGGATCAGCGGCACCTGCCAGTCGAGGTCGGCCTTTTCGATTTCGAACAGGATGCGTGCCACGCGCTCGCATTCGCGCGTGTCGATATCGGTACCCGAAGTCGAGGAAGCGCCATAGGCCAGGCGCGCGAATTCGAGCTTGGCGCGGCTCTGCCTGGCGGCGCTGGCGATGAGGTCGCGCGCACCCTCGGCCATTTCGGCCTGGGCGGGATCGCCGAGCACTTCGAGCCCATTTCCGATCGCCCCGATGGGATTGATCAGGTCATGACAGACCCTGGAGCACAACATGGCCGCGAGATCGGTTGCCTTGAGCTCGATAATGTCCATCCGCCGGGTCTCCTAAGAATCAGTTCTGCCGACATTAGAGGCTGACCGGTAAAGTGGACATGAAAACATCGGGCTTTCACCACGCTGGCGGAAGGCCTACCGGATCGACAGGTTCTTCGACAATTCCGCCCAGTTGGCCTCGGCGGCGATGGCGGCCGCATCGGGGGCCAGCAGGAAAGCTTCGCGATTGGCGGCCGAATAGAAGAAGTAGAGCCGCTGCTTGAAGACGATATAGATGGCCGGATTGCTGTCCGACACATAGCCGCGTGCCATGCCCATGGCGCCATGGCCACCGAATTGGGGCGCGTAGATTTCGGGCGCGCCCTTGAAGATGTCGCGATTGGCGGCATTGGCGAAATGCCAGGGCACATTCTGCCAGATATATTCGAAGTCACCGCGACCCTGCAGCGGTTCGGGCTCGGTGAAATAGCTCACCGGGTCCATGCCGTAGATGCCGATCCCGGTCAGCGGATCGGTGACATAGAGGGTCACCACCGATTGCGCGCGGGCCGGCAGAACCGCGAGGCAAACCATGCCCAATAGCGGCAAAACAAAGGCGAGCATGGTTAAGATTTGTTTAGAGGTTTGCTTCATCATTGCCCCAATGATCGGCACGCCGACGACCAAAGTCTGCGGTCCAAAACTACGGTTCAAGCCTTAACGACTCCGTAACCGCCGGCCCCTGCCTGTCTCCGGGAGAATTCGATGATCAAGCGTCTTGCCCTCCTTGTTGCCCTCATCGCCGCCCTGATGGCACCCGTACCGGCGGCCTTTGCCCAGGGATCGCTCAGCGACACCTATGCTGGCGAGGACCTGATCGAAAGCGGCAAGGCCTTTTTCGGCTCGGCAAGCCAGGGCCTGGCCTCGCTGGTGGAGCGCGCGGTGAGCCAGTTCGGCCTGCCCAATGGCTATATCCTGGGCGAGGATGCCGGCGGCGCCCTGTTTGCCGGCGCCCGCTACGGCGAGGGCGTGCTCTACACCCGCAATGCCGGCGAATATAACGTCTACTGGCAGGGCCCCTCGGTGGGATTCGACGTGGGCGGCGACGGCTCCAAGGTCATGATGCTGGTCTACAACCTCAACCAGATCCAGGACGTACTGGGCCGCTTTGTGGGCGTCGATGGCTCGGCCTATATCGTGGGCGGCTTCGGCATGACCGTCATCAAGCGCTCCAACATCGTCATGGTGCCCATCCGCTCCGGCGTCGGCGCGCGCCTGGGCATCAATATCGGCTATCTCAAATTCACCAACGAGCCGACCTGGAACCCGTTCTGATCCAGCAGACGCGGCCCAAGACGCAACCCGCGCCTCCGGCGCGGGTTTTGCTTTTCCGGGGGCAGCTATCAAAACTTTCATTCGTCCCGGCAGCGGCGTGACGGGCCGCGCCAAACCCGTTAGGGTTAATCGCTGGCAAATGTAGCGGCGACGCTGCCTCTGCCGGATAAGGAAATGCCCGTATTGCCTGCCGATGCGGTCTGGAGTTTGGCCGATGGTCATCGAGAACATCATGTATTTCGCGCTGGGCCTGCTGGTGGCCGGCCTGATCTCGCTGATCATCCTGCCGGCCGTGTGGAAGCGCGCTGTGCGCCTCACCAAGCGCCGCATCGAGGCCGCCACCCCCATCACCATGGCCGAATTCCGCGCCGACAAGGACCAGTTGCGCGCCGAATTCGCCCTCTCCACCCGCCGGCTGGAAATGAATGTGGAGACATTGCGCAAGCGGCTGGCCGAGCAGCTTGGCGACGTCAACCAGAAGCGTGCCGATCTCGGCATGCTCAAAGCCGAGCGCGACCAGCACCTGCTGGTCGTCAAGGAACTGGAGCAGCGCGAGGCCGATCTGCGCAACCGGGTTGCCGAACTCGAGCGCGAGGGCACCGACCTGGCGCAACGTCTGCGCATGCGCGACCGCGAACTGGAAACGCGCAGCGGCGAAATCAGCACCCTGCGCGACAGCCTGCGCGGCGGCCTGCCGCGCGGTACCGCCCCCGACGGCACGCCGCTGAGCGGCGACTATGACGAGGATGTGGATCGCCTGACTACCGCACTGGCCATCGAGCGCAAGCGCGCCAGCTTCCTCGAAGACCAGGCCAAGAGTCTGATCAGCCGGCTCGAAAGCTCGGACCGCCGCGGCGCCGAGGCCACCGCGGCCATCGCCCAGATGCGCGAGGCCCTGGCCAGCCGGGACGACAAGAAGGCCGCCGACGCCGAAAACCTTGTCGCCGCCGAGGCGCGCATTGCCAGCGCCGAAAACCGGCTCAATGCTCTGCTCGCCGAAACCAGCCAGGTCGTGGAGCAATCCGAGGGCCGGGCCGAACAATTGCTGGCCGACAAGCTGAGCCTTGAGGCCGAGGTCGAGGCTCTGCGCAAGAAGGTGAGCAGCGTCGAGTCCACCATCCTGGCGGACTGGGACACCGAGCGGCTGGAAGAGGCCTATCTGCGCGAAAAGCTCAACGACATCGCCGCCAGCGTCAGCCGGCTGGTCTATGCTGTCGACAACGAAACTCCTGTTGTCGACAGCACCGAGGAAAGCCTGTTCGACCGCGTGCAGCGCTTTGCCGATGACGGAGAAGGCGTGGACGCCCTGCCGGTGAAACCGGCCAAGGGCGAGCGCAAGGGCGGCTCGGTGACGGACCGCATGGCGGCGCTCAGGGAAATTCAGGGGCGGTAGGCATTGCGCCACGCCTCGTGGTTCGAGGGTCGCTGCGCTCCCGCCTCACCATGAGGCTATTGGGAGCGCTGAGGTTCAAGTAGCCCTCATGGTGAGGTGCGCTTCTTCAGCGCCTCGAACCACGAGGGCGTGGCACCTACTCCCCGATCACCACTGCCCGCGTCAATTCCCCCGTCGCCTGGTCGAACAGCGCCAGGGTCGTCACCCCGTCCACTGTGTACGTCACGTTGATGGCGCCATCGCTGACCAGAGCCGACACCACTTCGGCGCCGGCAGGCAGGGTCACGCTTTCGGCCACTGATGGCGGCGGGGTGTCGCGCATGGCGCGATAGACAAGGGCGAAGCCAATCGCCATAAAGCCCAGCAACAGCACGCCGATCGAGATCGCGAACGACCGGCGCGCTTTCGCCATTATGGCAAGAGCTTCCGGCGTCAGTGGCGCATCGGGCTTCTGTCCAGTCTGATCAGGATCGCTCATGGTCGAAAATACCGTTACTGAGTTCGAGGGCGAGGAAGTCGAAGTCGTCGTCGAGGCCGACATGGCCGGCGGGCGGCTCGATGCCACCCTGGCCAGGGTCCATACTGCGCTGAGCCGCAACCGCATCAAGGACCTGATCCTGGCGGGCATGGTCAGCGTGGACGGCAGGACCGTCAGCGAGCCCAAATACCGGCTTAGCGCGGGCGAGACAATCACCCTTCTCGCCCCGCCCCCCGAAGATGCCGAACCGCATCCGGAAAACATCCCGCTCGACATTCTCTATGAAGACGACCAGCTGATCGTCGTGAACAAGCCCGTGGGCATGGTGGTGCACCCTGCTCCGGGCTCGCCCGACGGCACGCTGGTCAATGCCCTGCTCTACCATTGCGGCGATAGCCTGGTCGGCATTGGCGGGGTGAAACGGCCGGGCATCGTGCATCGGCTCGACCGTGACACATCGGGCGTCATGGTAGCCGCCAAGACCGAGACAGCGCACCGGCACCTTTCCGAGCAATTTGCCGACCATGGCCGTACCGGGCCGCTGCATCGCGCCTATATCGCCTTCGTCTGGGGCATGACCGAGACTGGCAAGGGCACGGTGGACGCGCCGCTGGGTCGCGACCAGAACAACCGGCTAAAACAAGCCGTGCGCAAGGATGGGCGCGAGGCCATCACTCACTATTTCGTGGAAGCCCGCTTCGGTGGCGAGGGCTGGGACATTACCCGCGTGCAGTGCCACCTCGAAACCGGCCGTACCCACCAGATCCGCGTGCATATGGCCCATATCGGCCATCCGCTGGTGGCCGACGCGGTCTATGCCTCGGGCTTCGCCACCAAGATCAACCGGCTGCCGCCGGATGTCGTGGCACCCATCCAGGCGCTGGGGCGACAGGCCCTGCATGCCGCCGAACTGGGCTTCGAGCACCCGGTAACGGGCGAGGAAATGCTCTTCGAGGCCCCGCTCCCACCCGACCTGCAGGCGCTGGAAGATGCGCTCGAAGGATATGACAAGGCATTTGCACGGTAGCCTACTTACCTCTCCCTTGGGGGAGAGGTCGACTTGCGAAGCAAGGCGGGTAAGGGGGCCTTTCCCAAGCGCTGAGCCCAGCAAAGGCCTCCTCACCCGGCCTGCGGCCGACCTCTCCCCCTGAGGGAGAGGTGAAGAAGGAACCTTTCGCCAACATTTCGCATTTGTAAGGATTCACGACCCTTACAATCGCCAAATTGCCGCCTATATATCCATCGTAGTCTGACGATGGGCCGAATGGTCATCGCGGACTCATGTCCGCCCGCGCCATGCGGGGGAACCAGAAAGGGGTGCGTCCATGGCCCAGACCAATCTTCCTGTCCTCTCCACCGAAGGGGGCTTGAGCCGCTATCTTCAGGAAATCCGCAAGTTCCCCATGCTGGAACCGGATGAAGAATACATGCTGGCCAAGCGCTACAAGGAGCACCAGGATCCCGGCGCGGCCCAGAAACTCATTACCAGCCATCTCAGGCTCGTGGCCAAGATCGCCATGGGCTATCGCGGCTATGGCCTGCCCATTTCCGAGGTCATCTCGGAAGGCAATGTGGGCCTGATGCATGCGGTGAAACGCTTCGAGCCCGAAAAGGGCTTCCGGCTGGCCACCTATGCGATGTGGTGGATTCGCGCTGCCATCCAGGAATATGTGCTGCGCAGCTGGAGCCTCGTGAAGATCGGCACCACTGCCGCACAGAAGCGCCTGTTCTTCAACCTGCGCAAGGTGAAGGGCCAGATCGCCGCGCTGGATGATGGCTCGCTCCATCCCGACCAGATCAAGCAGATCGCCACCACGCTCAAGGTAAGCGAGGATGACGTGATCTCGATGAATGCGCGCCTCAGCGGCGACGCATCGCTCAATTCGCCCATGCGGGCCGACGAAGGCTCGTCGGAATGGCAGGACTGGCTGGTGGACGACACGCCGAGCCAGGAGACGGCGCTGGGCGAAAGCGAGGAATACACCGAGCGCATGGGTCTTTTGACCAATGCCATGGATGTCCTCAACGACCGCGAACGCGCCATTTTTCAGGCCCGCCGCCTGCAGGACAATCCGGCCACGCTCGAAGAGCTGGCCCAGCAATATGACGTCAGCCGCGAACGCATCCGCCAGATCGAAGTCCGCGCCTTCGAAAAGGTGCAGGACGCGGTGAAGGAAGCGGCCCGCGCCAGCTAAGCGGACAGAAAGAATGCGGAAGGCGGGCTTTGGCCCGCCTTTTTTGTGCATTTACCCACGGTGTCACCCCGGCCTTGAGCCGGGGTCCATCCTGAGATCGAGCCACGGCCGCAAGGTCGCTCAATTAAGCCATTGAATGCGTTCAACTATCTCAGGATGGATCCCGGCTCAAGGCCGGGATGACATCGAGTTTTTTTGCTGCAACCAGATCCCACAGCCGCTCCCTGCCCAGGATCAGCAGCCACGGCGTGTCATCGGCCGGCACTACTTCCACCGGTCCGCCCGTCCCCTCGTTGGACGTGCCGATCAGCCCGCCGGGCTCCAGCAGCAGGCCATCCATCGGATAGTAGAGACCCGTGGATGACACGAAGCTGATCGGCAGCAGTGGGTGGATCGAAACCCGCTCGCGCGGTCCCGCTTCAAAGCGGATCGACCCCACCACGGCCAGTGCCACATCCACCTCGTCCACCAGCAGCAGCCTGCGCATCGGCGCGTATTGCAGCACGGCGCTGAGGGCCGCCAGCGTGTGATCAAGCCGCTTGCCCGTCATGCCCAGCGCCAGCGTTACCGGCGCCTGGGTGGAATAGAGCGCCTTCTGGAAATCGGTGGTGATCTGCTCGGGAATATGGATGACGTTGGTGCGTGTCTCCCACATCGTCCGGTCGCTGAGCGAATCGAGGTCGCCGATGATTGCCGCCGGCATGAGGCCGGCATCGCCAATGGCATCGGCTCCGCCATCGGCGCCGACCAGGGCCACGCCACGCTCCGCAAGTTCGCGGAGCAGCGCCGGATCGACGGCACCGCCGCCGACAATGGCCATGGGGCTGTCGAATACGACCATTGGCGCATCCGTCCCTGGCACGGAAGTGTCTTGCACTGTCACAAAGCTCTCATTAAGTGTGGGGCGTCTCGCTGGGGTGTTCCGGGAAACCGGAGCTGAGAGTTACCCATTGAACCTGAACCAGGTCATGCTGGCGGAGGAAGTTCGAGATGGCAAGGGCGTCTCGTCGTCCTCACCATTGACACTTGTCCCTTCACTCATGACCGCAACCACACGAAGGGATGACCCATGGTCAAATCCGCCCGTCTGGCGCTTGCGGTCCTAACAGGACTGTTCGCTGCACCGGCCTTCGCCGAAGAAGTGCCGATCCTCAAAATCTATACCTATGACGGCTTCGCCGCTGAATGGGGTCCAGGCCCCGGCCTCAAGGCAGGCTTCGAAGCCACCTGCGGTTGTATCGTCGAATGGATCGCAGCCGACAGCTCCATCGGCACCCTGCGCCGCGTGCAGCTCGAAGGCGACACGACCGAGGCCGATATCATCGTCGGCCTCGACACCGCTATTGCGGGCGAGGCCCGGGCCACGGGTCTGTTTGCCGACCACGGGCTTGATCTCGCGGGCCTGAACCTGCCCACCGAATGGACCGACGCGCAATTCGTGCCCTTCGACTATGCCCATTTCGCCTTCGTCTATGACACCGTCACGGTGACAACGCCGCCCAAGAGCTTCGAGGAGCTGATCGCCCTGCCCGACGACTTCAAAATCGTGGTGCAGGACCCGCGCTCGGCCACGCCGGGCCTGGGCCTGGTCCTGTGGATCGCCGCCGCCTATGGCGATCGCGCGCCCGAAATCTGGGCCGGCCTCAAGCCGCATATTCTGACAGTCACCAGAGAGTGGAGCGAAAGCTACAACCTCTTCCTCGAGGGCGAAGCGGACATGGCGCTGAGCTACTCCACTTCGCCGGCCTATCACATCATCGCCGAGGGTGACGACACGATCCACGCCGCCCTGTTCGAGGAGGGCCACCTGGCCCAGACCGAGGTGGCCGGTGTCCTCAAGTCGTCCGAGCACCAGGAACTGGCCAAGCAGTTCCTCGCCTATCTCGCTTCGGCTGATGGGCAGAAGGTGATCCCCACCACCAACTGGATGTTCCCGGTCATCGACCTGGGTGCCGATCTCGACCCGGCCTTCGCCACCCTGCCGCAGCCGGAAAAGACGCTGGTGCTCAGCGACGAGGAAATCGCGGCCAACAGCCAGCGCTGGATCGACGAGATGCTGGCGGCGGTGCAGTAGGCGAGGTGGTTGTGAGAACCCCCACCCTCACTCCCTCCCCACAAGGGGGAGGGAAGCCTGTCCGGCGCAAGAACGCCATCTGTGCCGCGATGGTTGGCCAGGCGTCTCCCTCCCCCTTGTGGGGAGGAACCAAGGATGGGGGTTGTTTGGCCACCGGCCATTGGGTGGAGCCATGCTGACCCTGCCCCACCGTCCATTGCGCATTGCGGCCGCCACTACCCTGGCCGCCGCAATCGCCATCCTCATCGCCCTCGTCCTCTGGGCCATCCTCGCCGCTGCGACCGGTAGCGAAGGCAGCGCATCGCGCATCGATATTGCCCACCTGCTGCGCATGACGTCCATCCAGGCGGCGCTGACCACCGTGCTGTCCATAGCCGTGGGCATGGCGCTGGCCTGGGCGCTCAACCGGCTGCGCTTTCCGGGGCGCGATCTCGTCGTGGGTCTGTTCGCCTCGGCCATCGTCACTCCCGGCATGGTGGTGGCCTTCGGCCTGCTCTCCATCTGGGGGCGCAATGGCTGGATCAACCAGGTGAGCGAGGCGCTGTTCGGCCTTTCCATCGGCAATCCGGCCTTCGGGCTCTCAGGCATTCTCTTTGCCCATGTCGTGCTCGACGGGGCCTTTGCCGCGCGCATCATGCTGGCGCGGCTCGACGCCATCCCGGCCGCAAGGCTCAAGACCGGTCAATCGCTGGGCCTTTCCGCCTGGCAGCGCTTTGCCATCATCGACTGGCCGGCTTTGCGCGGCACGGTACCTGGGCTGGCGGCGATCATTTTCCTCCTCGCCTTTACCAGCTTCCCCATCGTGCTGATGCTGG
Organism: uncultured Devosia sp.; assembly: GCA_966192215.1. Lineage (GTDB taxonomy): Bacteria > Pseudomonadota > Alphaproteobacteria > Rhizobiales > Devosiaceae > Devosia. Next base: position 20,156 of record CBIGSA010000007.1, on the reverse strand, counting down.
GCGGCGGCCCGGCCAACCAGACGCTGGAAGTGGCCATCTATGCCGCCGTACGGCAGGACTTCGACCTAACCGGCGCAGTGCGCCTTGCCGCCACGCAGATTGCGGTCTGCTCGCTGGTCATCCTCGCGGCCTCGGCGCTGGCGCCCATCCCGACCAGCTTCGGCGCTTCCGCCGCGCCGCGCTGGCGCGACCGAGGCCCTGCCCGGCTGTTGCAGGCGCTCGTGCTGGCGCTCTGCACCATCGGCTTCGTGCTGCCACTGCTGTCGGTGCTGATAGACGGGTTGGGTGCCGGCATCACCCGCGTCCTGGCGCAACCGGCCTTCTGGTGGGCAAGCGTGAGCAGCCTCGTCATCGGCACGGCCTCGGCTTTGCTGACGCTCGCTCTCTCCCTGCTGCTGGCCTTGGGTCGCGGCGCGACGGACAATGGCCTGTTCCGCACGCTGCTGGGCATGCCCGCCTTCGCCTATCTCGCCGTGCCCGCGGTGGTGCTGTCGCTGGGCTTTTTCCTGCTGGTACGCCAGCTCGGTCTCGCGCCATCCCTGGCGGCGCCCTATGTCGTCATCCTGGCCAACAGCCTGCTGGCCCTGCCCTTCGCCATGGCAACCCTCGGACCGCCGCTGGAGGCAATCGCCCGCAGCCGGGGCAAGCTGATCCGCTCGCTCGGGCTCTCGGGCTGGCGGCAATTCGTTGCCGTCGAATATCCCCTGCTCGGGCGGGATATCGGCGTCATGCTGGCTCTGGCCTTCTGCTTCTCATTGGGAGATCTCGGCGTCATCGCCCTGTTCGGCACGCAGGATTTCCAGACCCTGCCGCTGATGATGTTCCGGGCGCTGGGCTCGTATCGCGGCAATGACGCAGCGGCCATTGCCGCCATCCTGCTGATCGGCACGATAATCGCCTTTGTCGGCCTGCCGCGTCTCTTCGAAAGGATTGCCGATGCTGCGCGTTGAGAACCTGACCTTTGCCCATCCCGGCCAGGGGACGCCCTATCGGTTCGCCATGGAAGCCCATGAGGGCGAGGTGACCGCCATTTCAGGCCCCAGCGGCTCGGGCAAATCGACCCTGCTCGACCTGCTGGCGGGGTTCCTGACCCCGAGCGGAGGCAGCATCACGCTGAACGGCCAGGACCTGCTGCCGCTGCCGCCCGAGGCACGACCGGTCTCGCTGCTGCTGCAATCGGAAAGCCTGTTTGAGCATCTGAGCGCCGCAAAGAATGTCGCACTCGGCCTGCCCGCGGGCACGACCAAGGATGAGGCCCGGCGTCAGATCGACGAAGCACTGAACGAAGTGGGGCTCCACGGGATCGGCGAACAATCGGCCGGCACGCTGAGCGGAGGGCAGAAACAGCGCGTTGCTTTGGCCCGCACGCTGCTGCGTGCCCGGCCGGTCCTGTTGCTGGACGAACCCTTTTCGGCGCTGGACGACGAGACGCGGCTCGCCGTGCGCGACCTGGTGCGCGAACTGACCATCCGCCACGGCTGGCACACAATATTGGTCAGCCACCATGCCGACGATGTCGAGGCATTGGCGAAGCGGAAATATCTGCTGGCGGAAGGGCGGCTGCGGGCTGTTTAGGGGCTATCCCCTACTCAGCCCAGGTGGTGAACACCTTTTCGAACAAGGCCTGCGCCGTCTCATCCTTTTCGAGGGTGATGATGGCGTTGCGGCCCGTGCCATAGACCACGGCCAAATCCATCCAGCGGCGGTTTTCCAAGAGGTCGGTATTGGTCGCGGCGTCGGCCGGGGTGGCGCTGAGCGCGAAGAGGAAGGAATTGCCCACCACGCGCGCCGAGGCGCCGACCAGGGCCGTGCCCGGCACCAGTTCCTCATCCTTGAGCAGCACGCCCGGCAGCGTGGAAATATTGCCGCCGATAAAGGTGTCGCTCACCTTGAAGTCGACTTCCATCAGGTGGCTGGCCGGCAGGCTGGGATCGGAGTTCTTGCGGATGGTGATGTCCACGCCCAGATTGCGCGCCGGAATGCTGGCCGCGCCGACCAGGGTTGGCAGACCGAGTTCATCCACGCCTTCACTCCACTCCACCGTGCCCGAGAAGGGAACGGCGCCCGATGTACCGTCCTGGCTGGCTTCGAGCAGCAGCGACTGGCTGCCGGCGAGCACGGCCGGATCGACCGAGGCGGCGGGATCGGCGGCCGCCAGGGCTTCCTCGCCCGGAAGGCGCTCCTCGGTCTTGACCTCGCCCGAATTGACATCGGGCAGCACCGTTTCATTGCCGGTCGGCACGACCGGTTCCGGCGTCGGCTCCAACCGGTCCTCGATCTGCAAGCCGCTGAGTTCGGCGCTTGCCTGGTCATTGCCGGTCGCGGGCGTGGTATTGCCCGGCCCGGCCGCGACGCCATCGGCCGTTTCGGGCAACGGCACCGGGTCGAGCGTCGGCGTGGCCGGCGTGGTCACGGCCGTCTCGGTCACCGGGGCCGGAGCCTGACCGAACAACTGGTCGAGATCGACATAGCCCTCGCGCCATGCCCAGAAGCCCGCACCACCGACACCGGCAAGCAGGATGGCGAAGACCACGAGGAAAATGGTGAGCCCTGCGCCACCGCGCTGGGCGGGCGCATTGGCGAAGCCGGCATCGTCGCTTTCTTCGGCACGCGCAGCGGCCGGCAGCGGGGCGGCCGGATCGGGCAGGGTCGGCGCCGGCTCGCCACGCGCTTCGCGGTCCAGCACTTCGATGGCGCGCTCGATGACATCCTGCGCCGCGCTCGCATCGGGCTCGACATCGACCTCGCGGACGGCGGAGAGCGCCGCTTCCACCGGAACGGGCTCGATAACCTCGGCCGGTACGGTCGCCTGCTGGCGGGCCACTGCATGGGTGCCTATGGAGGGTTCGATCCGGCCGCTGGCGCGCAACGGCTCACTGGTCGAATTGGCCGCCAGCGGAATGGCATCGCGCCGCGGCTCGAAACTCGGCCCCTTGAGCGGGGCTTCGAGCGGGCGGACATTGGAGGTAGGGCCGACCTTGGGCGCGTGCACGCGGCCCACAATGGTCGCCACTGGACGTGGCTCCGGCTTGTCCTCGACCTTGGTTTCCGGCTCGACTGCCCGTTCCGCCTGGGCTTCAGGCTCTTCGGCTTCGACCGGTTTCACGTCGGCGCCTGAAGTCGCCGACGCTTCGGCAATGATGTCTTCGATCGACGTCGCGCCGGGCGCGTCCGGCTTGGCTTCCGATTTGGGTTCCGGCTTGGCAGGCGGCTCGACGGGCTTGGGCGCCTCGGCCACGACCGGCGCAGGCTTGGGTGCCTCGGCCGCGGGAGCCGGTGCCGCCTCAACAGGCGTTGCCGGCTCGGCAGCGGCACGGGATGCCGGGGCGTTTTCGCGCCCCAGCATGATGACGGCTTCGCTGGCTTCCTGCTCGACCTGGCGGATGCAATCTTCGAGCTGCAGGCGGTGCTGGGTGATGTCGCGGGCGGGCAAGGGGGGCGTGATGGCGCGAAGCTGTCCGACCAGGGCCGAACGCGCCTTCTCGTAGACGGCCCGGCGGGCCGCCCCATTGTTCTCCGGCAGCGCCGTGATAGCGCGGCGCAACAGCTCCTTGTAGTCCGCCATTGGTTAGTTGGTACTCACAATTGCAGCGACACGTTGTAACAAAAAAACTCAGTCTTGGAATGGGTCATGGACAAGGATGGTATCGACCCGTTCCGGGCTCGTCGACAGCATGGCCACCGGCGCCCCAATCTGCTCTTCGATATACCGGACATATTTGACCGCCTGGGCCGGCAGATCGGCCCAGCTCCGGGCGCCTGCAGTGGTTTCCGACCAGCCTTCCAGCGTCTCGTAGATCGGCTTAACGCGGGCTTGTGCTCCCATTGAGGCAGGCAAATAATCTATCCGTGATCCATCGAGCTCATAGCCGACGCAGACCTTGATCTCCTTGAGGCCGTCGAGCACGTCCAGCTTGGTCAGCGCGATTCCCGAAATACCCGACGTCTTGACCGTCTGACGCACAAGCACGGCATCGAACCAGCCGCAGCGGCGCGGCCGGCCGGTATTGACGCCGACCTCGCGGCCGACCGTGGCCAGGTGCCTGCCCACTTCGTCATCGAGCTCGCAGGGGAACGGACCTTCGCCGACGCGGGTCGTATAGGCCTTGGTGATGCCCAGCACATAGCCGATTGCCGTGGGGCCAAGGCCCGAACCGGCCGCCGCCTGCCCCGCCACCGTGTTGGACGAGGTAACGAAGGGATAGGTACCGTGGTCATTGTCCAGCAGGGCGCCCTGGGCGCCTTCGAACAGGATGCGCGCGCCGGCCTTGCGCCGATCGTCCAGCACCTTCCAGACCTGGTCCATGAAGGGCAGGATTTCGGCGGCGACTTCGGTCAGTTCGTCATAGATCTTCTGCGGCTCGATCTCGACCAGGCCCATGCCGCGGCGCAGCGCATTGTGGTGGTTGAGCAGCCGCTCGATCTTCAGCATCAGCGTATCGGGCTCGCTGAGGTCGATCAGGCGGATGGCGCGGCGGCCCACCTTGTCCTCATAGGCCGGGCCGATGCCGCGCTTGGTGGTACCGATCTTGAGGCCGGAATTGGAGTCCTCGCGGATAGCATCGAGTTCGCGGTGCAGCGACAGGATCAGCGGCGCATTGTCGGCGATGCGCAGCACTTCGGGGGTGATCTTGACCCCCTGCCCGCGCAGCTTTTCCATTTCCACGACAAAATGATGCGGATCGACGACGACGCCATTGCCGATGACCGAGAGCTTGCCCTGCACCAGCCCTGAAGGCAGCAGCGCCAGCTTGTAGCTCACCCCGTCGATGACCAGCGTGTGGCCGGCATTGTGGCCGCCGTGATAGCGCACCACGACATCCGCGCGCTCGGAAAGCCAGTCGACGATCTTGCCCTTGCCCTCGTCGCCCCACTGCGAGCCGACGACAACCACATTAGCCATAGAAATTCCTTCTCCAGGATAGGCGCGACATGAAGGGCAGGGTCGTCCCGACCGCACCCCTTCTCCACTTGGACGTCCGTCCCCCCGGCCACCTTTGGTTGAATTTTGCGGATGGCCGAATAACTGCTAAGTCCGATTGTCCTTACATCACCCTGAAGACGATGACAAAGCCGCTAGAGACCCAAAATCGCGGCATATCCGCCCGACTGCTCGACCAGCCCTACCTGCTGTTGATTCTGGCTCCCCTGTTCTGGGGTGGTAATGTTGTGGCGGCCAAGCTGGTGGTCGGGGAAATCGACCCCGTCCTGCTGCTGGCCAGCCGCTGCGTGCTGGCCACCGCGGTCATCCTGCCCTTTGCCTGGCGCCACCTGCAAGACGACTGGGAAGTCGTGCGCCGGCACTGGCTGGTGCTGATGGTCTATGGCGCTGTGGGCTATGCCCTGTTCAACGTGTTTCTCTATATCGGGCTGACCATGACCACCGCGGTCAACTCGGCCATCGAGCAGGCCTCGCTGCCCATGCTGATTCTGGGCGCCAACTTCATCGTCTTCCGCGTGCGGGCGCGGCTGATCCAGATCCTGGGCGTGCTGCTAGCCATATCTGGCGTCATCCTCACTGCCACCCATGGCGACCCGACACGCCTTTTGACGCTCGACGTCAATATCGGCGACGGCTTCGTGATCCTCGCCTGCCTCGCCTATACAGGCTATACACTGGGTCTGCGTTTCCGGCCGAAAATGCACATCATGAGCTTCATGGCGGTGTCCTTTTTCGGCGCGGCCGTGACCGGCGTCATCATGCTGGCCTTTTCCGGTGGCGGACTGGGCAAGGTCACGTCGCTGGCCCATATGTCGCCCACCGTCTGGGCCGTCATCGCCTATGTGGCGATCTTCCCCTCCATGTTCAGCCAGGTCTCCTATGCCCGCGGCGTCGAACTGGTCGGCGCCAACCGCGCCGCGCCCAGCCACAATCTCATCCCGGTTTTCGGGACGCTGGGCTCGGTGATCATCCTGGGGGAGCGGCTCGAACTCTACCACTACCTAGCCGCCGCGATCATCATCAGCGGCATCGTACTGGCAGAGTGGGCGGCGCGACGAAAAATCTCTGCCGGCGCCTAGTGTCGGCAACGTCTTCCGCGGGATGAAAAGGCCGACCCCACTGGGCCGGCCTTTCGCTTTCAACAATAGCCAGTTCTAGAACCGCAGCGACTTGGCCTGCTTGACGCCTTCCAGCGCGGCGATTTCGGCCAGCTGGGGATCGGTCAGCGTGCCGTCGATGGAGACGAGCGCGATGGCGTCGCCGCCTACTTCGGCGCGGCCCAGGTTGAAGTTGGCGATATTGATGCCAAGCTTGCCCAGGAGCGTGCCGAGACGGCCGATATGGCCCGGCTTGTCCTCATTGGTCACATAGAGCATGGACGGCGTCAATTCGGCTTCCATGTTGATGTTCTTGACCTGGATGATGCGCGACTTGCCGTTGGCGAAGAGCGTGCCGGCAACGCCACGCTCCTGACGCTCGGTGGTGACGGTCAGCCGGATATAGCCCTCATAGGCGCCCTGCTGATCGCGGGTAGTGGTTTCGACGGTGATGCCGCGATCCTTGGCGATCTGGGGCGCCGAGACCATGTTGATATCGCCCAGCGAGGGCTTCAGCACGCCATTGATGGCGGCCGAGATCATCGGCTTGATGTTGAGATTGGCGACATTGCCCTCGAATTCGAGCTTGATGCCCTTGATCGCCGTCTCGGTGAGCTGGCCGGCAAACAGGCCGAGATTTTCAGCCAGCTTGACCCACGGCGTCAGGATCGGCGCTTCCTCGGCCGAAATGGACGGGAAATTGAGCGCATTGGTGATTTCGCCGCTCATCAGATAGGCCGAAATCTGCTCGGCCACCTGCAGGGCCACGTTTTCCTGCGCCTCGGTCGTCGCTGCGCCCAGATGGGGCGTGCAGATGACATTGGGCAGCTCGAAGAGCGGATTGTTCTGTGCCGGTTCTTCGAGGAACACATCGAGCGCCGCGCCGGCCACATGGCCGGACTTGAGCGCTTCGTAGAGCGCCGCCTCGTCGATCAGCCCGCCACGGGCGCAGTTGATTATGCGGACGCCCTTCTTGGTCTTGGCGAGGTTTTCCGCATTGAGAATGTTGCGGGTGGCGTCGATCAGCGGCGTATGCAGGGTGATGAAATCGGCGCGGGCGAGCAGCTCATCCAGCGTCACCTTTTCCACGCCCAGTGTCTGGGCGCGTTCCGGCGTCAGGAAGGGGTCATAGGCGATGACCTTCATCTTGAGCCCTATGGCGCGGTCGGCCACGATCGAACCGATATTGCCAGCGCCGATCAGGCCGAGGGTCTTGTTGGTGACTTCCACACCCATGAAGCGGTTCTTCTCCCACTTGCTGGCGCGGGTCGAGGCATCGGCCTCGGGAAGCTGGCGGGCCAGGGCCATCATCATGGCAATGGCATGTTCGGCCGTGGTGATCGAATTGCCGAAGGGCGTGTTCATCACGATGATGCCCTTCTTGGTCGCGGCCGGAATATCGACATTGTCGACGCCGATCCCGGCGCGACCGATGACCTTGAGGTTGGTCGCAGCGGCAATGATCTTCTCGGTGATTTTGGAGGCCGAGCGGATAGCCAGGCCGTCATACTGGCCAATGGCTTCGAGCAGCTTGTCCTTGTCCTTGCCGAGATCGGGCAGGTAGTCCACCTCCACGCCATTGTCCTTGAATATCTGGACGGCGGTGGGGCTGAGCTTGTCGGAAACGAGAACCTTGGGCATTGCGCCCTCCTGATTGGTTGCGGGAGCAGGATTTGCACCTGCGACGCCGCATGAATGTGGGAAAATGCCCCGCCCGCAGGCGAGGCCGGAGGGGATCAGGCAGCCGCCTTGTTCAGGGCAGCCAGCTCTTCGGCGAAGGCATAATCCAGCCACGGCACCAGCGCCGCGAGGTCGGAAGCCTCGACGGTGGAACCGGCCCAGATGCGCAGGCCCGAAGGTGCGTCCTTGTAGGCGCCGATGTCATAGGCCACGCCGGCCTTGTCGAGCCGGGCCACGATGGCCTTGGCGAATGCCGCCTGCTTGTCGGCTTCGAGTGCCGTCACCGCCGGATCGACGATGGAGAGGCACACCGAGGTATTGGAGCGATTGGCCGGGTTCTTCGCCAGGAAATCGACCCAGTCGGTCTTGGCGACCCAATCGGCCAACACCCCAAAATTGGCATCGGCGCGGGCCTGCATGCCCTTGAGGCCGCCAACTGTCTTGCCCCATTCCATGGCGTCGATCGCGTCTTCGATGCAGAGCATCGAGGGCGTGTTGATGGTCGCCGCCTCGAACACTTCTTCCAGCAGCTTGCCAGCCTTGGTGAGGCGGAAAATCTTGGGCAGTGGGCGGTCGGGCTTGAAGCTCTCGAGCCGCTCGACGGCGCGGGGGCTGAGGATCAGCACGCCATGGGCCGCTTCGCCACCCAGCGCCTTCTGCCAGGAGAAGGTAACGACATCGAGCTTGGCGAAATCGAGATTCTGCGCAAAGGCCGCCGAAGTGGCGTCGCAGATGGTGAGGCCCTGGCGATCAGCCGGAATCCAGTCGCCATTGGCGACGCGCACGCCCGAAGTGGTGCCGTTCCAGGTGAAGACCACGTCACGGTCGAAATCGACCTGGGCCAGGTCGGGCAATTCGCCATAGGGGGCGTCAAGCACGCGCACATCGCTCAGCTTGAGCTGCTTCTGCACGTCGGTCACCCAGCCGGCGCCGAACGATTCCCAGGCCAGCATATCGACGCCGCGGGCGCCCAGAGCGTTCCACAGGAACATCTCAACCGCGCCGGTATCGGAAGCGGGCACAATGCCGATGCGGTAATCGGCAGGAACCTCGAGCAATTCGCGCGTGAGGTCGATGGCGCGCTGGATGCGGGCCTTGCCCGGTTTGGAGCGGTGCGAACGACCGACCAAGGCATTGGCCAGCGCCTCAACCGTCCAGCCAGGACGCTTGGCACACGGGCCCGACGAAAAATTCGGATTAGCCGGTTTCACCGCCGGCGCGGTCAGGGGCATTGCAGCCATCTTAAGCGACCCTCCCAGGTCTATGCGTCTCGCGTTAGGGCGAGATGTCCTGAGGCGGCAAATACGCCCGACGGGAGGGTCGCGTCAATGGTCATTTTGATGGGGCTACAACAATGCCTGTTCGTTGCGCCCCATGAAGCGGAAAGCGATGTAAACGGCGCAGCCGCTCAGCAACAACAGCAGGGTGGACAAAGCTGCCGCCGTGCCGAAATCGCCATCAAGGATGAGCAGATAGATGCGCACTGGCATGGTCATCGTGCTGCCGACATAGAGCACCAGCGACGACGACAGCTCGTTGATGGCGGTGACGAAGCTCAGCATGCCGCCGGCAATGATGCCCGGGACGATGAGCGGCACGGTGATGCGCAGGAACGCCTGGAACGGACTGTAGCCGAGCGAAATCGCTGCCTCTTCCATGCTGGGCGAAATCTGCCGCAGCGAGGAGGCCGTGGTGCGCACCGTATAGGGCAAGCGCCTGATGAAGATCGACAGGATGATGATGGTCGCCGTGCCGGTGAGCACGATGGGGCCGGTATTGAAGGCGGCGATGAAGGCAATGCCGATGACGATGCCGGGCATGACATAGGGCACCATGAAGGCCCCGTCGAGCAGCGCCGTGTTGAAATTAGTACGCCTTGCCACAAGCACGCCGACCACTGTTCCGACAATGACGATCAGCACCACGGCGGCGACCGAGAAGGTCAGCGAATTGCGCACCACGTCGCCCAGATTGAACAGGATGCGCTCATAGCTCTGCAGCGCGAACCCCTCCTGGAACACCGGGCCGCTGGTCTTGCGGAAGGAATAGATGACCGAGATGATGACCGGCATCGCCCCGCACAGGCCGATGAGATAGACGGCGAAATGTGCCAGCACGTTGCGCCAGCCCTTGAGCTGGATGCGCACCGGCTTGTTGATCATGTTGCCGTGGTAGACATTGCGGCGCGACATGTAGCGCTGCAGCATGACGAAAACCATGGAGACCAGGATCAGGATCACGCTGATCGTCGTGGCCATGGACATGTTGGAACCGACTTCCGCTGAATAGAGCGTGAAGGCCTCGGTCGCCAGCACATTGTAGCCACGCCCGAGCAGGCGCGGCGTGCCGAAATCGGCAATGGCGTGGATCAGCGCCAGGAGACCCCCGGCGGTCAGCGCCGGGAAGACCATGGGGAAGGAAATCTTCATCGTGCGCTGCCAGGGCGTAAGGCCCAGACCCTCCGCCGCCTCTTCCAGCGAACGGTTGACGTTGCTGAGTGCCCCCGAAACCATGAGATAGACGTAAGGGTAGAACTTCAACGAGAAGACCATCAGGATGCCGCCCACGCCATAGATCGGCGGCATGTTGATGCCGATGTCGCGCATGAAGCCGCGCACCACGCCACCCGCACCGAACAGCACGATCCACGAATAGGCCCCGATAAAGGGCGGCGACACCAGCGCCAGGATCGCCAGCAGCGAGACGAAGCGGCCGCCACGGATAACGAAGCGCGACACGCAGAAGGCCATGATCGAGCCCAGCAGCAGTGCGCCGAGCAGCCCGCCAAAGCCCACCACAAGCGTATTGATGAAGGCCTGGTGGAAGCGCGGCTCGCCAAGGAATTTGAGGTAGTTTGCGAAGGTCAGGTTGCCTTCCTGGTCGTAGACGCTGGAAATCAGCACCGAGCCGACCGGGATGAACAGCAGCACGAAGAGCAGCACCCAGGTGAGGATCATCACCACGGTCCAGAAATTGAAGCGTGGCATGGCGGTCACCCTCCGATGCGGGCGCTGTCCGCGCCGAAGGCCATGGGCGCATCGCGCGGTACCAGCACCGAAACGGCTTCGCCCGCCTCGCGCGTTGCCGCCATGCCAGGATTGGCGACCTGCACGACCAGCGTGCCCACAGGCGTTTCCACCTGCACATGGGCCTCGCGGCCGAGATAGGTGTATTTTGTGACCGTACCGGAAAGCACGGCCGCGCCGTCGGCTGCGGTGCCACCGGCCGAAAGGCCGAGGCGCTCCGGCCGCACCGACCAGCTTGTAGCGCCGGAAACCGTCAGGCCGAGCTGGTCCAGCATGGCATCGAGCGCCGGACCCGGCGTGAAGGTATTGAGCGTGCCGACGAATTCGGCAACGAACCGCGTCTGCGGATTGCCATAGATCTCCTGCGGCGTGCCGACCTGTTCGATCCTGCCGGCATTCATCACGCAGATACGGTCGGAAATGGCCAAGGCCTCTTCCTGGTCATGCGTCACATAGATGGTGGCGATATCCACCTGCTTCTGGATGTCGCGGATTTCCTCACGCAGTTCGATGCGCAGCTTGGCATCGAGATTGCTGAGCGGCTCGTCCATCAGCAGCAGGCGCGGATTGATGACCATGGCGCGGGCAAGACCGATGCGTTGTTGCTGGCCACCAGACATCGCTGCCGGCAGGCGCTCGGCCATGGCGCCCAACCGAACGGCATCGAGCGCCTGGGTGACGCGGGTCCTGATCTCGGCGGCGGGCACCTTGCGCGGCTTAAGGCCGAAGGCGACGTTGTCGAAGACGCTGAGATGGGGAAAGACGGCATAGTCCTGGAACACCATGCCGATATCGCGCTGATGCGGCGGTACGACGCGCAGGTTGGAGCCATCGAGCGTGATCTCGCCCGAGCTGAGGTCGTTGAAGCCGGCAATGGCGCGCAGCAAAGTGGTCTTGCCGCAGCCACTGGGCCCGAGCAGCGTGAAGAACTCGCCCCGCTCCACCGAGACCGAAACCCCGTTCAGCGCCATGAAGCTCTGCCCGAACTGCTTGGTCGCGTTGCTGACCGTCAGATAGCTCATGCGTCACCCTCCCCCTCGACTACGATCATATGACACTGACAAACTTTCGTATTGCAACAATTTTCCGTCCGGTTCAGGATGATTTTGATCTCGGAATGATCAAAAACGAACGGGAGGATTCGCATGAACATTCGCAAACGTACATTTTTGGCCCTGTCCGCTGCACTGGTCGCCTCGACCAGCATGGGCACGCTGGCTCTGGCGCAGGAAGGCCCGGTAGTGATCTACACGGCGCACAAGTCGTCGATCGTGGACACGCTGCTGCCGATCTTCGAGCAGGAAACGGGTCTTAAGGCCGAAGTGGTCAAGCTCGGCTCGGGCGACATCGCCAAGCGCGTGCAGGCCGAAGCCGGCGCTCCGGCGGCCGACGTCATCTGGTCGATCTCGGGCAGCCAGCTCACCGAACTGGCCGACCTGCTCGAGCCCTATACGCCGCCCGAATTCGACCAGATCGACCCGCAATTCATCCGCGACGCCTCGTGGACGCCCTATACGGCGGTGGTCTATGTGCTGGCGGTCAATACCGACCTGCAGCCGCTCGACAGCGCACCCAAGACCTGGGCAGAACTGGCCGATCCAAAATGGGCGGGCCAGATCGCCTCGGCCCGTGCCGATGGTTCGGGCTCGGCCATGCAGCAGCTCCAGACCGTGCTCACCGTGTTCGGTGACGAAGGCTGGGCCAAATATGCCGAAATCGCGAAGAACTTCGTGTTCACCGATTCTTCGGGCGCCGTGCCGCGGTTTGTGGCCGATGGCGAAACTTCGATGGGCCTGACGCTGGAGGACAATGCGCTGGAATATGTCCAGGGCGGCGCACCGATCTCGATCGTGCATCTGTCCGACGGCACCGCGGCAACGCCCGATGGCGTGGCCCTGGTCAAGGGCGGCCCCAACCCCGAAGGCGGCAAGGCCTTCATCGACTGGGCCATGTCCAAGTCGACCCAGGAAAAGCTGGCCATGGATATCGGCCGCCGCTCAGTGCGCCTCGACGTGGCCGGGCCGGCCGGCACGCCCAACCTGGCCGACCTCACCCTGGTCGACGTGAAGCCGCTCAGCGACTTCGGCGGTGCGGAAGCCGTGCTGGCCGAATGGCGGACTGCAATCGGCGAATAAGCCGGCAGTTCAGGACAACACGACCAGAGCAGGACCAGATGAGGCAGCTTGAAGCGTTCACGCTAGGCAAGAAATTCGGCCATCCCGAGATGAACGAAGACAGCCTCGTGGTCATGCCCAATCTCGGTTACGCCGTCATCGATGGCGTAACCGACCGCAACGGAACGCGCTATGGCGGCATGCTGTCGGGGCAATACGCCTCGCGCACCGTCAAGCGCGCCATCGAGATTTTTCTGCTGGCGCAAGGCCAGAAGGACCAACCGGATCTGCAATTCCAGGGCGGGCAGCATTTCGTCGACTATCTGGGCCGCGCCATTCATGACGGCTATGTCGCCCATGGCGCACTCGCCGCCGTCGAGGCCGACTGGAAGCTGCGCGGCGGCTGCACGGTCATGGCCGCGATGCTGCTGGGTGACCGGCTCGAAGTGGTGGCCGTGGGCGACAGCGGCATCCGCATCAACGGCACAGACACTTTGCAGGTGCTCAAGCCTCTCGACGACGTCACCGCCATTCTGCGCCGGGAAACCTGGCGCCACTTCGAGGCCATGGGCCTGCCGATCGCGGAATGTGACCGTCACGCCGCATCGATGACCTGGCAGGGCACGCACAACCAACCCGCCGGCAGCGTCACCGCCGCAGCCGACGTGATCGCCGCTATCGAAGCGCGGACAATGGCCGCCTGCCGCCAGCATCTGCCCGAAGTGCCCGAGCAGGAATTGCTGCTGCTGGTCCAGCACGGCATTTCCCATGGCCAGGGTCATTTCCAGAATGTTACCGAACCTGTGCTCGGCTATGGCGGCATCGATGGCTTCGCCGTGCCCGGACGCTTTGTCGAAACCCGCAGCTATCCACTGGCCGAAGTGGAAACGATAGAGCTATTCTCCGACGGTTACTTCAAGCAGGGCGAGGGATTCGGCGTCGCCGCCTGGGAAGCCGCTTTCCGGGAGGTCGAAGTTGAAGACCTTCACAAGATCGGCCGCTATATGAGCACCAAGGGCACGACCGAAACCCAGTTGACCGACGACCGCTCCTATCTGGGCGTTCGCCTGAAATGAGCGGCGAAACCATGCCGCGCTCGCGCACCGCGCCCGAGGCGCCGCCGACCGAAAGCGGCCGGGCCGGCGAGCGGCGGCAGGCCATATTGCAGGCGGTGCGCGCCAATGGCGCGGCCTCGGTGGCCGAACTGGCGGCGCGGTTCGACGTGACCTACCAGACCATCCGGCGCGACCTGCGCACGCTCGAAACGCAGGGCCTGCTGCAAAAGGCCTTTGGCGGCGCGTTCGCCTCGCCCGGCGTGGCCCACCACACCCATGACGAACGCCACAGCGTGCAGGTGGCGGTGAAGCGGCAGCTCGTCGCCGCTCTGGAGGAATTCCTCGAGCCCGGCGCCACCATTTTCGTCGGGCTGGGCACGACATTCGACTCGCTGCACGAAGTGCTGGCGCGCCATCCGGGTGTCCTCATCGCCACGCCGAACCTGGAAGTGGCCCATTCCTGCGCACTCAAAACCGATGCCACTGTCTATGTCTATGGCGGCTATGTGCGGAACAAGGATTCTTCGGTCCTGACCCTGGCCGATGACAGCCGTCAACGCTTCAAGTTCGACCTGGCGGTGATCGGCGCCAGCGCCATCGACCGCGAAGGCACGGTGCAGGAATTCGACCCGATGGAGGTCGACCTGGTCCGCGCCATCCTGCCCCATGCGCGGCAGGTGATCCTGGTCGCCCATGACGAGAAATTCGGCCGCCGCGCACCCCATATGGTGACGCAGATGGCCGATGTGGACGTGCTCATCACCAATGGCGACCCGGCGCCGCGCTTCGACGACAAGGCCGTGCTGGCGAAGACCCGCATTATTGCCCTGAACTAGAAGCGCTGCACGGACGGCGCGAGGTCGTTGCTCCAGTGCACCAGGCCCGGATCGAGCGTCACGCCATGCCGTGCCATCGCGCCCGCCAGCGCCCGACGCGGTGCTGTCGAGGCCAGCCCGATTGCAGCTTCGGCGCTCATGCCGGTCCAGGCCACGACATTGCGCACGGCCTGATCGAGGCAGAGCGCCGAGCCGGCCAGATTGCGTCGTCCGGGCTGCACCATGGCGCCGTCGGCCGTGCGCTCCACCGCCATGCCGGCAAAGCTGTAAACACCCGGGGGCGCCGCGGCGCCCAGCACCGCATCGGTGACGAGGACGCAGTTATCCGGCCCCTTGAGGCGTATCAGCGCCGCGAGGGCCGCTGGCGACATGTGGTGGCCATCGGCAATGAGGCAGGCGGTGAGCCTCGGTTCGGCCAGTTGCGCCAGCAGCGTGTTTTCCAGCTTGGGCAATTGCTGCGGCAGGCCATTGCCCAGATGGGTCGAGAGCGTCATTCCGGCTTCGGCCGCTGCCGCCACATCCGCAAAGCCCGCCGATGAGTGGGCCATGGCGCTCGCCTTGCCGCGTTGCGCCAGCCCGGTAATGAAACCCGCGCCCCCTGCCCGCTCCGGCGCCAGCGTCACCAGCAAGATCGGACGGCGGAGCTCGGCCTCCAGCCGGTCGATCAGGCCGATATCCGGATCGGTCATGGCCCCGGGCGGATGGCAGCCGGCATAGCCCTCCGCCGGGTTGAGAAACGGACCTTCGAGATGATAGCCGGGCACCATGCGCGGCCCGAGCCGGCTTGCCGCCACCGCTGCATCGAGCGCCAGGAACCGTTCGCGCAGTTCGTGCGAATGCGCCGTGATCAGCGTGGGCAAGCACTGGGTGACGCCAGCGGCCAGCATGGCTTCGAGCGCACTATCCATGGCGGCCGCGGTGATCGCCGAGTCGTTGAAGTCGACCCCGGCATAGCCGTTGACCTGCAGATCGAACAAGCCAGTGCTGGTGATCATGCAAGCAGGCTTGCCGAAGCCGGGTCGAGATGCAGCGTGGCCGCTGGATGCTGCTGCAGGATGGAGGCCGGGAAGAGCGGCGATACCGGCCGCTGCACGGCATTGCGCACCGCCTCGGCCTTGCGCTGGTCGGGCACCGACAGGATGATCTGCCGCGATTTCAGGATCTGCCTGATACCCATCGAAATGGCCCGGCGCGGCACTGCTTCGAGACTGTCAAACCAACCCTCGCCCATCTGCTGGCGCCGGCAGGCTTCGTCGAGCGCCACCACGATATAGGGATCCTCCGTCTCGAAATCGGCCGGCGGATCGTTGAAGGCCAGGTGGCAATTCTCGCCGATGCCGGCAAAGCAGACATCGACGCTTTCGCCAACAAGGCGGGCGTTGAGCCGGGCGACTTCGCCAGCCAGATCGGGCGCATCGCCATTGACCATCACGAATTCACCCAAGGCCGGCAGCCGGTCGATGAAGCGCTTGCGCATATAGCGCCGGAAGCTGGCGGGGTGGCTCATGGGCAGGCCGACATATTCGTCGAGATGGAAAGCGGTGACTCGGCTCCAGTCGAGGTCGCTTTGCACCAGGCGATCGAGCATGGCGAACTGGCTGGCGCCGGTGGCCACGATGATCGTGGCCCGGCCCGAGCGCCCTATGGCATCGGCAATGGCCCGCCGCCCCTCTTCGGCCGCCGCCGCCCCGAGTGTTTCGCCATTGCCATGCACCAGAACTTTCATCCGACTCCCCGCCACTATTTATCCGACCCTGCCATTTCAGGCTGCGGCGGGCAAAGCAAAACCGGCGCCCTTGTGGGGCGCCGGCTTGTACAGGCTGCGATGGCGGGGTCGTGGCTGTCCCGCCACGCCGAGATCAGTTGAAGCGGTAGCGGACAGTGCCGCGCAATTCATGCGCCCAGGCATTGGCGATCGAATAGGGGAAGGCCGCCGTGTCGTTGGTGATGTCGGACAGATACAGCGCGCGGTAGCCCACATCCGCGACGACCTGACCGAAATCATAGCCCACGCCGACCATACCGGCTGCCGCGAAGGCGAGGCCCGTGTCGCGCGTATCGGCGAGGCCCGGACCGGTGCTGATGACATCGTTATGGGCCACACCGGCACCGGCGCCGACATAGCCGAAGGCCCCGCCGGCAGCTCCATAGCCGCCATCGCCGAAGCCGAAATCGTAGTAGGCATTGGCTAGCAGCACGGTGGAACGCAGCGACAGCTTGTGCACGCCATTGGCGAGGTTGGCCGAACCGGCAATGGTGGTCTGCAGGCCTTCATTGGCCAGGTAATCGGCCGTGACGTCGAAGCGCAGCCCGGTGCCGGTTTCGAAGCCCACGCCAGCGCCGACCGAATAGCCGTAGCCCCAGCCGTCGACGGCGAAGACCGTATCGGGAATGCCGGAAGGATGGTTGACTTCCTTGGCCCAGAGCCAGTTCAGCCCGGCACTGCCGCGCAGATAGAACGAACCTGACACGCCATAGTCCACGTCAGGAATTTCGATGATCGGCGGATAGTAGGGAAGATCGGCGGCGATCGCCTGCCCACCGACAACAGTGGCACCGGCCACCATCATCGCAGCGATGAACTTACGCATGTGAAACGTCCTTTGAGTTGCCACGACTACAGTCGATTGCAACCCAATATCGGCCAATTTCCTTAAAGCGCGCTTAACCTAAAGATTTAACCATAACGAGATGACAACGGCGCCAGCATAGTTAACCGCAAGTAAATTTACGGAGCGCCGCAGTATCTTTGCTTAGGCAACGTCGCGGATGGCCGCTTCGATCTGGGAAACCACTGTGGTGACCAACGACGCATCATCGGCCTCGCCCATGACGCGGATGACAGGCTCGGTTCCGGAAGCCCGCACCACCAGCCGCCCGCCATTGCCCAGCATGGCCTCGGCATCGGCAATGGCCTGGATGACCAGCTTGTGTTCGAGCGGCTTGCCCGACTTGAACTTCACGCTGCGCAGGAGCTGGGGCACCTTGGTGAAGCGCGCGCAGGTCTCGGACACGCTGCGCTCCTGCTGCTTGAGAACGGCCAGCAATTGCAGAGCCGCCACCAGGCCATCGCCCGTAGTGGTGAAATCGGAGAGGATGATGTGGCCGGATTGTTCGCCGCCCACGTTGAAGCCCTTGCTGCGCATGGCTTCGAGCACATAGCGGTCGCCTACCTGGGTACGCTCCAGCGTCAGGCCCAGCGACATCAGGTACCGCTCCAGCCCCAGATTGGACATGACGGTGGCGACGATGCCGCCGCCAATGAGCATTTCGCGCTCCAGCCAGCTCTGGGCGATCACCGCCATGAACTGGTCGCCATCGACCACTTCGCCCTTCTCATCGACAATGATGACGCGGTCCGCATCGCCATCGAGCGCAATGCCGATATCGGCGCGCACTTCCTTGACCTTGGCGGAGACGGCTTCCGGCGCGGTGGAGCCCACCTTGTCATTGATATTGAAACCATCGGGCTTGTTGCCGATGGTGAAGACCTCGGCGCCCAGCTCCCACAGGGCCAGCGGGGCCACCTTGTAGGCCGCGCCATTGGCACAATCGAGCACCACGCGCAAACCGGCCAGGTCGGTATTCCGCGGCAGAGTGCGCTTGGCATATTCGATATAGCGAGTACGCGCTTCCTCGTCGCGATGGGCCCGGCCAATGCCGCGGCCATGCGCCAGGGAGGCGGACATATCGCTGTCGATCAGCTTTTCGATTTCGAGCTCGATCTCGTCGGAAAGCTTGTAGCCGTCGGGACGGAACAGCTTGATGCCGTTGTCCTCGAAGGGATTGTGCGACGCCGAGATCATGACGCCCAGATCGGCGCGCAGCGAGCGGGTGAGCATGGCCACGGCCGGCGTGGGCATGGGCCCGAGCAGGTAGACGTCCATGCCGACAGCGGTGAAGCCGGCGGTGAGCGCCTGTTCCAGCATATAGCCGGACCGGCGCGTATCCTTGCCGATCACCACGCGATTGCGATGATCGCCGCGGACGAATTTCTGCCCGGCCGCCATGCCGACGCGCAAGGCCAGCTCCGGCGTGAGCTTGGCGCCATTGGCCAGACCACGAATTCCGTCCGTACCGAAATACTTGCGCACCATAACGTTCCTGTCCCCTGAGCCCGACTCCGGTCGCGTCGGATAATACCACTTTTGGGCGAAATAGCGGAGATTGCCGCCATGCAAAAGGGCCGCCTTTGCGGCGGCCCCTGCAAAATTGTTGATCGCCTCAGCTATTGGGCTGCGGCTCCATGCCGGGCTCGGGCGGCGCATCGGGTCGCTTCTTGCCCGACTTGCCGGCCGACGGCACGCCGCTGGCCTTGGTCGTCGGGCCGCTATCGTCCGGGCGGATCGGCTGCTGACCGTCCATCAGAGCGCGCAGCTCGTCGCCGGTCAGCGTCTCGTATTCGAGCAGCGCTTGGGCGATGGCCTCCCACTGGTCGTGGTAGGTGGTCAGGATTTCCTTGGCCGAAGCCTCGCCATCCTCGATCAGCTTGCGCACTTCCTGGTCGATGATACGGGCCGTATCGTCCGACATATGCTGGCTCTGCGTCACCGAATGGCCCAGGAACACCTCCTGGTCGTTACTCTTGTAGCGCACACGGCCGAGCTTTTCGCTCATGCCCCATTCCATGACCATGGAGCGGGCCAGGTTGGTCGCCATCTGGATATCGCCGGAGGCGCCGCTGGTGACCTTCTCGGGACCGAACTTGATGATCTCGGCCTCGCGGCCGCCGAACAGCATGGTCAGACGCGCCAGCGCCTTTTCCTTGGAGAAGGAATAGGAATCGCTCTCGGGCAGGGTCATCACCATGCCCAGGGCACGGCCGCGAGGAATGATCGTCGCCTTGTGGATCGGATCGATTCCCGCAACCTTGAGCGCGATGATGGCGTGGCCGGCCTCGTGATAGGCGGTCAGCTTCTTCTCGTCCTCGGACATGGCCATGGTGCGGCGTTCGGCGCCCATCATGATCTTGTCCTTGGCATCTTCGAATTCGGCATGGGTGACGAAGCGCTTGTTGCGCCGCGCCGCCATCAGGGCTGCCTCGTTGACGAGGTTCATCAGGTCAGCACCCGAGAAACCAGGCGTACCGCGGGCCAGCACCTTGAGGTCGACATCAGGCGCCAGCGGCACCTTGCGGACATGGACCTTGAGCACCTTTTCGCGGCCCGACACGTCGGGGTTCGGCACCACGACCTGGCGGTCGAAACGGCCCGGACGCAGCAGGGCGGGGTCGAGCACATCGGGACGGTTGGTGGCCGCGATGAGGATGATGCCCTCATTGGCCTCGAAACCATCCATCTCGACCAGCAGCTGGTTGAGGGTCTGTTCGCGTTCGTCGTTACCGCCGCCCAGCCCGGCGCCACGCTGGCGGCCGACGGCGTCGATTTCGTCGATGAAGATGATGCA
>CBIGSA010000006.1:0-29718 GCA_966192215.1 uncultured Devosia sp. | reverse complement strand
TGCCCGAAAAGAACGGCCCGGGCCATGGCTGGGTACTATCCCCACCCCGCCCGCTAGCAACGGCCGCCGGATGGCTCCGGCGGCCGGGAGCGAACTAGGGCTTGAGCACCTTGAAGCGGTAGAGCAGTCCGCCCAGCGCGCCGCCGGCCCGCGGCGCGACGATGAAGAGCCAGAGCTGCGCCAGCGCATCCCCACCGACTAGGATGGCCGGGCCGAAGCTGCGGGCCGGATTGACCGAAACGCCGGTGACCTGGATGCCTACCAGATGGATGGCGACCAGCGTCAGGCCGATGGCCAGGCCCGCGAAATGCGGCGCGGCGCGTTCCCCGGTGGAGCCGAGGATGACCACGACGAAAATGGCGGTGAAGACCACTTCGAAGATCAGCGCGGCCAGCATGGAATATTCGCCGAGATAGCCGGGGCCCCAGCCATTCTGCCCCAGGCTGGCATTGCTGCCCACAATGGCCCAGAGGATCAGCGCCCCGGCCAGCGCGCCGGCAAATTGCGCAACCCAGTGCTGGATCATGCTCATCAGATCCATGCGCCCGTCGATATAGAGCGCCAGGCTCACCGCCGGATTGATGTGGCAGCCCGAGATCGGGCCGATGGCATAGGCCATGGCGACGATGGCGAGGCCAAAGGCAAAGGCGATGCCCACCTGCCCGATGGCATCGCCTCCCAACACGGCCGCACCGCAGCCAATGAGCACCAGCACTGCCGTGCCGATGAATTCCGCAACCAGTTTGTTCATGACGCTTGGTATCCCCAGAAAGACTTCCCATGCCGGCCCGAATCACGGCGCCGACAGACAAGCCTTCCTGCGACAACTCGCCACATGCAAGCCCTATAGGCCTGCTGGCACAGGATTTTCAGGCTGCGGCGCGTGCCGCGGCAATGGTGCGGCGCACCGCATCGACATCGGTCAGGGTAATTTCATATTCGCGTTCCAGCGCGGTGCCGCCCATGCCGACATGTGGATTACGGAACACCATGCCGCTCTTGATGGTGTGGAGCGCTGCGAAATGCATCTCGTCCACCCCGGTCGCCTGCCGCACTTGCGCAATATTGGCTGCATCGAGCGCGCCGCAGGCCATGACCACGATACGACCATCGGCAATGGCCTGCGTATCCTTGAGAATATCGATGCCCTCAATGGCTGTGTCGCGCTGGCCACTGGTCAGCACCCGGTCGACGCCACAGCGGATCAGCGCCTCGATGGCCTCGCGGTAATCCGCCGTCATGTCGAAGGCGCGATGGCAGGTAACCTTCATCGGTCGCGCCGCCTCGACCAGCGCCTTGGTGCGGGCCTCGTCGATCTTTCCATCCGGCGTCAGGCAGCCGATGACCACGCCCGCCACGCCAAGCGCCTTCAGCGCCTTGATGTCGTCCACCATGGTGGCGAATTCGAGCTCGGAATAGAGGAAGTCCCCGCCGCGCGGGCGGATGATGACATGGAAGGGAATCGTGGCCACGCGCAGGGCCTCGCGCACCACGCCCAGGCTCGGCGTCAGCCCACCTTCGAGCAGGCTGGCGCAAAGCTCCACCCGATCGGCCCCCGCCACCTGCGCCGCCACCAGGCCATCAATGCCTTCAACGCAGATTTCGATCTTGAACGGATGCTTGCTCATGAGTGGTCTCCAATTGGTACGGTATTGGTAGTAGGTGGCGCGGAAGGCGGCAAGAGGATTTGGTGGCCTTGGTGAGCCTAGAGCCCGGAGCCTTCCTCCGTCATCTTCCCATCCGGTCTCCGCAGTCTTCCCCATGGCGGCCGTTACCCCCCGGTGAGCCACGTCCGGGCACAGTGAATTTCCGGAGGGTTTTTCCATGCGCACCCTTGCCCAGTGGGGCCGCGACGATAGCGGCACGTCCGCCGTTGAATTCGCCATATTGATGCCGGTCTTCCTGCTGCTGCTCACCGGCATGCTGGCCTATGGCATCTATTTCAGTGCCGCCCATTCGCTGCAGCAACTGGCGGCCGATGCCGCCCGCACCGCCATTGCCGGGCTCGACGAGGACGAGCGCAATGAACTGGTGGGCGATTTCCTCGCCGCCAATGCCGATAGCTATGCCCTGATCGATCCAGGCCGGCTCACCGCCACGATCGGCGACAAGCCCGGCGACCCCGACCATTACCGGGTCGTGCTGACCTATGATGCCGGCGACCTGCCGATCTGGAATCTCTATCCACCGCTGCCGCTGCCCAGCCAGCAGATCGCCTATAGCTCCACCATCAGGCGGGGCGGCATATGAGTCTGTGGGCCGACAGAAGCGGCAACATGACCGTGCTCTTCGCCATGGGCTTTGCCGTTTCGGCCCTGGTGTCGGCCGTGGCGGTGGATGGCGCCTCGCTCTATCACGAGCGGCGCATGCTCCAGAATGGCGTCGACCTGGCGGCCCTGTCGGCGGCCGGCGATCCGGCCGGTGCGGCGGAACTGGCCCGGGATGCGCTGATCGAGGCCGGGCTGCTGCCGGCAGGGTCGAGCACCGGCCTCACCGTGGTCACCGGCCATTATGATCCCGACCCCGCCATTCCGGCCGCCTCTCGCTTCACGCCCGGCGCCAGCCCGGCCAATGCGGTATCGGTGAGCCTGCAGCGGCGGGGCCAGCTCTATTTCGCGCGCGGCTGGGCCGATGCGCCCATACTGGGCGCCTCGGCCATTGCCAGCGTCACGCCACAGGTGTCGTTCTCGCTCGGCTCGCGGCTGGCCAGCCTCAATGGCGGCATTGCCAATGCCGTGCTCAACGAGATGCTGGGCACCAGCGTGTCGCTGACCGCGCTCGACTATCAAAACCTGCTCGATGCCGAAGTCGATGCCTTTGCCTTTCTCGACGCGCTGGCCGGGCGGCTGGGCGTAACCGCGGGCAGCTATGACGACCTGCTGGCGCTTTCGGCCGATCACGGCACTTTGGCGGCCGCCCTGGCAGACCTGCTTGGTGGCGTCGAGCATACCGCCATGGTCAAGCTCGCCGGTTCAGCCGGCCATAATGGCGCGGTGCCGCTGGCCAAGCTGTTCGACCTGGGCCAGCTCGGCCAGTTGGCCATCGGCTCGGATACGGGCGAGGGGCTCTTCACCACGATTTCGGCGCTGGAACTGCTGGCGGCCAGCGCGGCCTTGGGCGATGGCGACCGGCAGGTGTCGCTGGCACTGACGGCGGGCATACCCGGGCTGGTCGGCATCACGGCGAGCCTGGCCGTGGGCGAGCCGGTACAGGGCGGCGGCTGGTTCGCCATTGGTGGCGTCGGCACGGTGGTGCGCACGGCCCAGCTCCGCCTGCGCCTGGTGGCCGAAATCCTGGGCAGCGGCGCCCTGGCCGGCGCGCCGATCCGCCTGCCGCTCTATCTCGAACTGGCCCAGGCCGAGGCCATGGTCGGCTCTGCGACCTGTCCCTCGGCCATATCCCCGTCGGGCACGGCCACCATTCTGACCCGGCCCGGCGCCTTGCGCCTCATGGTGGGCGAGGTGGATGGCGCGACTTTCGGAGACTTCAATACCACGCCGGTTGTCGGCCCGGCAAAACTGGCCGAAGTCAAGCTACTGGGCCTCACCGTGCTCAAGGTGCTGGCCTCGGCGCTGGTCGAAGTGGCGCAAACCACGCCGATCCCGCTCGATTTTTCCAGCAGCGATATAGCGGGCGGCGTGGTGCATACGGCCCGCACCACGACCATGGTCACCTCGCTCACCGGCTCGCTGCTGGACAATCTGGTGCTTGATGTGCCGGTGCTCGGCCTGGGGTTAAACCTCACCGGCCTCGCCACCCTGCTCGACACCATATTGAGCCCGCTCACCCCCACGCTCGACCTGGTGCTGGCTCGCCTGCTCGAAGCCCTGGGCCTGTCCCTGGGCGAAGCCGATGTCACGGTCTATGGCGTGCGGTGCAGCCATCCGGTGCTGGTGGGGTAGGCCTAGCTGGATGGTTATTACGACCAACTATCGGCCCCCTTAGGGGGAGGGTTTATGTCGGTCTCGCTATTTCTGTGCGTGTAACCCCCACCCTCACTCCCTCCCCACAAGGGGGAGGGAAGCCCGCGCAGCGGATGGGAGATATTTGAGATAGTCTCTGAAGGTAGATCTGGCGCCTCCCTCCCCTTGATGGGGAGGGATTGAGGGTGGGGTGATGGGAGCCACAGCAAGTCATAGCGAATGCTCGCTCCCCCAAGGGCGGTGGGCAAAGCCCTAGCGCGTCAGCGCCGCCCCGATCCCGCTGGCGGGCTTGACCAGGGTGCGAATGGCCGGCCGGGCCGGCGGTGCCGTTCGGGCAAGGACCAATTGGCTCGTGGCGCTGGCCACGGCCACGCCATCGGCGGTGCAGACCAGATGCAGCAGGCGCGGGCCTTCCTCGTCATGCCTGGCCAGTTCGGTGACGACGATCAGCTTGCCGAAGGGCTTGAGCGGCACCCGCCCCGTCGCGGAAACCAGCGCGGCCCTGGGCGCCTCGGGCAGCAGCGACAGGTTGCCGGTGCCGGCCAGCCAGCCCTGGGCGCAGAGCGCGGCCAGGTGCTGCCAGAAGGCCTCGGTGGGCAGCCCGTCCCGATGCAATTCCCCCGGCATGGGCCGCAGGCTGATGATTGTCGTGTCGCTGGCCGGCAGCCAGGCGTTGAGCAGGCCCGCGAGCCGCTGCCGCCAATGGCGCATCTGTCCGATCATGGTCGCCCCCCCGTTCCACCAAATGCTGGGCCGGACCATAGGGGCACGCGGATGGGAGCGGGATACCATGAAAGGGGTATCCGGTCGCGCGGCTGGCCGACTATAGTTCGGCCCGGGGCAGTCTGGCAGGAGTGGGGCATGGCGGGTGAACGAAGCACGGCGGAGCCGTTGCGGATCGTTCTGGTCGAGGATGACGAGCCGATCCGCCGGCGGCTGGCTTCCATCATCACCGACTGGCCGGGGGCCACGCTGGTGGCCGCCTGTGCCACTTTGGCCGAGGCCGTCGCCGCCATCGAGGCGGAGAACTTCGATCTGCTGGTGACCGATCTCAAGCTCCCCGACGGCAATGGCATCGAGGCGATCCGCCTGGTCGGGAAGCGGCAGCCGCACGCGGAATCCATGGTCATTTCGGTGCTGACCGACGAACGCTCGGTGCTCGCCGCCATCGAGGCGGGCGCAGCGGGCTATCTGCTCAAGGATGCCGACTCGCTGGACCTGATCGAGGCGATCACCGACCTGATGGCGGGGCGTTCGCCCATTTCCTCGCGCATTGCCCGCGTGCTGGTGCGCCGGCTTTCCGAGCGCGGCGACATGGCCGAACCGGCGGAGGACCGGCCCAGCCTGACGCCGCGCGAAATGGACATTCTCTGGGGCGTGGCCAAGGGCTTCACCTATGGCGAGCTGGCCGAGCGGCTGGGCATGTCGCGCCAGACCGTGCCGGTGCATATCCGCAATATCTATCGCAAATTGCAGGCCTCCAACCGCAGCGAAGCGGTGTTCGAGGCGGCGCGGCTGGGGCTGATCCGCCTATGAAAAGGCCGGCTGAGCTGGCCTGGCCGGCCGCGATCCTGCTGGCGATGACGCTGGTCCTGGCCTCCATGCCGGCCTGGCTGCACCTGCCTTTGCCATCGGGCGGGCTGATGGTCGATCGGGCCACGCTGGTGCTCGACGACGGGCCCGAAGAGGCGGTGACCCTGCCCGATACGGTGCGGACGGCGGAGCCGGGACGCGCCGTCGCCCGCTATGCGCTGCGCTTCGAGCTGTCCGCCGCGCCCGAGCGGGCGAAGACGCTCTATGTGCCGGCGGCGCGGCACCAGCTTTCGGTCATGGTGAATGGTCGTGCGGTGCAGATGCCGCCCGATTCGCCCTGGCAGCAGCCATCGCTGGGCGCTACGGCGCTGCTGCGCGTGCCGGCCGATTTCCTCCGCGCGGGCGAGAACAGCCTGGAGCTGACCCTCGTCCGCAACGATGCCTCCATCCCCTTCTATCTGAGCCCGGTCTATCTCGAATCCGGCGGCGGGCTGGGTCGCTCGCCCTGGCTGACCCTGGCCATGGCCGGGCAGGGACGCATCGCCGCCTTCGTGCTGCATCTGGTCGTACTGCTGGGGCTGCTCACTCTGTGGTCGGCGCGGCGGCACGATCCGCTGTTCCGCTGGCTGGCGCTGATCGGCAGCACCACGCTGCTGGCCAGCGTGCTCGACCTCGCCCATGTGCTCGACGGGCTCGATGCGCTGGCCCCCGCCCAGCATGTCTTGATGTGCGCCTTCGGCCTCATGGCCCTGGGAGTGGCCCTGGCCGTGGCCGAGAAGCCCGCGCCACGCTGGTTGGTGCCGGCCATCTGCATCCTGCCGCTGCTGCTGCTCGGCCTGGGCCTGCTGCTGGCCCCGCGCCCGCTGCTGGTCACCGCCATCAGCGCCACCATCGCCATTGGCGGCCATGTCGTGGCCTGCATCCTGCTGGCGACGAATTTCGCGCGCACCGGGCGCTGGGACCAGGGCCTGCTGGCCGTGCCATTCTTTCTCGTCGCCTGGATCGGGCTGGGCGACCTGCTCGTGGTGACCGGGCTGCGCGAAGCGCCGTTCCTGCTCACCAATTATGTGCGGCCGCTGACCCTGCTGACCATCGTCGTCGTGCTGATGCGGCGGCTCGCCAACAGCCTCAACAGCCTCGACATGGCCAATGACCTGCTGCGCCACAAGCTCGACGAACAGGAGCGGCAGCTCTCGGCCCTCCATGCCCGTGAACGCCGCCGCGCCGCCGAGGCGGTGCGCGAGGACGAGCGCCAGCGCCTGACGCGCGACCTGCATGACGGGCTGAGCGGGCACCTGGTTTCCATCATCGCGCTCAGCGAACGCGGCGCCGACAGCCCCACGATCGAGCGCTCGGCCCGTGCGGCGCTGGACGATCTGCGGCTCGTCATCAATTCGCTCGACGTAGGCGACGAGGACCTGCCGCTTGCCCTCGCCGGCTTCCGCGAACGGCTGGAGCCGCAATTGCGCCGGCTGGGCGTGGGGCTCGACTGGTCGATGGACAAATTGCCCGAAATCGGCGGCGTCACCCCGGGCAATGCGCTTTCGGTGTTGCGCATCATGCAGGAGGCGGTGACCAATGCGCTCAAGCATGGCCCGGCCCGCCATATCCGCATCGAGGGGCGCGAGGGCGCGGATGGCGCGGCGGTGATCGCCGTGGCCAATGACGGGGCGGGTGCCGAACCCGCAAGCTCCGGCCATGGCCTGAGCAATATGAGCCGCCGCGCCCGCGCCATCGGCGGCGACGCCCGCTTCGAGCGGCGGGGTAGAGAGGCGATCCTGCGGCTGACCCTGCCGCCAAGGCTGCTGGACGCTTAGTTTCCAGAGAAATACCCAACAATCACCGGACCGCCCTCGGACTTGATCCGAGGGCCATTCGCCGCTTGTGCCGCGCTGGGACTGGTCCTCGGGTCAGGCCCGGGGACGGTACGGAGTTGGTGGGTCCATCATCCTCCTGCATTCACCCCCTTGACTCGTTGTTTTAGTGTGCTACAAGACTATCACACTACATAGGCATCACACATGGATGATTTTCACACCAGCCAGCCGATCTTCGTACAGATCCGGCAGCGGCTTGCCGAAATGATCCTGCGCGGCACGGTGGGGGAGGGCGAGGCTTTGCCCTCGGTCCGCCAGATCGCCGCCGATCTCTCGGTCAATCCGCTCACGGTCACCCGGGCCTTCGAGGCCCTTGTCGATGTCGGCGTGGTCGAAAAACGCAGAGGGTTAGGGATGTTCGTAAAAACGGGAGCGCGGGCCGAGCTGCTCGCCCATGAACGCGACAAGTTTCTCAAGGAGGACTGGCCGCGCATCGCCGCCCAGATCAAGGCGCTCGACCTCGATCTCCAGACCCTTCTGTCCGGTTCCACTGCCAGCAAGGTAGCGAAAAATGACTGAGCTTTCCTCCGCCTCCCTCCAGACCATCGAACCGATCGTCTCCGCCCGCGGCCTGCGCAAGAGCTTCGGCCGCAAGGAAATCCTGCATGGGCTCGATTTCGACATTCCCCCCGGCCGCATCTATGGCCTGATCGGCCACAATGGCGCCGGCAAGACCACCACGCTCAACGCCATGCTGGGCCTGACCAATTGCGAAGGCACCATTCGCGTACTGGGCGAGGATCCCTTCGCCCGCCGCGCCAAACTGATGGAGAATGTCGCCTTCATCTCGGATGTGGCCAGCCTGCCGCGGTTCCTCAGGGTGCGCGAGCTCTTTGCCCTGCTCACCAACATCCACCCCAATTTCAGCCAGGAAAAGGCGCGCAGCTTCCTCGAAGGCACCGACATCAAGCCCGAGATGAAGATCAAGCACCTCTCCAAGGGCATGATCGCCCAGTTGCACCTGGCGGTGGTCATGGCCATCGACGCCAAGCTCCTGGTGCTGGACGAGCCGACACTCGGCCTCGACATCACCTATCGCAAGCGCTTCTACCGGCGGCTGCTGGAAGACTACATGACCGAGGAGCGCACCCTGCTCATCACCACCCACCAGGTGGACGAGATCGAGTTCATGCTCTCCGACATCATGTTCATCCGCGACGGCGAATTGATCCTGCACATGCAGATGGAGACGGTGAACGACAAGTTCACCCAGCTCGTCGTCAACGACCCCGAGCAGCAGGCCGCCGCCCGACAGCATGGCCCGGTCTATGAGGAAACCCGGTTCGGGCAGACCGTGATGATCTTCGATGGCGTCGAGCGCGACCTGCTCGAGCCCTATGGCAAGCTCTCGACCCCGACCCTCAGTGACCTCTTCGTCGCCCTGATGCAGCGGCCGACGGCCAACCCGGAGACGGCCCAATGAAGGCTTTCACCGCTCTCGTCCATCGCGAGCTGATCGAGCATCGCGGAGCCTTTCTCATCGGCCCGCTGCTGCTGGTGGCCGTGCTGTTCGGCGCCACGATCCTGGCCTTCACGGTCGGGCGGGTCGATGCGCGCTTCTCCGGCGCCATGCTGACCGTCGCACCTTTGCGCATCTATGAAATGGGCTTTCTCGGCTTTGGCGTCGGCTGGTCCTTCTACCTCATGGCGACTTTGTTCTTCTATGCGGCCGACGGCTTTGCCGCCGACAAGCGCAACAATGCCATGCTGTTCTGGAAGTCCATGCCGGTCGGCGACTTCAGGATGCTGCTCAGCAAGCTCACCGCCGCCATCACCCTGCTGCCCGGCACGGTCTATGCCGTGGCTTTGCTGAGCGGCCTGCTGCTCTTCGGTGTCGCCTTCGTCACCATGCTCATCAACGGCACCGGCACGGTCGCCACGCTGGGCGGCATCGCCATGGTCTACCTCCATGTGGCCCTGGCCATATTGGTGAGCTTTGCCGTGGGCCTCCTGTGGTACCTGCCCTATATGGCGCTGATCGGGGGCCTTGCCACCGCCATGGGCCGCTGGGCCATCCCGGTCGCGCTGGTGCTGCCGGCACTGGTCTCGACGCTGGAATGGGTGACCCTGGGCGGCTTGCATCCCTTCGCCACCCGCACCTGGGATTATCTAAGCTACCGCTCGACCTTCCCGCTGATCGAGGACGGCTATGTCGATGCCTGGTTCGTCGGGACGGAGCCGTTCAACGCCCTGGCCTACGCCGCCGACCTGGTCAGCCTGGTCGACTGGACCCAGGTGGGCATCGGCGTGGTGTTCTCGCTGGTGATGCTCTACCTCGGCAGCGAATATCGCCGGCGGAGCAACGACAATTAAGGCTTGCCTGAGGCCGGTGGTGGCGCTGGGCCTGGGCTCCCTTTCCCCTGAGGGGAGAGGGTGGGCGAGGGGTTCAATGCCGGTGGAAGGCCCAGTGTCTGACGGAGCGCTGAACCCCTCACCCGCCCCTGTGGGGCGACCTCTCCCCTGAGGGGAGAGGTAACACCTGCCCACTCAGGTACTCGCCCCGACACTGGACATCCCCCTTCTCCCCCGGTCATATCCGCTCATGACCGAAGCCACCCGATTCCCTGATGTGATGCTGCTGGCGGCGGGCTTGGGCACGCGGCTGCGGCCGATCACCGAGACCCTGCCCAAGCCGCTGGTGCCGGTGGCGGGCATGCCGCTGATCGAGCGCATCATGGGCAATGCGCGGGCCGAGGGCGCCAGGCGCTTCATCGCCAATGCGCATTATCGCGCCGACCAGATCCTCGCCCATTTCGGTGGCCTGCTGAAAGTCAGCCGCGAAGAGGAATTGCTGGGCACCGGCGGCGGGGTCAAGCGGGCTCTGCCCATGCTCCATTCCGACCCTATCCTGGTCATGAATACCGATGCCTTCTGGCCCGCCGGCAGCGATGCTCCGATTGCCCGCATGCTGGCCCGCTATGCGGGAGGCGACGATATCGTGCTGCTCTGCGTCCATCCGCGCAATGCCACCGGCTTTGCCCGCAGCCACGATTTCTGCCTGGCGCCCGATGGGTCGATCACCCGCGACTACGGCGCCCCTGTCATCTATGCCGGCGTGGCTTTGCTGGGCAAAAGTCTGTTCGATGGCACGCCCGACGGCGCCTTTTCGCTCAACGATCTGTTCGAGGCGGCCTTGGAGCGCGAGAGCCTGCATGGCGTCGTGCTCGATGCGCCCTGGTTCCATGTCGGCGACCCCGCGGCTTTGGCCGAGGCCGAAAAGCGGCTCATGCCATGACGCTCTTTTCCATCGCCCCGCATGCCCCCTTCCTGGCCACTCTGGCCGATCGCATTCTGGATGGCACCTTGCTGGCCGGCTGGGAGCGCGAGGGCCCGTTCTGGCTCAGCGACGTGACGATCATCCTGCCCACCAGCCGCGCCCGGCTGGCCCTGGCCGACCAGTTCGCCCGTCGGGGCATTGGCCTGCTGCCCGACATGCGCACACTGGGCGGCGATGCCGATGGTGAGGAGCCTTTTCTTCTCGCCGAAGCCCTGCCGGCGCCCAGGGCCGCATCCGGGCTCGAACGGCGGCTGGCTCTGTCCAGCCTCGTGGCAGCCTGGGCCGAGACAGCTGATGGCCGCCGCGCCTTTTCGAGCCCGCCCACGCCGGCCGAAATCCTCTCCATGGCCGGCTCGCTCGGCGACCTCATCGACGACCTCGTCACCGAGGAACGCAGCGCCGCCGACCTGCGCGCCATCGCGCCCGATCTGGAGGCGGATTTGGGCGAATACTGGCAGCAGACGCTCAAATTCCTCGATATCGCCCTGACCTATTGGCCGGACCGGCTGCGCGAGGCCGGCAAGGACGATGCCAGCCGGTTGCGCGGGCAGCGGCTCGACCGCCAGGCGGTGCTGGCACCACAGATGTTCGGCGACAGGCCGGTCATCGTGGCCGGTTCGACCGGCTCCATTCCCGCCACGGCCCGCCTGCTGAAAGCCATCAACGCGCTGCCGCGCGGCGCCGTGGTGCTGCCCGGCCTCGATTGCCGCCTCACCCCGGCCCAGCACGAGGCGCTGCTTGCCACCGACAAGGCACCGCATGGCCATCCGCAATATGGGTTGGCCCGCCTGCTGCG
This sequence comes from uncultured Devosia sp., assembly GCA_966192215.1. GTDB lineage: Bacteria > Pseudomonadota > Alphaproteobacteria > Rhizobiales > Devosiaceae > Devosia. The sequence continues at coordinate 18,312 of CBIGSA010000006.1, read as the reverse complement.
CCGGCTCGACGCCACTGCCGCGTCGGTCACCGAACTGGCGCCGGACCGTGACGATACCCGCACGCGGCTGGTGCTGACGGCATTGGCCTTGCCCGACGATACGGCGCGCTGGCCGGACCTCAGGGCGCAGGAATTCGACATTGCCCTGGGCAACGCCACGCAGGGCCTCTCCATCCTGCAGGCCCGTAACGAGGACGAGGAAGCGCGCGCCATCGCCATTGCCGCGCGGGCGAGCCTCGAACAGGGTCGCACCGTAGGCGTGGTCACGCCCGACCGGAACCTCGCCCGCCGCATCGCCGCCGAGTTGCGGCGCTACCACATCCTGGTCGACGACGCCGCCGGCACGCCCCTGTTCCAGTCGGCCGCCGGACGCTTGGCGCGGCAGTTGATCGCCGTCGTGGCGGGGGGCTGCGCGCCGGTCGATATCGTCGCCTTGCTGCGCAATCGGGCGGTGACCTTCGGGCTCGAACGCTGGAAGGTCGGCCGCCTGGCTGACGATATCGAACTGGGCTTGCTGCGCGGCCAGCGCGCTGCACCGGGGCTGGACGGCTTGCGCAAGCTGCTTGCCGACAATGTCTCGGGCTATACGAAATATCCCGCCCGCAAGCTGCGCGAACACCATGTCGGCGATATCGAAGACCTGCTCGACCGGCTCGCCACCGCCCTCAAGCCGCTGCATGATCTGCTGGAGCGGCCCTCCATTGCCGCCAGCGACCTGGCCCATTCCATCTGCGCTACACTGGAGGCGGTGAGCGACGATGGTGACCTCGCGGGCCGCCGCGAAATGGCGGCCTGGGGCGAGCAGATGGCCGCGCAGGCCGGGGCGGGGCACCACTTCGCGCCAAGGAGCCTCGAAACCGTGCTCGCCGCGCTGATGACCGGCTTTTCCGTGCGCACCAGCGAGGACCGGCGGCAGGATATCGCCATCTGGGGCCAGCTCGAAGCGCGCCTGCAGAATCCGGACCTGCTGATCCTGGCCGGCCTCAACGAGGATACCTGGCCCGAAGTGGCCGATCCCGGCCCCTGGCTGAGCCGCGGCATGCGGCTGGCCGCCGGGCTCGAACCGCCCGAGCGGCGGCAGGGCCAGGCGGCGCATGATTTCGCCCAGGCCTTGGGTAATGAGCAGGTGATCATCGCCTATGCCGGCCGCGTCGGCACCAGCCCGGCCCAACCCTCGCGGCTGCTGCAGCGGCTCGAAGCCTATGCCGGCAAGCAGCTCGCGGACCATTGGCGCCAGCGCGGCGAGGACTGGGTCACGCTGGCCCGCCGGCTCGACGCCACCGAGGCCACGGTGCCGGCGCAGCGGCCGGCGCCCAATCCGCCCGCCGATGTCCGGCCGCGCAAGCTGTCGGTGACGCAGATCGAGACGCTGATGCGTTCGCCCTATGACATCTATGCGCGGACGGTCTTGCGCCTGGCGCCCATCGACCCGCTGGGCGAAACCGCCGATGCCCGCGAGCGCGGCAATACGGTGCATGAAATCCTCTCCCGCTTCGTCGAGGAAGAGCACGATGTCATGGCGCCGGACGCCATCGATGTGCTGCGCCGGCTGGCGGTGGAGGAATTCGGCAAGCTCCATGTCAGCGCCGAATTGCGCGCCATCTGGCTGCGGCGTTTCGAGACGGCGGCGCAGCAATTCCTCGATTTCGAGCAGGACCGCAATGCGGGCGTGTGCAAGCGCCACGCCGAGATCAGGGGCGAATGGGCGCTGCCCATGGGCTTCACTCTGACCGGTCGCGCCGACCGGGTCGATGAAATGGCCGATGGCACGCTCGAGATCATGGACTTCAAGACCGGCTCGGTGCCCCAGCCCGGCACGATGAAGGCCTTCGAGGCGCCCCAACTGCTGCTCGAAGCCGCCATGGCCAGGGCGGGGGCACTCGAAGGCGTGGCGCCGGCCGACAGTTCGGCGCTCACCTATGTCAAGATCGGGCTGGGGCCGGACGCCTTCCAGCCGCGCGGTTTCAGCCTCGCCAGCGAGCATGACGTGATGAGCGCCGCCAGCGAGATCGAGCGGCGCATGCAGGCGCATGTGGACTATTTCCTGTTCCGCGATACGCCCATGCCGGCGCGCCTGCTGCCGCTCAAGACCCAGCGCTTCCCCGGGCCCTATGACCACCTCTCGCGCATGGCCGAATGGACGGCTGTCGATGATGACGAGGAGGAGCTGTGGTGAGCGATCGCGGCAAGCTCGTCATTCCCTCGACCACGCGCCGCTATCAGGCGCAGGCGGCCGATCCGCGCCGCTCGATCTGGGTGGGCGCCAATGCCGGCTCGGGCAAGACCTTCGTCCTGACCCAGCGCGTGCTGCGCCTGCTGCTGACCGGGGTCAATCCGCAATCCATCCTCTGCCTCACCTATACCAAGGCGGCGGCCGCCGAGATGCGCAGCCGCGTGGCCGAGAAGCTGGCCGAATGGGCGGTGATGCCTCAAGGCGAATTGCTGAAGGCTCTCAAGGAGATCGAGGGGCCCAAGGTCGATGGTGACCTGGTCAATCGCGCCCGCACGCTGTTCGCCCGGGCGCTGGAAACGCCGGGCGGGCTCAAGATCGTCACCATCCACGCCTTCTGCGAAAGCGTGTTGCACCGTTTTCCGCTCGAAGCCGGCGTGCCCTTCGATTTCGCCGTCATCGAGGAGGATGAGCGCGCAACCCTGATCCGCGCCGCCCGCGAGGCCGTGCTGGCCGAGGGCCTGCGCGGCGATGCCGGTGCCGGTGCGGTCGAAACCCTGTTCGACCGGCTGAGCAATTTCCAGATCGAGGAAGCCATCGATATCGCCTTGGCCGATACGCGACGCCTCAAGGCGGTGCTGGCGGACCCCCAAGCGGCCAAGGCGCGCTTGCGGGCGCTGGTCGGTGCCGGAGCAACTGACTCGGCCACTTTGCGCCGGCAGGTCTCGAGCGAAAGCCGCCTCACGCCCGATCTGCTCCGGGAGATCGTCAATATTTTCGGCGGCGTGTCCGGCGGGAGGCGTTTCGTCGATTATCTCGCCAAGGTCGATCCGTCCCGCATGGGCGCGCAGCAATTGCGCACCGCCTTCATCACTGGCGAAGGCAAGCCGCGCGGCCTGCTCAATGCCGGCCAGAAGGCGCAGCGCCCGGATCTCCAGGCTTTGCTCGAAGCCGAGCAGGACCGCATCGTCGCCCTGATCGAGGCCATCGGCCGGGCCGAACTGGTCGAGCGCAGCGAGGCCCTGCTCGACGTGGTGGCGGCCATCGTGCTGCGCTACGAGCGCGACAAGCGCGTGCGCTCGCGGCTCGATTTCGACGACCTGGTGGAGCGGCTGGGCACGCTGTTCGAGCGGCCCGAAGCCGGCGCCTGGGTGCGCTACAAGCTCGATACCGGCATCGACCACATCCTGGTGGACGAGAGCCAGGATACCAATCCCGAGCAATGGCGTGTGGTGCGCGCCATCGGCGATGAATTCTTCGCCAATGCGGCCGGGGCCACGCGGCCGCGCTCGCTCTTCGCCGTGGGCGACCAGAAACAGTCGATCTATTCCTTCCAGGGCGCCGAGCCGGCCCTGTTCGGGGAAACCGGCCGTGCCTTCGCCCAGGCCGCCAAGGCTGCCGGCATGGAATTCGACCGCGTGCCGCTCCATACCAGCTTCCGCACCCTGCCCGAAATCCTCAAGGCCGTGGACCTGGTGGCCGGCCTGCCCGACATGCCGACCGCTTTGCTCGAAACCGAGCCCGTGATCCATGAAGCAGCGCGGGTGCAGACCGGTGGCCGCGTGACCCTGTGGCCGCCCATCCAGCAGCAGGCGGCCCCGACCGGTCTCGGCGCCTGGCCCACCGAGCCCCTGGCCGGCGGCGACCGCACGGCGGCGCGGCAGGTGGCCGAGCGCATCGCCGGCGAAATCCGCAAGTGGATAGCGGACAAGCGCCCGCTGGCCAGCCGGGGCCGCACCATCGAGCCCAGGGATGTCATGGTGCTGGTGCAGTCGCGCGGCGCCGTGTTCCAGGAAGTCATCCGCGCCTTGCGCCGCGCCGGCCTGCCCACCCCCGGCGCCGACCGGCTCGATGTCGCCACCCATATTGCCGTGCTCGACCTGCTGGCGCTATGCGACGTGCTGCTCAACCCGGCCGACGATCTGCAACTGGCCGCCCTGCTGCGCTCGCCGCTTTTCGAGATCACCGAGGACGAACTCTATGCCCTGGCCCAGCCACGCGGCCAATACCAGACGCTGTGGGATGCGCTGAAGGAGACTACGCTCCCCGCCGGTCGTGACGCCCATGCCCGGCTGTCGCGCTGGCGCAAGGAGCTCGATTTCGAGCGGCCCTTCGAATTTTTGAGCCATGTCCTTTATGCCGAAGGTGGGCTGCGCGCCTTCCATGGCCGGCTGGGCGAGGAAGTCGACGACGTGCTGGCCGAACTGATGGAACTGGCGCTCAAGCACGAGCAGAGCGAACAGCCTTCGCTACAGGGCTTCGTCGCGGCCATGCGGCGGACCGAAGTCTCCATCAAGCGCGAACTGAGCGAGAGCGGCAATGGCGTGCGGGTCATGACCGTGCATGGCGCCAAGGGGCTCGAAGCACCCATCGTCATCCTGGCCGATGCGGCCAGCAAGCCGCAGGGCAGGCTGGTCAACAAGCCGGTCTATGTGCTCGACCGGGCGCCGGGGCCGCTCCTCGTCCATGCTTCGGGCCGCTCGCAGCATACCGCCGACAGCGCCCCGGTGCGCGACGCGGTGGAAGCCGGGCTGCTGCAGGAATATTGGCGCAAGCTCTATGTCGCCATGACGCGCGCCGAGGACGAGCTTTACGTCACCGGCGCCCTGACCCAGATCGGCAAGGTGGACGGCACCTGGTACGAAAAGATCGACATGGCCCTGCGCCCCATGGCCGAGCGCGTCACGAGCGATGAGGGCGAAGAATCCGCCCTCATCTTCCCGGCCGAACGGCCCCTGCCGCAGCCGGTCAGCCGGCTCACCGACGCGGCGCCGCCGCGTCCCGTGCCACTGGTTCTGGGGCCCGTTCCCGCGCCGATCCGCCCGCCTGTGCTGACGCCTTCGGGCATCGGCACGCCTGGCCGCCGGACCGGCGCGCTCGACACGGCCGCCGAACAGGTGCGCGATGCCGATACCGCGCGACGGCAGGGTATCGCGCTCCATGCCTTGCTGCAGCATCTGGTCCGCGTCGCGCCGGCCGACCGCATGGCGGTGGCGCTGGCTGCCCTCAACACGCTGTTGCCCGACGGCGCCGGGGATCATGCCGCCATAGCGGCGCGGGCCATCCGCATCCTCGACAAGCCCGATCATGCCGCCCTGTTCGGTCCCGGCAGCCGCGCCGAAGTGCCTTTCGTGGCCGACCTCAGGCGCGATGGCGCCGATATTAGCCTGGCCGGCCGCATAGACCGGCTGCTGGTTGACGACTCGGGTGTGTTGGTGGTGGACTACAAGTCCGATGCGTCGGTGCCGGCTGGGCCGGACGATGTGCCGGGGAACTATCTTACCCAGCTCGGATTATATGCGTTGGTTGCAGGTCAGCTTTTCCCCGGACGAGACGTGCGCACGGCAATCCTGTGGACACAACTGGAATCATTGATGTTTTTGCCGCCGGAGCATCTGGCGGCAGGGGCAAGGGGCTTCACCATGCGGTGAGCGTGCTTGTTGCCGGGCTGGACTCTCACCAGCTTTAGGCGCACAGAGGCCGCCGCTTTCAACCCAAAGGCAAAAAACCATGACTAGTCACGTTTCCGACGCCAATTTTGGCGAGGAAGTCCTCAATTCCAAAGAGCCCGTTCTGGTGGATTTCTGGGCTGAGTGGTGCGGGCCCTGCCGGGCGATCGCCCCCGTGCTCGATGAGCTCTCGACCGAACTGGCCGGCAAGGTCAAGATCGTCAAGCTCAATGTCGACGAGAATCCGGGCATTGCCAGCCAGTATGGCGTCCGCTCCATCCCCACGATGATCCTGTTCAAGGGCGGCGAAGCCGCCGACATGAAGATCGGCGCCGGCACCCCCAAGGCGGGCCTCACCAAGTGGCTCGAAGGCCACGCCGCCTGATCATCGGGCAAGAATTTGCAGAAGCACCGCCGGGGCAACCCGGCGGTGTTTTTGTTTGGGGGGCAGGTTGGGGCAGTCCCAATCTCTCCCACACGCACCGCCGCTTCCCCCGGACTTGATCCGGGGGTCTTTCGCCGCGTGTGCCGCGTTGAGAGTGACCCGCGGATCAAGTCCGCGGGAGGCGATTGTGGATGTGGCTGAATCCATGGAAGAACATTTCTTACCGGCCCACCCACCACATCTTGTATGCCTTTCCAAAGCCACCGACTCTCTCTAGCATCCATCGGCCAATACCGATGGAGATTGCCTGATGGCCCTGCATGTGACGGATGCCAGTTTTGCCAGTGAAGTTCTGGCCTCGGACCGACCCGTCCTGGTGGACTTCTGGGCCGAGTGGTGCCCGCCCTGCAAGGCAATGGCGCCCACGATCGACGAACTGGCCGAAACGCTGGCCGACAGCGTCAAGATCGTCAAGCTCGACGTCGACTCCAATCCGGGCATCACCGTGCAATACAATGTCCGCTCCATGCCCACGCTGATGATCTTCCGCAATGGCGAGCCTGTGGACCTCAAGGTCGGCGCCGGCCAGTCCCGCGTGCAGCTCATCAAATGGCTGGAAATGCACGGGGCTTGATTCGCGCTGAACTTTCCCTGTCCTCGATGTCATCCCGGCCTTGTGCCGGGACCCATCCCGAGATCATTCCGCAGCCGCAAGGTGGGTCATTCGACCGCCGGGACTTTGCCGACCATCTCAGGATGGATCCCGGCTCAAGGCCGGGATGACACGGTGGTTGGGGAGACGTGGCCTCCAAACCTCCATAGCTGCTTTTGCCCCAATCACCTGCTAGAAAAGGGGCATAAGAAGACTGCCGGAGGATGCCCCAATTGGCCCCGATCGACCTTTCCGTCGCCCCGTTCAACCTCGATGACGAGGCTATGGCCTGGGTGGCCGCGACGCGCGACGGGCTCAGTCCCCGCGACAAGCTGGCCCAGCTCTTCGTGCTGCTGGCGCGCGGCGCGCCCGATGAAGTGGCCGAGGACGTGCGCAGCTTCAAGCCGGGCGGCATAACCCGCATCTATTCCGATGACCTGGTGGCCGAGATCAACCTGGCCCGCGACCTGGGCACGCTGAGCGCCATTCCGCTGCTGGTCAGCGCCGATCTCGAAGGCAGCCGCATGAGCCTGCCCTTCGGCACGCCGGTGCCCAATCCGCTTGGCCTGGCCGCGGTGGATGACGTGGAGGCGACCACGGCCATTTCCACTATCATGGCCAGAGAAGCCGCCGCCGTGGGGCTCAACTGGAGCTTCACCCCGGTCATCGATATCAACCAGGCCTGGCGCAGCGCCATTGTCGGCACCCGCTCCTATGGTAGCGACATGGGCAAGGTCGAGCGCCACGCCTTGGCGCAGATCGCCGCCTTCCAGGCCAATGGCGTCGCCGCCACAGTCAAGCACTGGCCGGGCGAAGGCTATGACGACCGCGACCAGCATCTGGTGACCACGGTCAACCCGCTCTCCATGCCCGAATGGGAAAAGACCTTCGGCCAGCTCTATCGCAAGGCCATCGCGGCCGGCGTGATGAGCGTCATGTCGGCCCATATCGCACTGCCTGCCTTCGTGCGCGCGCTCGATCCCGAGGCGGGCGCCGAGGCCTATCGGCCCGCCTCGCTGAGCAAAGTCCTCAACCAGGATCTGCTGCGGCGCGAACTGGGCTTCAATGGCCTCATCGTCTCCGACGCCACGCCCATGGCCGGCATGGGCGATTGGGGCCCGCGCGACGAAGTGCTGCCCGAAGTCATCATTTCCGGCTGCGATGTGATCCTGTTTTCCGACGATGCCAATGCCGACCTGATGCGGCTGGTCAAGGCCGTGGCCGATGGAAGGCTGAGCCAGGAGCGGGTGGACGAGGCGGTGACGCGCGTCCTGGCGCTCAAGGCCGCCCTTGGCCTGCATAAGGCGGACCGGCCCGAGCCCAATCTGGACACGGCCCGCTCGGTGGTGGCCACGGCCGAGAACCTGGCCCTGGCGCAGCAGGTGACGGCGCGCGTGCCGACCCTGGTCAAGGATGTCAGAAACCTGCTGCCGCTGTCGCCGGGCAAATACAAGCGTGTATTGGTCTATTCCGGCGGCGTCATCCTGCCCTTCGTGCCCCATCCGCTGCCGCTGAGTCTGCCGAATCTGCTGGAAAAGGAGGGCTTCGAGGTTACGGTCTATACGCCCGGCATGGCGGTGAACCCGAAGAATTTCGACCTCGTGCTCTATCTCTTCGCCGAGGAAACCGTGCTGACCCGCAGCCGCATCTTCCTCGACTGGACCAGGCTCACCGGCTCGGTCTTCGGCGCCATGAGCCGGCTGTGGCACGATGTGCCCACGCTGATGATTTCCTTTGGCTATCCCTATTATCTCTACGACGCCCCACGCGTGCCGGCCTATGTCAACGCCTATGGCTCGAGCGAGGCCATCCAGGCAGCGGTGCTGGAGGCGATCATGGGCCGGACGCCGTTTACGGGGGTGAGCCCGGTGGACCCCTTCGTGGGAAGCGAGCAGGGGAAATACTGAGCGGGTACCCCTCCTGGTGCCTGCGACTCACCCCACCCTCACTCCCTCCCCACAAGGGAGAGGGAAGCCTGCTCCGTTGCTGCGGAGACATTTCGAGATGATCCTTGAGGGTCGATCTGGCGCCTCCCTCCCCTTGATGGGGAGGGATTGAGGGTGGGGTGGGGCCGCAAGCACCATCGTCGAAAGGTAGACTCAGTCCGGCGGCGTCCGGTTCTGTGCCAGCACCGCCCCCGCCAGATAGAGCGAACCGCAGATCAGCACGCGCGCATTGGGCACGTCAGCAGCCGCCTTCAGCGCCGCCGTGACCGAGCGCATGGGCCGCGCGTCGAATCCGGCCTTGCGGGCCTCGTCGGCAATCGTGGCCGCCTTATGCGCATTGATCTCGCCCGGAATGGCGAGGGTCAGCACCTGTTGCGCCATGCCGGCGAAGGGGGCCAGCACCGCGCCGGGGGAGCGGTTGTTCATCAGCCCCATGATGAGTACCAGCGGGGCCGGGCGGGCGCGGTCGAGCGCGCGCAGGGTCGTGGCCACGGCCGCCGCGCCATGCGCATTGTGGATGCCGTCGAGCCAGAGTTCGGCGCCGGGGCCGAGCAGGTCGCGCAGCGGCCCGGTCTGCAGCGGCGTCATCCGCGCCGGCCACGTGACCTGCCGCAAGCCTTTGGCAATGGCCGCCTCGTCCACCGGCAGGCCGAAATGCCGTGCCGCGGCGATGGAGAGGGCCGCATTGTCGAACTGATGCGCTCCGAGCAGGGCCGGCGGTGGCAGGTCGAGCAGGCCGGCTTCGTCCTGGTAAACCAGCCGCCCATCCTGTTCCATGCCGTGGAAGTCCTCGCCTTGCCAGATCGGGGCGATGCCCAGTTTCCGCGCCGCGCGGTCGAGCACGGCCCTGCCTTCTTCCTGCTGGATGCCGATCACCGCCTTGCTGCCGCGCTTGAAAATGCCGGCCTTGCTGACGGCTATTTCCGCGATCGTATTGCCCAGGAACGCCTGGTGGTCGAGATCGATCGGGGTGATGATGACGCCTACCGGATGGGAAACGACATTGGTCGTGTCATAGGTGCCGCCCATGCCGGTTTCGAGCAGCAGGTAATCGGCTTTGGTCTCGGCGAAGAGCAGGAAGGCGGTGGCCGTGGTGATCTCGAAAAAAGTCATCGGCCGCCCGGCATTGACCTTTTCGACATGCTCCAGCGCCGCATTGAGCCGGCGCGTCCCCACCAGCTTCCCGGCCAGCCTGATGCGCTCATTGAAGCGCACCAGATGGGGGGAGTTATAGACATGCACCGACTTGCCCGCCGCTTCGAGGAAGGCGCGCAGATAGGCAATGGTCGAGCCCTTGGCATTGGTGCCGGCGACATGGATCACCGGAGGCAGGTGCTCATGCGGGCTGCCCAGTTCCGTCAGCAGCGGCAGGATGCGGTCGAGGCTGAGATCGATCAGCTTGGGATGCAGCGCCGAAAGGCGCTTGAGGATGGCATCGGTGCGGGACATGGGACTCACCAGCGGCAGGTGCCCATGAGGTAGCCCCGTTCGCGACGCGGCTCAATGGCCGCATCGGCAATGCTATTCCGCGTGCGCGGCAGCCACCGGCGGCAGGTCGCCATCGTCGCCTTCGGCGGCCACGGCGGCGTCGCGCAGGCTGGTGCGGGCCACTGTCGGGGCGGTGCTGGTCAGCGCGCCCGAGGCTTCCGCCTTGGTGAGGATGGCCGACAGCGAGCCGATGGTGGAGCGCAGGTTGTGGCGGTGCACAACCATGTCCACCATGCCGTGTTCGTAAAGATATTCCGAGCGCTGGAAGCCCTTGGGCAGCTTTTCGCGAATGGTCTGCTCGATGACGCGGGCGCCGGCAAAGCCGATCTGCGCCCCTGGCTCGGCCAGGTGCACATCGCCCAGCATGGCATAGGACGCCGTGACGCCGCCCGTGGTCGGGTTGGTCAGCACCACGAAGAAGGGCAGGCCCGCCTCGCGCAGGCGCAAGACCGCGACGGTCGTGCGCGGCATCTGCATCAGGCTCAGCACGCCCTCCTGCATGCGTGCGCCGCCCGAGGCGACGAAGAGCACGAAGGCCGTCTTGCGGTTGGCTGCGGTTTCGAGCCCGGTGATGATGCCCTGGCCGGCCGCCATGCCCAGCGAGCCGCCCATGAAGTCGAAGTCCTGGACAGCCACGGTAATGTCGCGCTCGAACAGCTTGCCGGTGGCCACGATCACCGAATCGTCGAACCCGGTCTTGGCGCGGTTTTCCTTGAGGCGGTCGGGATAGCGCTTCTGGTCGCGGAACTTCAGCGGATCGACCGCCACCGGCGGCACCGGCACCAGTTCATACTCGCCATTGTCGAGGAAGGTCTTGAGCCGGTCAGCCGGCTTGATCTTCATGTGATAGCCCGAATTGGGCACCACCCACTGATTGGCCTCGAGATCGCGATAGAACACCATCTCGCCGGATTCGGGGTCCTTGACCCAGAGATTTTCCGGCGTATCGCGCTTCGTATTGAGGAACGAGCGGATTTTGGGGCGGACGAAATTGTCGATCCAGTTCATGGCGAGCCTCGCAGAGGGACTGTGCGTCACCTAAGGGTCAATTGTGGCGAATGTTATCAGGGGGATAGCGCCGGGGCAAAGGCATCCGGCGTCGCAGGTGGGCTTGTGCATAACTTCGTGACCCGAAACTTTCGCCGCTATCACGTGATCGTGTCCGTCAAGCAGAATTAAGCCGGAAGTTCTTCATCCAACTTGTACGTTTCTGCCCGCTGGTGTCCGCATAAAATTACGATGATCCATAATACAGTAGATATGGAGTCCGCCGTCTATATTGTAAGTTGACTTTGAAAGTCGCATTTTCGAGCCAAATGTGCCAATATTTCAACACAGTCGACGGAATGTCCGCCGGCGTGTCACAAGAAAATACTGGAGGACCTGCAGCCTATGCCATCGATATCAGAGAAATTCCGCGACTTCCGAGCCAGCAAGGCGGTGCTGTTCTGGTCCTGCGCTGGCTGCATTATCGCCACCATGGTCGTGGGGTTCACCTGGGGCGGCTGGGTTACAGGCGGCTCGGCGCAGGAACGGGCCGACGAGGCCGCGGAACAGGCGGTAGCCGAGCTGGCCGCCGATATCTGCTTCAAGCGCTACCTGGCCTCGCCCGATGTGCGGGTTAATCTTACCGCGCTCAACGAGGAAAGCTCCTATCGTCGGAGCGGGGTGATCGAGGATGGCGGCTGGGTGACCCTGGCCGATCGCGAAGACCCGATCGATGGCGCGGCCGGACTATGCGCCAAGCGGCTGGCCGAGGTCGATATCAGCACCCTGCCCGCGACGCCGGTGGCCGATGCCGGCGCAGTGCCGGCGACAGCGCCGGTGGCGACCACGGTAGAATAAGCTCCCGCTCCTCACCGTATGTTAGGGAGCGCCGGTCCTGTCCGGGGCCAGGGCCGGCATTGCTTCAGGCCCTGGCCCGCTTCACGCCCGCGAAGATGTCGGCCACCAGGTCTCGCACGGCGGCAACGGTCCGGTCCGTGGCCTTGCCGTCCACCAGTGTTTTGGCGACCGCATCGACCAGCACCGTGCCCACCACGATGCCGTCGGAATGCTTGCCGATCTCGGCGGCATCTTCGGCGGTCTTGATGCCGAAGCCCACCGCGACCGGCAGGTCGGTATGGCTCTTGATGCGGGCCACCGCATCGCCCACCGCGGCGCGCGACTTGATCACTGCGCCGGTAATGCCGGTCATCGATACGTAATAGACAAAGCCCGACGTGTTCTTGAGCACGGCCGGCAGGCGCCTGTCGTCGGTGGTCGGCGTGGTGAGGCGGATGAAATTGATGCCCGCCTCGAGCGCGGGAATGCACAACTCGTCATCTTCCTCGGGCGGCAGGTCGACGATGATGAGTCCATCGACGCCCGCTGCCTTGGCGGCAGTCAGGAACTTGTCGACGCCGAAACTGTAGATCGGGTTGTAATAGCCCATCAGCACGATGGGCGTGGTCTCGTCCTTGCGGCGGAAATCCTCGACCATGCCGAGCACGCCGCGCAGGGTCATGCCCGCGGCCAGCGCCCGCTGCCCGCTGAGCTGGATGGCCACGCCATCGGCCATCGGGTCGGAAAAGGGCATGCCGAATTCGATGATATCGGAGCCCGCCTGGGGCAGGGCCTCCATGATGGCCTGGCTGGTGGCGAGGTCCGGATCGCCCGCCATGACATAGGTGACCAGAGCCGGACGGCCTTCGGCCTTGCATTGGGCAAAACGCTTTTCGATACGCGACATGACTAGAGCAGCCCCAGATAATTGCCGACGCTTTCCACGTCCTTGTCGCCGCGCCCCGAAAGGCACAGCACGATCGAGGTATCCTTGCCCATCGTGGGCGCGATCTTCATCACCTGCGCCAGGCCATGCGCCGATTCCAGCGCCGGGATGATGCCCTCGGTGCGGGTCAGCAACTGGAAGGCTTCGAGCGCTTCCTTGTCGGTGATCGGCTGATAGGTGACGCGCTTGGTATCGTGCAGGAAGGCATGTTCCGGGCCGACGCCGGGATAGTCGAGCCCGGCCGAGATGGAATGGCCTTCCAGGATTTGCCCGTCCTGGTCCTGCAGCAGATAGGTGCGGTTGCCATGCAGCACGCCGGGGCGGCCGCCGGTCATGCTGGCGGCATGACCATTCTCGGTGTCGATGCCATGCCCGCCGGCTTCGGCGCCATAGAGCTTGACCTCCGGGTCATCGAGGAAAGCATGGAACGTGCCGATGGCGTTGGAACCGCCGCCCACGCAGGCGACCACCGCATCGGGCAGTCTGCCTTCGCTCTCCTGGAACTGCTGCTTGAGTTCGGTACCGATCACGCTCTGGAAGTCGCGCACCATTTCCGGGTAGGGATGCGGGCCTGCCGCCGTGCCGATCAGGTAATAGGTAGTGTCCACATTGGTCACCCAGTCGCGCAGGGCCTCGTTCATCGCATCCTTGAGCGTGCCGGCCCCGGCGGTGACCGGGCGCACTTCGGCGCCCAGCATCTTCATGCGCAACACGTTCGGCTTCTGCCGTTCCACGTCGGTGGCGCCCATGAAGATGGTGCAGGGCAATTCGAACTTGGCACAGACCGTGGCCGTGGCCACGCCGTGCTGGCCAGCGCCGGTCTCGGCGATGATGCGCGTCTTGCCCATGCGCTTGGCCAGCAGGATCTGCCCCAGGCAGTTGTTGATCTTGTGGCTGCCGGTATGGTTCAGCTCTTCGCGCTTGAGCCACACCTTGGCGCCGCCGAGATGTTTCGTCAGCCGCTCGGCGAAATAGAGCGGGCTGGGCCGGCCAGTATAATGGGTCGCCAGCGACTTGATCTCGTCGAGAAAGGCCGGGTCGAGTTTGGCGGCGCGGTAATGCGCTTCCAGGTCGAGGATCAGCGGCATCAGCGTCTCGGCCACGAACCGCCCGCCATAGAGCCCGAAACGACCCTCTTCGTCCGGGCCATTGCGCAGGGAATTGATGCCGTCCATTTCGGTACCCCTCGAAGCGCCGAGGGAGCCCCGGTGCCTGTACTATCCGGCCGCCCGGGCGTTCCGCATGAACGCCTCGATCAGCCTCTTGTCCTTGACCCCAGGCGCGCTTTCGACGCCCGAGGACACATCGACCCCGAAGGGGCGCACGGTCTTGATGGCGTCGGCAACACTTTGCGGCGTCAGCCCCCCGGAAAGCATGAAGGGCACGGATGGGTCAAGCGCCTTGAGCAATGTCCAGTCGAAGGTCTCGCCCAGCCCGCCGGGCCGGTCGGCGCCCTTGGGCGGCTTGGCATCGACCAGGATGCGGTCGGCAACGTCGATGAAATCGGCGATATGGGCCACGTCATCGGCCGAGCCGATGGGCAGGGCCTTCATGATCTCGACGCCCGCCTCGGCGCGGATGGCCTCGACGCGATGCGGTGTTTCCGGGCCATGGAGCTGAATCCAGTCCGGCCCCAGGGCGGCGATTTCGGCCACGCAGCTATTATCGGGGTTGACCAGCACGACGCAGGTCTCGATGCGCCCGCGCGCCTGCGAGATGAGGTCTGCGATCTGTTCCACCGAGGCATGGCGCGGCGAGCGCTGGAAATGCATGAAGCCGACCATGTCGGCACCGGCCTCGATGGCGGTTTCGAGAATGTCGGGCGTCTTGATGCCGCAAATCTTGATGACGAGAGGGTCGGCCATCGTATCGCTCAGCGCAGCTCCAGGAGATCATCGACATCGGCCAGGTGGCCCGAGCCGGCCTGGCCTTGGTTGCGGCGCAGCTTTTCGAGCTCGCCATTGAGCATATGCGCCTCGCGGCGCCAGTGTTTTTCGCGCCGACGGTGGTGGCCCTGGGCAAACCAGGTGGCAATGCCGCCCAGGAGCACCCCCACCAGCAGCACAACATAGAGCACCACGAACATGGGCACGCCATAGCCCGGCGCCACGCTGGTCTCCACCGGCGCGAAGGGATTGAAATTGACCACGACGAAGTGCCGGTTGGCGAGCGCGAAGACGATCAGTCCCAGGCATAGCGGAACAAGGACCACCCAACCGACGATTCTGTTAACCATGAGCGGTTCTATCCGATGGGCGTTGCCCGTTACGAGCGGTTGAGCCGCTCGCGGATTTCCTTGCCGGCCTTGAACTGCGGCACGTATTTTTCGCCGACATCGACCTGCTCGCCGGTGCGCGGATTGCGCCCGATGCGCGCCGGGCGGTTCTTGACCGAAAAGGCGCCGAAGCCGCGCAACTCGACCCGGTCTCCCCGCGCCATCGCGTCCCCGATCTCGTCGAGGATGGCATTGACGATGTTTTCGATATCACGCTGGAACAGATGCGGATTTTCCGCCGCGAGTTTCTCGACGAGTTCCGACTTGATCATCCCGGGCTCCAGTTGGCAGGCCGCCGCCCCCTCAGTCAGGAGGCGGAGCCAACCTGCCAAAGCGAAACCAGCCCGTCAAGCGTGATGGGCCCATCAGGCAAGCCGAGCGCGGCGCGTGCCTGCCCGTTGAGGAAGGTCCCGATGAGGTCGAACCCCTCGTCCGGCTCGGGCCACACCGTAGTGATATCGAGGTCTTCCGGCACATCGCGCTCGGCTTCGAGCCAGGCCAGCGCTTCGGCTTCCCCGCCAATGGCATCGATCAATCCGCTATCGACGCCCACCCGCCCTGTGACGATCCGTCCATCGGCCAAGGCCAGCGTGGCCGGCCGGGTGAGGCCGCGGCGTTCGGCCACAACGTCGACGAACCACTGGAAGCTGTCATCGACCAAAGCCGCGATCGAGGCACGCGGCGCCCCGTCCAGCGGCTCGTCGAAATCGGGCTCGGCCTTGAGCGGACCGGAGGCGACCTTGTCGAGATCGACCCCGATCGTCTCCATCAGCTTGCCGGCATTGACATGCTGGTAAAGCACGCCGATCGAGCCGACGATGGAGAGCCGCCGGGCGAAGATGCGATCGGTGGCGATGGCGGTCATATAGGCGGCCGAAGCGCCCAGCTCGCCGATGACAGCCACGGTGGGCTTGGCCGCGCGCAACCGGCCCAGCGCCTCGTATAGCTCCTCGCCGCCCGCCGTGGTGCCGCCGGGCGAATTGATGGCGACGATCACGGCCTTGATCGCATCGTCCTCGGCCAGGTCGGTGATGGCCTTGAGCCGCGCCCGATCGGTGGTGATCGTGCCGTCGATCACCAGCCGGGCCACATAGTCGCCCGCCGGCCCCTGCGGCAGGGCAAAGCGCCCCAGCCCGACAATGACGGCAATGGCCAGCGCGATGAAGGCCAGCACGCGCCACAGCCCGCGCGAGCGGCGATAGGTCTCGGCGGCGATGACGCTATGCGCATCGGGGCGGGGTGGTTCAGAAATCGGCTGGTCGGTCATCTGGGAGCCTCGGGTCGGTCGATGCATCGGGTAGAGCCGGCACACCTGTTTGGCAAGTCAGAACCGCTTAACCATCAGCCGGGCAGCGGCTTCGTAGCTGGCCAGCTTCTGCACCAGCTCCGGTGCCGGGACCTCACGGAAACCATGCTTGTACCAGAAGGGCAGCGAGCCATTGACCGCGACGAGGCTGGCGCTGGCAAAGCCGGCACCACGGGCATGGCGCAGCATGTCCCCCACGATCATCGCCGCGGCCCCCGTGCCCCGGGCGGCTGGCAGCAGGGCAAGGTCGTGCAGGTAATAGGTGTCGGCATCGGCCGGAATGGCGCCGAGCAGCGAATTGAGCGCCGGCAGCGCACCGAAGCGCCAGGGATGAGACAGGATATAGCCCGAAGGCATCCCACCCAGTTCGAGCAGCCGCGTGCCATCCGGATAGAGCCGCTGCCGCTCGGCAAACACCGCAATATCCTCTGGGAAGGCCGGATGCACGGAGGCGGCGATGGTTTCGACCACGGGCAGGTCGAGCGTGGTCATGGCGCGCCAGTGCATTGCTTTGCTCATGGTCACTCTTTCGGTCGCGCCGCCGGGCCGGAAACCGGTGCACGCCAATAACTAGAAAGCAAAAGACCCGCGCTGTGAAGCGCGGGCCCGATATTTGCCGTGGAGCAGAAATTACTTCTGCTCGCGGTCCTTGAGCGCGGCGCCCAGGATGTCGCCGAGCGAAGCGCCCGAATCCGACGAACCGTAATTGGCGACGGCTTCCTTTTCTTCGGCGATCTCAAGCGCCTTGATCGAAAGCTGGATACGCTGGGTCTTGCGGTCGTACTGGGTGACGCGCGCATCGACCTTCTCGCCCTTGCTGAAACGCTCGGGGCGCTGGTCGTTGCGGTCGCGGCTGAGGTCGGCGCGGCGGATGAAGGCAGTCATCTCGCTGTCGGCGATGCGGACTTCGATGCCCCCATCATTGACCTCGATAACGGTGCCGGTCACGACCGAACCCTTCTTCAGGCCACCTTCGGAACCCGAGGCATCGGCAACTTCGCCGGTGGCGAGCTGCTTGATACCCAGGCTGATGCGTTCCTTCTCGACATCGACGTCAAGCACCTTGGCCTGGACGATGTCACCGCGATTGTAGTCTTCCAGGGCGATTTCGCCCGACTTCTGCCAGTCGAGGTCGGAGAGGTGGACCATGCCGTCCACATCGCCGTCGAGGCCGATGAACAGGCCGAATTCGGTCTTGTTCTTGACTTCGCCTTCGATGACCGAACCGACCGGGAACTTCTCGGCAAAGCTTTCCCACGGATTGGCCAGGGTCTGCTTGAGGCCGAGCGAGATGCGGCGCTTGTCGGGATCGACTTCCAGCACGACGACTTCGACTTCCTGGGAGGTCGAGACGATCTTGCCCGGATGGACGTTCTTCTTGGTCCAGCTCATTTCCGAGACGTGGATCAGGCCTTCGATGCCCGGCTCCAGTTCCACGAACGCACCATAGTCGGTGATGTTGGTGACGCGGCCGGTGAACTTGGCCTCGATCGGATACTTGGCCTCGATGCCATCCCACGGATCGGCCTGAAGCTGCTTCATGCCGAGCGAGATACGGTGAGACTCGTGGTTGATGCGGACGATCTGGACCTTGATGGTCTCGCCGATCGTCAGCACTTCGGACGGGTGGTTCACGCGGCGCCATGCAATGTCGGTGACATGCAGCAGGCCGTCGATGCCGCCCAGGTCAACGAACGCACCGTAATCGGTGATGTTCTTGACCACGCCGTCGACCACCTGGCCCTCTTCGAGCTGCTGGACGATTTCCGAACGCTGTTCGGCGCGCGATTCTTCCAGGATCGCACGACGGGAGACCACGATATTGCCGCGGCGCTTGTCCATCTTGAGGATCTGGAAGGGCTGCGGCACGT
>CBIGSA010000005.1:0-30300 GCA_966192215.1 uncultured Devosia sp. | reverse complement strand
GGCAGCGGCGTCTTCTTCCTTGCCGTCTTGCTCTACTGGCTCTGGACCGGCACCGCGGAAATTCCCGAAAAGCAGAGCAAGGATATCGGCGACGGCAGGCGCGTGCCGCTCTATGTCGCCGGGCCGCGCTCTACCGGCTGGTGGGCTATGTTCATCACCATGACGGGCGACCTGACCGCTTTCCTTGCCGTGCTGTTCGGCTATTTCTTCTTCTGGACCATCCATGCCGATTTTCCACCCGCCGGCATCGACGGCCCCGGCTGGCAATGGCCGCTCGTAGCGGGTGTGCTGACCCTTGCCACCTGGGCCGCGACGCTCGGCGCGCGTTTCGCCAATGCCGCCGGGCAGGTCATGCTGTCACGAATTCTTTTGGGCGGCGGGCTGCTCGGCGCCACGACAGCAGGTCTGGCGCTGATGGCCGGCCCGTGGACAACGGGGCTCGACCCCACCGCGCATGCCTATCCGGCAATTGTCTGGGGCTTGGTGGTCTGGGTCGTGCTCCATCTGGCAGCCGGCATGATCATGCAGGTCTATTGCCTGGCCCGCTCCATCTTCCACTGCCTGACGCCGACGCATGACGCCGACCTGTGGAATGTCACGCTTTACTGGCACTTCACCGGCTTCTGCGCGTTGCTCACAGCATTGGTCATCGGAGGCTTCCCGCTGCTGCAATGAATGCCCAACGCGCCCATAACGAAGTCGAACGCGAGACCGGCCACGGCACAGACCTGTGGCGGGTCATCGCCGCGCCGATCATCTGGGCCGGGCATTTCCTGTTCTGCTATGTCTATGCGGCCATCTATTGCGAAAAGGCAGGCCGCGGCGCCTCGCTCGACCATCCCACGATTGTCGTGCTCGTGGCGACCCTGGTCGCGCTGGCCGGCATAGGCTGGTCGATGCACCACATCTGGCGGGTGCGGGCGCGCAGCCTCACCGACAATGATTTCGAGTTCGAGCACAATACGCCTGAGGAACGGCACCGTTTCCTCAGTCATGTGGCGCTGATGCTCTGCGTGCTGTCGGCGGTCGCGGTGCTTTATGTCACCATCCCCATGCTCTATCTGGGGACATGCCGATGATCGACCGCGCCCTGACCATTGCCGGCGTCGCCGTGCTGCTGCTGGCCTGGGCCGGCCCCCTGCCCGCCATGGTGCCCGGCAGCTTCGCCGCGCATATGACGCTGCATATGGTCGTGGTGGGCATTGGCGTGCCCTTGCTGGCTGCCGGTATCGGACCCCTCGTCGCGCAGCGAAGCTGGCTTGGCTCACAGCTTGCGCTGCCTATCGCTGTCAGCGTGCTCGATCTCCTCGTGGTCTGGGGCTGGCATGCCCCGGCCCTGCATCACGCCTCGCGCAGCCAGCCCTGGGCGTTGGTGGCGGAACAGGCGAGTTTTGCTATCGTGTCGCTGCTGGTCTGGCTGGTGGCACTGGGCAGCACCAGCCAGACACGGCAGAGCGCAGCGCTGGCGGGCGCCATGGCGCTCTTCTTCACCTCGATGCATATGACCTTGCTGGGCGCCCTCATCGGGCTAGCGCCCCGCTCGATCTATGAGCATCTCCATCATGCGAGCGGGCTGCCCGCCCTTGTTGACCAGCAACTGGGCGGCGTCATCATGCTGGCCATAGGTGGTGTCATCTACCTGGCCGGCGGCTTGGTGCTGATGGCGCGCGTGCTGCAGCGGCGAGCCGCCACATGACCAATCTGGGGCCGTACCTCGTCGGCGCGGGACTGGGCGCGCTGGGACTGGGCGTTTTGCCGCTCAGCGGCTTGCTGCCCAGTTCGGCCGAGCCCGGCCAACCGCCTGTGCTGGACTGGTATTTCAACATGGCGGCGCAGCAGTCGATCACCTTGCGCTCGCTGGGTGTCGACGTGCCGCCGCTGGATGCGCCGGGCATGGTGGAGCGTGGCGCCGGCCACTACGAAATGGTCTGCGCCACCTGCCATGGCAGCCCCATTGCTCCGCCTGAGCAACTTGCGCGCAACCTGAGCCCGCAGCCTCCGTTGCTGGTGGAGCGCATGGCGCAGTGGCACCCCGAAGCGCGGGTTTTCGCCACCGTCAAGCATGGCATTCGCCGCACTGCCATGCCGGGCTGGCCGACGCAGATGCGCGACGACGAAGTCTGGGACATGGTGGCCTTTCTGCAGGCCCTGCCTGAGCTGGAGTCCGAGAACTATGCCGCTCTGGCCATGGGTGCCCAGGACAATGACTGCGCCCGCTGCCATGGCACCGAGGGCGAGGGCCGGGTGCCTGGCACACCGCGTCTCGATATCCAATCGCCGGCCTACATCGCCGCGGCGTTGAAGGCCTTCCGCGACGGCACGCGCCAGAGCGGCACGATGATGGCCGCTGCTCGCGGGCTGACCGACGCGCAGATCGCGGAACTGGCGCAGCATTACGGGCGCGGCACGACCGTGCCGCCAGCAGCCAGTACAAACGCGGCGGAAGCCATTACCCGCCACGGCCTGCCCGAGCAGGATGTGCCAGCCTGCGACTCCTGCCATGGGGCACCGGCTCGGCCGGGCTATCCAAGACTGGCCGGCCAGGATGCGGACTACCTGTTGACCCAGCTCAAGCTGTTCAAGACGCTCGGCGCCGAACGCGGCGGGCCGAACGGCCACATCATGGTCGAAGCGGTTCGCGGGCTGGACGAAACCCAGATGGAAGCACTCGCAGAATGGTACGGTCGCTAGCTACTCGGCCGATGGCAGGGCATAAGCGATCACCGCGTCGCTGACCGGGGTTTCCATGAAATGATGTCCACCGGGCGCGATGACGACAAATTGCCGTCCGTCCTGCTCGTAGACGATCGGCGTGGTCTGCCCGCCGCCCGGCAGCTTATCGGTCCACAGGGTCTTGCCAGTCTCCACATCGATGGCATGGATCAGATTGTCGGTGGTCGCCGCAACGAAGATCAGCCCACCTGCCGTGACGACCGGCCCGCCATTGTTGGGGGTACCGATATCAATGGGTAGCATGGAGGGGATGCCGAAGGGACCATTGTTGAGCGCCTGGCCGAACGGCCGGTCCCACACGGTCTCGCCGGTGGCCAGGTCGATGGCGCGGATGCCACCATAGGGTGGCTGCTTGCAGAGCAGGCCGGTGAACATGCGCCAGCCGGCATTGACATCGATGGCATAGGGCGCGCCGATCTGCGGGCCGGCCTCGCCCAGCGCCGTCTCACCTTGCCCTTCGCTTTCATATATGGGCGCCAGGCCTGCCGCATCGGCTTCCTCGCGCGGCACAAGGCGGTTGTGGTTGGGCATGTTGTTGTAGTTGGCGATGATGAGGCCGCGCTCGGCATCAATGGCGATGCTGCCCCAGTCATTGCCGCCATTATAGCCGGGATACTGGATCCAATACTTGTCGGTGGTCGGCGGCGTATACATGCCCTGATAGCTCGATTGCCGGAACTGGATGCGGCACCAGAGCTGATCGAGCGGGGTCATGCCCCACATGTCGGCTTCGGTCAGCGTGGGGAAGGCCAGCGTGTGATAGGCCGAAAAGGGCTGGGTGGGTGACAGGTAGTCCGGCTCGACCCCGCCCTGTGGCACATTGCGCTCTTCCACCGCAAACAGCGATTCACCTGTCGCGCGATCGAGGATGTAGATGTCCCCCTGCTTGGAGGCCAGCACCACGGCGGGGCGCGGACCATCGGCGGCAGGAAAATCGATCAGCGTCGGCTGGCTGCCCAGATCGTAGTCCCAGACGTCGTTATGCACGGTCTGGAAATGCCAGATGTCATCGCCTGTCGTGACGTCCACTGCCACGAGAGAAGTGGCATATTCGTTTTCGAGTTCGCTGCGGTTGGAGCCGTAATAGTCAACCGACGAATTGCCCAGCGGCAGATAGACCAGGCCCAGTTCCTCGTCGCCCGCGGCGGTGGTCCACATATTGGGCGTGCCACGCGTATAGACTTCGCCTTGGGCCGGTGCACCCCGATTGCCGGGATTGCCGAGGTCCCAGGCCCAGGCGAGTTCACCTGTTGCGGCGTCGAAACCACGCACCACGCCCGAAGGCGCATCCTCGGCCTGGCCGTCCTTGACCTGCGCACCGATGACGGCAATACCGCGGACAATAGTGGGCGCCGAAGTGACCGAATACCAACCCGGCGCAGTGTCACCGATGCCATCTTCCAGGAAAACCTGGCCATTTTCGCCGAAATCGGCGCAGGGCTGCCCGGTCTGCGCATCAACCGCCAGCAGGCGCGCATCGAGCGTTCCCCAGAGAATGCGCGTGGCGCAGGCGGTGTCGGGGGCGGCATCGGGCACTTGGTAATAGGCGACGCCCCGGCAAGTGGCGCCATAGGGAATGGCGTCGACCGGGACTTGCGGATCGAAGCGCCATTCCTCGCCGCCGGTCGCGGCGTCGATGGCTAGCGCAATGCCCATGCCGGTGCACATATAGAGATCGTCGCCCACCTTGAGCGGCGTGTTTTCGGGGGAATATTTACCCTCGGCAGCCTCGCTGGGCAGGTCCCCGGTATTGAACTCCCAGGCGCGTTCGAGCTGACTGACATTGTCGGGCGTGATCTGGTCGAGCGGGGAATAGCGCGCCGCGGCATAGGTGCCGCCATAGGCGGGCCAATCCGCACCCACCTCAAGCGGCTCGGCCACGGGACGGGGCGCGATGGATGGTTCGGCCGGCGCCTCGGCCTCCTGCGCGAGAAGAGGTATCTCCCGCACGGAGGTCAGAGCCACGCCGGAGAGACCAAGGGCAACGAGACCCATGGCGGAAGCGGCCCGGCCTCCGGCGAAGCGGCCGCGCAGGGCGGGAATGGCCAGCAGAACGAGGATAAGGATAACGGTGGGGGCGACCAGGCGGGGCACCTGTGCCCAGCCATCAAAGCCGCGTTCCCACAACGCCCAGATCACCGTGCCGACGAAGGTCAACAGGTATATCCAGACACCCAGCATGGCGTGACGGAACAGGAACCAGGCGGAAACCAGAAGGCCAAGTCCGGCTAGGGCGTAGTACCATGAGCCGCCCAGGGTGATGAGCCAGATACCGCCGGCAAGGATCGGCAAGCCAAACACCACCATAATGGCGGCCAGCACCGTGACGGCCCAATATCCAAATCCCCGGTTCTGCCGTGCCATGCCGCTTTCCTCCTGAACGTCCTGTTCGGGAACGGGTGAGACGCCGGGCAGTTCCGGTGTGGATCGGTGGCCAGTCGGTTTAGCTCGCGTCCCGGTCCTCGCGCTCATATTCCTGACGGGTTGCGGCCTCTGTCAGTGCCTCTTCGGCCCGGGAGCGTCGCTGGCCGCGATAGAAGCCATAGATCATCGCCGCCAGGAGCAGGATAGCGCCCAGGGTCAGCACGATCAGCCAGAGGGATGGTCCGGATTCCATTGCGACTCTCCTTTCCGGGGTTTCGGTGCCTCGGGCTTGACGGGCTGGTCATGCTCGCCGCCATCGGGCCTGCGTCCCAGATCGTCGATATTGTCGTCTTGCTGCTTGCCCGCACCGGTCTCGGTGGGTGCGGGTTTCGACTTGTCATCGGCCATTGTGGGAAGGGTCATCGGCTCGTCCTTCCTGCGAGTACAGATAAGGGTCAACCGCCCCGGATGGACTTGGTTCCCCTGTCGGCGCGTCGGAACGAAGCGCCAGAAGGATCGTTTCGGCTCCATCACGCCGAGGTCATCGCCATGCCCGCATCCCGTCCCATCTGGAAAGGCCAGTTGCGCCTGTCGCTCGTATCGATCGCGGTGGAGCTCTACACCGCCACCAAGTCCAATGCGAAGCCGAGCTTCCGCCAGATCCACGAACCCTCCGGCAAGCCCATTCACTACGAAAAGGTGGTGGACGGCATCGGTCCGGTGGACAAGGACGAGATCATGAAAGGGTTCGAGTACCAGAAGGACGACTACGTCCTGCTGACAGACAAGGAGATCGACGCGGTCAAGCTTGAGACCCGTAAGACGCTGGAGCTGACCCAGTTCGTCTGCAGCGACGAGATAGACCCGCTCTATTTCGACAAGCCCTATTACCTCGTTCCCTCGGACGAGCTGGCGGAAGATGCCTTCATCGTCATCCGCGATGCCTTGCGCAAATCGGGCAAGGTCGGGCTCGGGCAACTGGCCTTGCGTGGCAAGGAATATCTCGTCGCGGTCAAGCCGGCGGGCAAGGGCCTGCTGCTCGAGACGCTCCATTATGAGGACGAGTTGCGCAAGGCGGATCCCTATTTTTCGGACATTCCCGGCAAGAAAGCCGATGCCGACCTGCTCGAGGTCGCCACCGCGCTGATCGACAAGAAGACCGACAAGTTCGACGCCAAGGTATTCAAGGACCACTATCAGGCCGCCCTGCGTGACCTGATCGCCCGCAAGCTCAAGAGCAAGGGTCGCAAGATCACCACCGAGGATGAGCCACGGGAGGAAAAGCCCGGCAAATCCAATGTGATCGACCTGATGTCCGCGCTGAAATCCAGCCTTGAGGGCGGCAAAAAGCAGCCGGCTAAAGCCCCACGCAAGAAGGCGTCGGCCAAGACGGCGCGCAAGAAAGCGAGCTGAACATGGCCAGCAAAGCCGATACCCTGCTGAGGGACTACAAGGCCAAGCGCGACTTCACCAAGACGCAGGAGCCGTCTGGCGCGGATGCGGCCAAAGCGCGTGGCAAGGCCTATCGTTTCGTGGTGCAGAAACACGATGCGACCCGCCTGCATTACGATTTTCGCATCGAGCTCGATGGTGTCCTCAAGAGTTGGGCGGTGACCAAGGGGCCTTCTGACAATCCCGAGGACAAGCGCCTTGCCGTGCGGGTGGAAGACCACCCCCTCGACTATGGCAGTTTCGAGGGGACCATTCCCGAAGGGCAATATGGCGGCGGCACCGTGATGCTATGGGACGAGGGCACCTGGGAGCCGCTGGGTGACCCGCATGAGGGCCTTGAGGATGGTGACCTCAAGATGCGGCTCAACGGCCACCGCATGAAGGGCGAATGGGTGCTGGTTCACATGAAGGGCCGCGACAGCAAGCGAAAATCCGGCCCGCCGCGCGAAAACTGGCTGCTCATCAAGCACCGCGACAACTACGCCAAGGACCATGAAACGTTGACCGAGCGCTTCACCAAGTCCGTCTCTACCGGCCGCGACCTCGAGGGGATCGCCAGGGGCCTGAAGGCGAAGAAGCAGAGCGCGACGCCTGCCGGGGCCGTGTGGGATTCCAAGCAGGAAAACAACAAGCCAGCCGCAGGCAAAAAGCGGGCAAACGGTGCCAATCTTCCCGATTTCCGCCCACCGCAACTGGCGACGCTGGTCAGCGAGGTGCCCGAAGGTCCGGACTGGCTGTTCGAGATGAAATATGATGGCTATCGATGCCTGGCCGCCATTTCCGGTGAACAGGTGCGGCTCTATACCCGCACCGGGCAGGACTGGACCGACAAGTTCAGGATAATCGTGCCGCCACTGACCCGCATCACCACGGGTACGGCCCTGCTCGACGGCGAATTGTGCGCCTTCGACGGCGAGGGCCGAACCGATTTCTCGACGCTCAAGGACCATCTGTCCAATGGCGGATCGCTGGCGTATTTCGCCTTCGACCTGATCGAGCAGGATGGCAAGAACCTGGCAAAGCTGCCGCTGGTCGAGCGCAAGGCGCGGCTGGAGGAACTGCTGGGCAAGGTGGAGGCGTCATCGCTGGTGCAATTCTCGCCGCATGTCGCCGGGAATGGCCAGCGGGTCTTCGACACTGTCTGCCGCGAAGGCCATGAAGGTATCATCGCCAAGCAGGCGCATGCGCCCTATCGCGGCGAACGCACGCGAAGCTGGCTCAAGATCAAATGCGGCAAAAGGCAGGAATTCGTCATTGCCGGCTGGTCGCCTTCCACGCGGAAGAAGACCTTTGCGTCACTGTTGGTCGGCACCTGGGAAGATAGCAAGCTGGTCTATCGCGGCCGGGTCGGAACCGGCTTTTCCGTGGATGACGCCCAGGCCCTGCAGAAACGGCTCGACGGCCTGGCGCGCAAGACCAATCCATTCGTCAATGTCCCCAGGGCCATAGCGAGATCGGCCCATTGGGTTACTCCGGAGCTGGTGGCCGAAATCGGCTACACCGAATTCACACCTGATGGCATAATGCGCCACCCCTCTTTCCTCGCGTTGCGCGAGGATAAGCCGGCGGGAGACGTCGCTTTGGACAAGCCCGATACCACCCGTAAACCTGTTGCTTCGTCGGGCCACGACGCCGGAATAGCGGCCGCGGAGAAAGCGGGTGTCAAGCTCACCAGCCCTGACCGCGTGGTCTATCCAGGCCAAGGCGTCACCAAGGCCGACCTGGTTGCCTATTATGCGGCCGTGGCCGAGCGCATGTTGCCCTTTATCGAGAGCCGGCCGCTGAGCCTGTTGCGCTGCCCGCAGGGCCGCGCGAAATACTGCTTTTTCCAGAAGCACGATACCGGTGGCTTTCCCGATGCCATGAAGTCGCTTGATATCGCCGAGAAAGACGGCGAGGAGCAGAGCTACTTTTATGTCACCGACTTGGCCGGGCTTATCGCCGGCACGCAGATGAATGTGCTGGAATGGCATCTCTGGGGCGCTCGCATTGCGGATGTCGAAAAGCCCGAGCGCATTATTTTCGACATTGATCCCGATGAGGGTCTGGGCTTCGAACATGTACGCACCGCCGCCATCGACATTCGTGCCGAACTCGACACATGGGGGCTGGAAAGCTATCCGCTGGTCAGCGGCGGCAAAGGTATCCATGTCATTGCGCCGCTGCGGCCGCTGACCGAATGGCCCGACGTCAAGAGCTTCTGCAAGGCCTTCGCCCAGCGTCTGGCAGACAAATTCCCCGATCGCTTCACCGCCAATTCGCGCAAGGCCAGCCGCAAGGGCAAGCTCTTCATCGATTATCTGCGCAATGAGCGTGGCGCCACCGCCATCGCGCCCTGGTCCACGCGCTCGCGCCAGGGTGCTCCCGTGGCCGTGCCAGTCGGCTGGGATGAATTGGAGACAATCAAGTCCGCCAACCAGTTCTCACTGGCAGCGGCCATCGAACGCGCCGGAAAGCGCGATCCATGGGAGGGCTATTTTGCAACGGACCAATCCATCACCAAGGCCATGGTGAGTTCCGTCGCCGGCTGACGCTCAGCCAGGCTCGTCGGTTCGTTTGATCCACTTCTGGGACATGCGGCGGCGCCATTCCCTGGTCTGGATATGACCCAGTAACAGGCGGCGCACAGCTTCATCGGACGTATCCGCGCCGACCGACATCCTGATGATCTTGCCGCCGATATTGGCATGCAGCATACCGAGTTCGACGAAGTAGCTGGCCTTGTGCACCTGCTCTCCATCGGAGATTTCGAGATCCCGAACAATGCTCTCCTGCGGATCAGGCATGATCAATATCTCCGACCACGATCGTCGATCTTGGCATAGAGCCGAACCATGGTCAGGGGCTGGCCGACAGGCCGCCAATAGACCTTTGCGACCAGATCGCGCTTAGAACCGCTGCGAACCACTTCGATGCCAAGAACCTTGCGCGCGGCTTCCTCCGGCGACGCGCCATCGATGATAGCATCAATGGCTTCGGGACCGGCCTGCCGCAAGTCCATTACCCGAAAGCTCTTCTCCATATCACTATCGTAGTCCCCAAACCGGACGCATACAACAGGGCGCCTGATGATCAATGACGATCAACCGGGCATGGTCTCCTGCAAGGTATAGTGGATGGATTGCATGACAATCCGACCGTGCTCGATGACGAAACTATCGGCGCCATCCTCGACGCTCCGCCCAGGCTCGCGCGCCCGCCATTCGATAAAGGCGAAGCGCCCCTCGACATTCTTGCGGACAACTTCGTAATGAGGCGGCACATGGTCGGCGAGGATGGTGGCGAAGTGATGGACCGCTGCGGAACCAACAGCCTTGCCTGCCGCAGTCAGCAGAACGACGTCCGGGGCATAATTGGCCACCACATCCCCTTCGACATCGCCGGTCAGCCGCCTTTGCAGGTGATCGTCCAGCACTTCCCGCGTCGAGCGTTCGGCCGCGTGCCCGGTCATTTTTTGGCCGTCTCACCCTGCTCGCGCAACGCGGCATATTGCAGGGTAACCGCCTCGATATTCTGGTCGAGCCAGCGGGCCATTTCCTCTTCTTCTTCGAGGTTGGACTGCAGCAGGCCCACAGCCTCGGTGTCACCGGCAGCCTCGGCAAGAGCCAGCAGCGATTTGTAGGCGGCGATTTCGTAATTCTCGAAAGCGAAGTTGGCGAAGCTGTTCTTCACGATTTCATCGGGCGCCACGGTGTGGCCCATGGCGGCCATGGTGCCACCGACCGAGAGCGCCATATCCTTGAGCGCCGACTTGTTTTCTCCATGGGCATCCAGCACGCGCTCCAGTCGTTCGATCTGCCCCTCGGTTTCAGCAATATGCTGTTCGAGCTTACGGGCGACCTCGGGGTAGTTCTCGATCCGCGAGACCTGCGGCTTCATGATGGCGAGCGCCTGATTTTCCATGGCATGGGCATTGCGAAGGCCGGTGAGAAAGATGTCGCGTGTTTCGGTCATTTCGGTTGTCCTATGTTGGCTATTGCCAGCCCAACGGGACTATGCGCGGGGAGTTGCATCAAAAGGCGGTGCACCGCTATCCGTGCAACGGCCCTGCCCTTCCAGTCGTTTCTGCTGATCCCCGTCCGGAGTCAGTCGCGATGAATACCGCAAACCTGCAGCTCGAAGGCCTTCTCACTGCCATTGCCAGCATCAATCAGGCGCTTGTCGCCAAGGGCGTACTTTCAAGCGCCGACATCGAGCGAAGCCTTGCCGTTGCCGAGCAGACCGCCCTTGGCGATAACCGGGTGGTCGAGGATCTTTCTCCATCCAACCGCGATGCGGTCGTCTTCCCCATTCGGCTCCTGAGGCTGGCGAACACCATGGCAGAGGAAGACGGCATACCGACATTTGCCGAACTGGCGCGCAGGGTTGGCGAGACCAAGGAACCCTACAACGACCAGCTTTGAGGCTCCGGATCAGGGCTTGGCACCCTCATTCTTCGGACGTGGCGGCGCCTTGCCATCATGGGCGTAACTGTTGGCACCGATATCGGGGCCGTCCGGCGCAGTGGTGCCCCCTGGCCTTGGGATCCGATCATAGTCTTCTTCGGTCGCAGGATGCGGATCGGCCACGTCATTCCTGCCGGCGGTGCCTTGACCCGTGGGAAGGCCACTGCGCTGGCTGGTACGGCGCTCCTTCTCCTCGCGGTTGCCTGATGCGGGTGCTCTTGCCATTTCGGCCTCCTGAAAGCTCTCGCTCCTTCCAATGCCTGGATCGCCTGCAGGTTGCGCGACGTCGGGAACGGGCAGTGCTCGACAGCCGTTAGAGCAGGCACACTCTGTTGGATAATCTCATGACCGCACTGTTCGGCCCGCGCCTCGATGACGCGACAACTGAATTCCGCCTGTGGGCGCCCAGCGCCAGCTCCGTTGAAGTCGTGTTTCCCGATGCGCCGCCGGTTGCCCTCGACAAGGGCGAAAACGGCTTCTGGTCCGCGCGCGCGGACGGTCGCGGTCCGGGAACCCGGTACAAATTCCGCACGAAAGCACTCGAATTTCCTGACCCGGCCTCACGCCAGCAAGATCGGGACACGGCAGGTTGGAGTGTGGTCTGTGCGCCTCTCGCGCCGAGCGGACGTAGCGAGCCGTTGCGCCCGTGGCACGAAACCATTCTCTGCGAGGTCCATATCGGCACCGTTTCGCCCGAGGGTACTTTTGCCGGACTTACGAAACGGCTTGAGCATTTCCGCGATGCCGGTTTCACGGCCCTCGAGATCATGCCGATCAATGAATTTCCCGGTAACCGCAACTGGGGCTACGACGGCACGCTGATCTTCGCGCCCGACGGCGCCTATGGCTCGCGCGAAGACCTTCGCCGGCTCGTCGACCGCGCGCATGAACTGGGCCTCTGCCTGGTGCTCGATGTTGTCTACAACCACTTCGGCCAGTTCGATAATTTCATCGAACGCTATGCGCCAGAATGGTTTGACGACGAGGTGGAGACACCCTGGGGCAAGGGCATCGACTTCACCCGCGACATGGTGCGGCAGTTCTACTACGAAAATGCCTGCATGTGGCTGGAGGAGTTCGACTTCGACGGTCTTCGTTTCGATTCCGTCCACGAGATGAAGACGGAGGCGCGCGACATTTTCCTGGGTGACCTGGCCAAATCGTGCCGTTCGGTCAAGGGCCATGCCAAGCTCATCATTGAGAACATGAACAATATCGCGTCCTGGCTCGACCGGCAGCAGAACCAGCCGAAGGATTTCACCGCCCAGTGGAATGACGACATCCATCATGTACTGCACTATCTGGTTACGGGCGAGGACAAGAATGGCTATTCGGATGCGTCTCGCGATGCGATAGCGGACCTCGAGAAAGGTCTCGCCGACGGTTTCATCCACGATGGCGAGGCCGAGGGCGACAGCGATGGCACAACCAGAGGCGAGCCCGCCAGCCGGCTGCCGCCCGATGCTTTCGTCTCTTACATGCAGAACCATGACCAGATCGGCAATCGCGCCGACAGCAAGCGACTGCCGGACCGTGTGAGTGCCGAAAAGCTCGACTTCCTGCACTTCGTCATCATGCTGGCGCCGCAGATTCCGCTGTTCTTCATGGGCGAGGAAGCCCATTTGCGCACGCCCTTCCCCTTCTTCATCGACCTGCCGGAAGACGCGGCGGAGCCCATGCGCGCCGATCGCTACAAGCAGATGCGGGAAAGCTTCGGCGAAGATGTCGAAGACGGCGGCCTGCCCGACCCTAATGATCCCCGCACGTTCGAAAGCGCCATGCTGGACTGGGGCGAGTTCGGCGAACCGGACCGTCGGGCAGCTCTCGACCGCTTCCGCACGCTGGCCACCTGGCGGCGGGAGCGCCTGTGGCCCCTGGCGGCGACGCCGTGCCTGGATGCGCGCACCGGACGGCAGGGTACGGCGATCGTCGTGAGCTGGATATTCGAGGCAGGTACGCTGACCATGGCGCTCAATCCATCCGATCTGCCGGCCGACATTGCTTGCGACATCACCACCTCTCCCGTCTCCACCGGCGAGTTTTCCCAGCAGGATCACGTGCTGCGTCTCGGCGCGTGGTCGGCCGTGGCATGGTAGGGCCGACATGGACGCGCAGCGCATTGCCCATATTTGCGTCGATGTGCAGACCATGTTTGCCACCGGGACGGACTGGCATGCGCCCTGGCTCAACAGGGTTCTGCCGGCAATCGAAGCTCTGGCGGAACGCGACCCCGGGCACACGGTGTTCACCCGGTTCATTCCACCCGACCGACCCGAGGAGGCCGGCGGCGCCTGGCAGGACTATTATCGGCGCTGGCCGGACATGACCGCGGCGCAACTGCCGGCGGAAATGCTCGAGGTGGTACCCGCGTTGCGACGCTATATTCCTCCAGCGCAGCAACTGGACAAAAGCGTCTATTCCCCCTGGCTGCAGACCGCGCTTCACCAGCGCTTGCGCAGCGAGGAAATTAGCACACTCGTGGTTTCGGGCGGCGAGACCGATGTCTGCGTGCTCTCCACGGTGCTCGGCGCCATAGACCTGGGCTATCGCGTGATCCTGCCCACCGACGCGGTCTTCGGCTCCGCCGACCAGACGCATGAAGCGGCGCTGGTGCTCTATCGCAGCCGCTTCGGTCAACAACTGACGGCCTCCACCACACAAGAGATCCTGGACAACTGGGCGGACCTGGCATGACGCTGATCGGCTATCACGCCTCGCATGAGCAATTCAGCCCGAGCGAGTTGCTGCAACTGGTGATCGCGGCCGAGCAGGCCGGCTTCGATTGCGCCAAGTCATCCGACCATTTCCATCCCTGGAGCGAACGGCAGGGTCAGTCGGGCTTTGCCTGGTCGTGGCTGGGCGCGGCCTTGCAGGCTACTCGATTTGGCTTTGGAGTCATCTCGGCGCCCGGCTATCGCTATCATCCTGCGGTGCTGGCACAGGCCGCCGCCACGCTGGGCGAGATGTTTCCGGGGCGCTTCTGGCTCTCACTGGGAAGCGGCGAGGCCATCAACGAGGCCATGACCGGCATGGCCTGGCCGGAAAAACCCGAGCGCAATGCCCGATTGCGCGAATGCGTCGACATCATTCGTGCGCTGCTGGCGGGCGAGACCGTCACCCATCGCGGACGCGTCACCGTGGTGGAGGCCAGACTTCATTCGCTTCCGGCTGAGCCGATTCCGCTGTTCGGCGCCGCGGTGAGCGAGGCGACCGCGGCTTTTTGCGGTGAATGGGCCGACGGATTGCTGACCGTGGGCGGCGACGCCGCAAAAGTGGGGAAGGTCGTGGACGCCTTTCGCGCCAATGGCGGCGAGAACAAGCCCGTTCACATCCAACATGCTTTGTCCTGGGCGCAAAGCGAGGAAACAGCCCTGGCCAATGCCATGGAGCAATGGGCTTCAGCGGCCGCTGGCGGCGAGGTGGCGTGGGACCTGCGGCGGCCCGCCGACTTCGACACGGTCGGGCGGCTGGTCCGGCCGCAGGATATTCGCGAATGCGTAGCGGTCTCCGCCGATGCCGGGCAGCACCGGGCCTGGCTGGAAGCGCTGGCCGAGCTTGAGCCGGCAGCCATTCATCTGCATTGCGTCGGGCGCAACCAGCAGGAATTCATCGATTTTTCCGGCAGAAATCTTGTCGATACCTTGCGCTAAGCCTGGAACCAGCCTGCCCCACCCGCCATTGCAGCCAGATGGAGGCCAGTATGCTCAAGCCAGAGTTCGATCCCACCATACCCGAGCCCCGTCATGGCATGCCCAACCCCCGGCTGGACGAGGCAACATTCAAGGCGCGGTTCCGCAGCCAGTTCTTCGACACCGGCTTCGACAAGCTGACCGATGAACTGGACCGGATCGCCGACGCGGCATGGGACGGCTACGCGCATCAGCGGAAGTCGCCACGCACGGTCAGGGCGGGGCCCGGTTATGCCGACCCGGATTACGAGCTGGCCGTGGACTGGATCGAAGCCAAGGCAGCCATCGAGCGCGCCAGGGCCGAGTATGAAAGGACAGACCGGCCGCGCCGGGTGCTGCTCGTCAACGGCTCATCGCGGAGTGAACACACCTGTCCCGGCGAAATGAGCAAGTCATACCGGCTTGTCGCAATCGCGCAGGAGGTGCTGGCAGCGACAGGCATCGAGACCGAGATACTGGATTTGTCGCGGACTACGTCGGAATACGGCCGCAATATCCACCCTTGCAAGGCCTGCTTTTCGACTGCGGCCCCGCTCTGCCACTGGCCATGCTCGTGCTATCCCAACTATTCGCTGGGCCAGACGCAGGACTGGATGAACGACATCTATCCCATGTGGATGCGGGCCGACGGCGTGATGATCGTCAGCCCCGTCAACTGGTACCAGGTCTCCTCGCCGCTCAAGGCGATGATGGATCGCATGGTCTGCGCCGATGGCGGCAATCCCGATCCAACCCTGACGCAAGGCAAGGACGCCGGCCTCGCCAAACAGGTCGAACTCGAGGGCTGGTCCTATCCGCGGCAGCTCAAGGGCCGCCTCTTCTCGGTCATCGTGCATGGCGATGTCGAGGGCAGCAAGGATGTGCTGCGCTCGATCTCGGACTGGCTCAAATTCATGGAGATGGCCCCAGCCGGTCCCTTGGCCGAACTCGATCGCTATATCGGTTATTGGGAACCGTACGCGACCAATCACATATCGCTGGACAAGGACCTGGCCGTGCAGGGCGAAGTGCGCAACGCTGCCCGTACTCTGGCCGACGCCGTGCTGACCGGGCACGGCAAGGCCAGCATAGCTGGCAGCGAGTTGACGCCGCCACGACAGAAATAACTGACAGAGCACGACGCGATCCGCTCGGAGAGCGGCCGGCATTCCCTTCAGGCCGAACAGGATGGCGGGCCTCCTGTCGAAGGCCCTGCCTCGTGAGTGGTTCTATCGAGTCAGCTTCGATGCAGCGGGCTGGTTCAGGTAGAGTTTGGCATGTGGCGCCGTTTGCAGGATGGAAGCGGGGCACATGAAGGTCACAGGACCCTCAAGCACATCCCTGATCGTCTCGGCCTTGTCCTCCTCATGCACCAGAACCAGGGCGCGGCGTGGCCGCAGCAGGGCATGCATGGTGAGCGAGAGCCCGTAGCGGGGTACGTCCTCGATCTTCTGGAAGATGCCGGCACGCTTGACCTGATCGCGCGTGGTTTCATCGAGGAAAACGACGCGGATGATGTCCTTGGTATCGAAATCGGCCGGGGGATCGTTGAAGGCCAGATGGCCGCTATTGCCGATGCCCATGACGCAGAGCACGGGGTCCAGCTCGTTGAAGAGCCTGGTATAGCGTTCCAGCTCTTCTTCCACCGGCTCGTGATCGCCCTGCATGGGGAAGAAGGCCTTTGGCTTGACCTCGTTCAGCAGATGCTTGCGCATGCGAGAGGCGCCGCTTTCGACGCGATCTTCCGCTACGCCCATATAGGTATCCACGTGCAACACGGTGATGCGTGACCACTCGATGTCATTGCGAGCCTTGATGGCCGTATAGAAGGCATCCTGTGCAGCGCCTAGCGCCATGATGATGGCGATCTCGTCCTTCTTGGCCAGTTCTTCCCTGATGACGCCCGCCAGGTCTGCGGCTGCCGCCTCGCCCAGTTGCCTGTCGGTTGGGGCCACGAGCACTTCAAGCTCGCCATATTTGAGAGTTTCCATGTCTTGTCTCCTACAAATGGATCAGCGGGGGGAAAGCTGGCTGGCAGCAGGCTCGTTGAGATAGAGCACTGCATTGGGCGACCTCTGAAGAAGCGAGGCCGGACACATGAAGGTCACCGGGCCTTCCAGTATCTGCTTGATGACGCCGGCCTTGTTCTCGTCATGCACCAGGGCCAGCACGCGTTTGGGCTTGAGCAGCGCGTGCATGGTGAGCGAGAGCCCGTAGCGCGGCACCTCGTCGTAGGATTTGAAATAGCCGCGACTATCGATCTGCTTGCGGGTGGTTTCATCGAGGAAAACGACGCGGATGATGTCCCTGGTGTCGAAGTCGGCCGGGGGATCGTTGAAGGCCAGGTGGCCGCTATTGCCAATACCGACGACGCAGAGCACGGGATCCAGCTCATTGTAGAGCCTGGTGTAGCGGGCCAGCTCTTCTTCAACCGGCTCGTGATCGCCCTGCATGGGGAAGAAGGCCTTGGGCTTCACCTCATCGAGCAGATGCTTGCGCATGCGCGACGCGCCGCTTTCTGCCCGGCTCTCTGCGACACCCATATAGGTGTCCACATGCAGCACGGTGATGCGGGACCACTCGATGTCGTTGCGGGCCCTGATGGCCGTATAGAAGGCGTCCTGCGCGGCCCCGAGCGCCATGATGATGGCGATCTCGGCCTTGCTGGCCAGTTCTTCCTTGATGACACCGGCCAGGTCTGCGGCAGCAGCGTCCCCCAGTTCGCGGTCCGAGGCTGCAATCTCGACACTGAGCTGGTCGTATTTGAGGTGGCGCATTTCGTACTCCGTCCGTTTGAAAAGACAGCAAGGCTCCGCCCGGAGCCGAGACGGCTCCGGTCCAGTCCGGCCTTACTATTTGAAAAAGCTAGATTTTCTTCTCGATCCAGCTCAGGGAGTAACGCTTGGTCACTCCATATTCCTCTTCGAGGTCGATGAAGGTCTCGTCCAGCACCGCCTCCAGTCTCTTGTGGTCCTTGCTGCGCATGGCATCGAGCTGGCGGCTATGCACGTCGATCATGTGATGTGCCCTGCCCTCATCCTTTGGCAGGGCGCTGCGCAGGGGTGCCAGGCCACGATAAATGCCGGTCATGACTCGCAGCAGCATCTGGTTGCCCGAGGCGTGGGCTACGCGGCGGTGAAACATGCCGTCGGCCTGGTGCACGATGCGTGGATCCCCGATATGGCTGCGCATCAGCTCGATGGCTTCGGCGATATGCTGGAACTGCGCCTCGGAGGCATTCTCGGTGGCCAGGTGATAAACGATGGGCTCGAGCAGGCGGCGGGTCGAGATCAGCTCCTCGATATGGTGCACTTCCGAGGCGATGTTTTTGCCCAGGACATCGAAGGGAACAATATCCGTCGCGACGAAGACGCCGCCGGACTGGCCCGCCTTGATGTGCAGGACGCCGGAATTTTCCAGTATGCGGAAGGCCTGGCGCAGCGTTGGCCGCGAAACTTCCAGCAATTGTGCCATTTCCGATTCCGTTGGCAGCCGGTCTCCTTCGCCCAGGCCTTGGGCGTCGATGGCATCGACAATGCGCTCCACCACTGTTTCAAAGGTGCGATGCACCTTGATCGGTGCGAAAATGCGTTCGCTGGTCGGCTTCGGCCCGGCCCCCGCGGCATCGCCTTTTTTAGTGCCGAGCGACATCGCTACCCCCCTCGCTCATATCACCCTGTTGCAGCGCTACCCCGATCTCGGCCGCAAAGTCCAGTTCGGAAACAAGTACTTCGGCCCGGAAGCGCTCGCCGACCAGGGTTCTGTAGTGGTGCAATGCCGTCTCCAGATATTGCGGAGCAGCGTGCTTGATGGATCCATTCAGCACGATGAGCTCTGGATTATAGAATTTCGAGATCATCTCCAGGACGGCCCCGACATATCGCGCGAAGACGTCGACAGTCCGCTGGCACTGGACATCGCTGTCGCGCGCGCCGGCAAAGACATTAACTGCCTCAACTGTTTCACCGGTAAAGGCGTGGTGCAGGTCCTTGATGCCGCGGCCGCAGGTGACCAGGTCGAGAATGCGATGCTGGCCCAGCTCCTCGACATAGACATGCTGTTCCGAAATCAGCCCGGCGCCAAACTTGCCGCGGATGACCCCGTTTTCATAGGCGCCGACACCAATGCCCGTTCCCATGTTGAGCATGGTGACCGAGCCGTAGCCGCGCCCGTGGCCGATCTCCGCTTCGGCACGGGTCATGGCATGGATGTCATCATCGACATAGACGGGGCAATCCAGCCGCTCACGCAGGAAGTCGGCAAGTTCGAAGCCGACATTCCCTCCCATCAGGGAAGAATAGACGACGTGGCTACCGCGCAAAGCGCCATTCAGGCTGACCGCCACGCCCCTGGCATCGACCGGCATGGAAGCACGGATCAATTCGGCCAGGTCGGTGGCGAAGGTGGGTGAACCGCGCCGCAGCAAGGCGGTGGGAACCCTCCGGAGCGGCGCCACCGCATAGTCCGCTGCGATGCGGCTCAACTGAATTTTGGTGCCGCCGATATCGACGCCCAGCAGGTGGCTCATACCAGCACCCGATAGCCGATCGGGGCCCTGTCAGCGTCACCATCGAGGTGGAGCGCCTCAAGTGCGCCGACGCTCTCGCCAAGACCACCCCAATAAAGGACGTGCCAGCGGCCATCTTTGTCCAGCACCGGCACGCCATGATAGGGCAGGATGCCCGACCAGGTGTTGACGGGCACAACGGCAAGGTTTTCCGGCTTGGGCGAAACGGTCAGCTTCAGCGCGTGCGGGCGCAGATTGTGGAGGTAGCCGGTGCTGTCGCGCAGGGCCAGTATCGAACGATAGGCAAAGAACTTCCGGTGCGCGATCTTGTCGATGTATTCGCGCGGATAGCGCAGCGCGGAATCGGTCTGGGCCGGGTCGTAGGCATGCGCGACCACCTGCGGTGGGAAGTCCTGCATGGGCACGGCCGCCTTTGATGGTGGCACGGTCTCATCATAGGCGCGGACCACGCCGGGATCGCCCTGCTGCCAGAGTTCGCGCATCCGCTCCTGCTCGAACAGCCAGCGCGCTTCAAAGTTGGGGATCTTTTCCACCATGTCATCGAGACTGTGGAAGGCGAGCTGCCGTTCCGGCACCGCCGAGATCGCCACGCAATTGCCGATGCCGGCGCGATAGGCAGCGATGCTGGCGGGGTCGACGCCCTGGCAGCGCCCCAGAATGCCTTCCTCCAGAATCGTCAGGCGGCCGCCGGGCGCATAAACACTTTCCACCGCGTCCAGCACGGACTTGAAGCGACGCAGCATCAGCGCCTCCCCGAGGTCGGGCGCCTTGCGGTCGGTTTTGAGCGGGTTGGGCACCTTGTATGGGAAGGCCATCGAGACGAATTCGAGCGGGACGTTGCGGTCAACAAAATACCCGATCTTCTCGAGCCATTCGGCCCGATGGTCGGGAATGAAGACCGGTCCAAAATGGACATCGTCCTGCTCGAATATCGCGAGAATGCGTTCCGCTACCGTGCCGGTCGAGCCGGCCTGAACGACGACATCATTGCCGGCAATGAGGGCGCTGAGCGCCGCTATGGACAGCGTCGCGCTCTTCTCGATCCTTGGCGGAGCAAAGGTCTTGGGTAGTGAGGAATTGATATAGGTATATTGACTGGACATGAAACGCTCAGCGGATACGGGCCAAAAACTCGATGGTGCGGGGATGGGTCGGCTGACGGATCACCTGTTGCGGGCTGCCGTGTTCGGCAACCACGCCCTTGTCGATGAAATAGACACTGTCGCCCACTTCTTCCGCAAAGCTGATTTCGTGCGTGACGATCAGCATGGTCATGCCCTCCTTGATGAGGTCGCGCATCACCGAGAGCACCTCGCCCACCAGTTCAGGGTCGAGCGCGGAGGTTGGTTCATCGAAGAGAATGACAGCCGGGTTGGCCGCGATGGCGCGGGCGATAGCGACGCGTTGCTGCTGACCACCGGACAGTTGGGACGGGTAGGCGGACGCGCGATTGGCCAGTCCGACCTTGTTGAGCAGATCCATGCCGCGCTCGCGGGCCGCGGCCTTCTCCATCTTCTGCACCATGACGAGGCCGGAGATGACATTTTCCAGTGCCGTCATGTTGGGGAAGAGATTGAAGCGCTGGAACACCATGCCGATCTGCGAGCGGCGCCTGGCAGTGATACTGGCGCGAGCCTCGACCCAGCGGTTGCCCTTGCGCTCGGCGCCCACAAGATAATCCTCAACCCAGAGCTGGCCCGCCTGGTAGGTCTCGAGGCTGTTGACGCACCGCAGCAAGGTGCTCTTTCCCGATCCCGAAGCGCCGATGATGAAGGCGGCCTCGCCCGTTTTGACGCGAAGGTCGATACCCTTGAGCACTTCGTGTTCGTTGAAAGCCTTGCGCAGTCCTTCGATGCGGACAATGCCATCGGGAAAGCTGCGACCGGTACTGGTGGAATTGTTCATGATCAAAGGACCTTCCCGATCTGGACGGCGCCGGAGCCCTGGCTACGGGCGAGGCGTTTCTCGAGCTGGGATTGCAGCAGCGTGGCGATGGTCACAAGGATGAGGTACCAGAGCGACGCCACAACCAGCATCTCGATGACATAGAAGGTCTGGGCCGCGATGGACTGGGTGGTACCCATGATTTCGCGAGTGCCGATGACATAGACCAGCGAGGTGGTCTTCAGCAGGTCAATGGCAAGATTGCCGGCAGTAGGCAGGATCACCCGGACGGCCTGCGGCAGAACGATCTGCAACAGAGCCTGAACCGGCGTCATGCCAATGGACAAAGCAGCTTCGGTCTGGCCCTTGTCGACGGAAATGAGCCCGCCGCGGATGACTTCGCACATGAAGGCGCTGACATTGAGCAGGAGGCCAAGCAGGGCCGCCGTGGTGGGGGTGATCAGGGCATTGGTGTTGATCGAGGTCCAGGGCAGTTCGATCATGGGCAGGAAGAGCCCCAGATTGAACCAGAACACGATCTGCACCAAAAGCGGGGTGCCGCGGAAGAACCAGATATAGGATGAGGCGATCAGCTTCAGCACGAGATTGTTGGAGATCAGCATTGCTGCCAGGATCGTGCCGAGAATGATCGACCCACTCAGCGACACGCCGGTCAGCATCAGGGTGGTTCCGACGCCGTTGAACAGCGCCGGCGACCACATCTGCGTCCATACGATATCCCACCGGATGCGACCGGTGCCGATGAAAACCTGCACGGCAACGGCCACCACAATAATGGCGATGACGGCAATGACAGCGTTGGCGATCATAGGGCCGGACCTGCGATAGATGCGCAGGTCCTCCCCCCGGGTTTCAGTCTGACTCATGGTCGCGGGATCCGGTGAGATGTTGATGCTAGAGCAGTGGAGCGTTGAGCAGGATCGGATCGACGGTCGAAGAGCCCACGTTCCACTTGTCGAAGATTTCCTGATAGGTGCCGTCTTCGACCATGCTCTGCAGGGCGCCGGCAACGGCGGCCATCAGTTCGGGCGTGTTCTTGGAGAATGCGATGCCCTGGTTGGCTGGGGCGAAACGCTCGACGGGCGAGACTTCGAGCTGGGTTTGCACACCTTCCGTCGCAGCGGCGAATGTATAGGTGGAAACGCCAAAGGTCTGCATGGTGGCATCGGCCTGGCCGCTGGCAATGGCGAGCAGCGGCGCAACCTTGTCGGGTGCTTCCGACATGACGATCGGGGCCTCGCAGGTTTCGGCATTGAGCTTTTCGATGATGGCCGGGAAGAGCGAGCCGGTCTGCACCATGACGCGCAAGCCGCACAAATCGGCCATTTCGGTGATATTTTTGGGATTGCCCTTGGGCACGATGACGCCCGACCCTTCGGTCGAGTAGGCGATGAAATTGACCACCTCTTCCCGCGCGACCGTATTGGCCATGGCGCTGATGTAGAAATCATAGCGGCCGGATTCGACGCCGGGAATGCCGGCTGCGAACTGAATGTCGTTCCAGTTCACGGTAAGGCCGAGGCGGCTGGCGGCCTCATTGATGATATCGGCATCGACACCACTGGCCTGGCCGGTCTGTGCGTCGAAAAACACCCAGGGGGCGTAGCTGTCGGAAGTACCGACATTGAGCGTGCCCCGCGCCTTGACCTCTTCAGGCAGGTAGCTGACCCAGTCGGCGCTGGCCGGCATGTGGGATTCGACGACAAATTCCTGAGCGAAGGCGACGGTCGAGGTCATGAGACCGGCGACCAGAATCAGGCCCGCAGCGCGGCCATAAACGTGGTTTGACTTGATCATTTAAGATCCCTCTGTGTTCCCTACGCTTCAAATGGTAAAAGGGTTTCTGTTTAAATGGCAATAGGGTTTCCAAAAAAATCTTGTGACAGAAGAACAGGCGTCGCTCCATGCGAACAGGGATGAACGCCCTCCCGGCGGCAGGGGGATCGCCGCAGGTGGTACGGGGATCACTATCATTCGGAAGCGCAGGGACGTGCCCCTCACCTCGTAGATGAATGATTGGCACGCACCGCACGGAGCAGCGTCTGACGTCGAGGGGCAGGTGTGAATGCTATGGGATGCTATGAGATGGGAGCGTCGCTATCCCCAACGACGAGATCGAGCGGCACGACTTTGCGAACCACCTGCCTTGGATAGGCCTGTTCGTAACCCGGCATTGTTGCCAACAGCCCTTCGGCGAGTGCAATGCCGAGGTCGCGCAGGTCGAGGCGGAAGCAGGTTAGTTTAGGGACCAGGAAGTGCGCTTGGGGGCTATCGCGGCCAATGATGGCGAAGTTCTTGCCCGGTGTCAGTCCCACCGCGTAGAGGCCGTTGTAAAGGCCTATGGTCATCTTCTCGTTGATGAGGATGAAGCTTGTCGGCCGCTTGCCAACGGGCATTGCGGCTATTGCCTGGGCGACCTGATGTCCACCGCGCTCATTGGGATAAGCGCGGAAGATCAGGTCAGGGTCGAACGGAATACCCTTCTCTTGCAGGGCCTTGCGGTAGGCTTCGATGAAGACGAAACCCAGATTGGTGTCATCAAGTGGCGCAAAGATGCCGATCCGCCGGTGACCCTTCGAAACCAGGCGCGAGACGCCGGTTTCGGCCATGCCCTCGAAATCAAGGTCGAGCCAGGGATGGCCGGCATCGGTTTCCGAGCGGCCGAGGGCAATGAACGGAATCTTGCGTGACGCCAGGAAGTCGATGCGGTGATCGATCCGCTTGGTCGCCGAGATCATGAGGGCATCGGCAAAGCCGCGGGCGACGACGCGCTGCATATAGGCGTCGGGGTCTTCTTCGGACGAGCAGAGCAGGGCGACAAGATCGAGCTGGTGCCGGGCGAACACCGCTTGCACGCCGTCGAAGACCCGCATGAAGAACACGTCGCCTTCGCCGGTGATTTCGGAGCCGGTCTGCATCATGAAGCCGACGATGCCGGTCGAGCCCTTGCGCAGGGCGCGGCCGGCCTGGTTGGGCACATAGCCCATGGCGGCGGCGGCATCGAGCACGCGCTTGCGCGTTTCCTCATTGACGTCAGGCTTGCCGTTCAGGGCCCGCGATACGGTGCCGATCGACACATTGAGCTGCTGGGCCAGACGCCTGATGCCTGTCATGTTTTCTCGATTTTCCCCGCTGTCCTGGTTGGCCCAGAAACGTTTACGATTTCCTATTGACACGTCCGCTGCTCGAATAATAGCGTCGTAAACGTTTACGGGATAACCCTTGTCAAGCCGCAATAGACGGCAGCAGGGCGATGCCTCCGGGAGGGTTTCGTGGCTTTAACAGCGGTGCTTGCCGGCTGCGGCAGCATGTCCAGGGGTTGGCTCTCGGCTATTTCCGAGCATCCCCTGCTCCTGGGCAAGGTACAGGTGGTCGGTCTCGTCGACCTCGATCGGGCCACCGCCGAGGCCCGCGCGGCCGAATTCGGCCTTGGTGACGCCGTCATCGGCACCGATCTCGACGCCGTGCTTGCCCGGACCAAACCCGATCTACTCTTTGACGTCGTTATCCCGGCAGCGCGTGCAGACGTCGTTGCGACCGGGCTCCGCCATGGTTGCCATGTGCTGAGCGAAAAGCCGATGGCGACCAGCCTCGAAGCCGGCAAGACGATGATGGCGCAGGCAAAGGCTGCAGGCCGCGTCCATGCGGTCGTGCAGAACCGCCGCTTCATCGCCGGCGTCCGCCGCATCCGCCGCCTGATAGAAAGCGGTGCCATCGGCCAGCTCGCCAGTCTCAACTGCGACTTCTTCATCGGCGCCCATTTCGGCGGCTTCCGCGACGAGATGGAACACGTGCTCCTGCTCGACATGGCGATCCACACGCTGGACGCAGCCCGCTTCATGTCCGGCAAGACGCCGGAAGCCGTTTACTGCCTCGAGACCAATCCCGCCGGCTCCTGGTACCGCCAAGGCGCTGCGGCCAATGCCATC
Source organism: uncultured Devosia sp. (assembly GCA_966192215.1). Classification (GTDB taxonomy): domain Bacteria; phylum Pseudomonadota; class Alphaproteobacteria; order Rhizobiales; family Devosiaceae; genus Devosia. The sequence continues at coordinate 5,276 of CBIGSA010000005.1, read as the reverse complement.
TTCGAGTTTTCCGACAATGTCGTCTTCAACTATCGCGGCTCCTGGGCCGCCGAAGGCGCCAATACGTCCTGGGAAAGTGCCTGGCGCGTCGTCGGCAGCAAGGGCACGCTCCTTTGGGACGGCGCTGACAATTTCGAGGCGAAGGTGGTCGCCAGCGATAGTGGCTTCTTGCGCGATCTCACCGAAATCGACGTGCCACCGCCGGCCGACGAAGGCCAGACGCATGGCCATGCCAGCGTCATCGCCGAATTCATCGCCGCCATCGAGACCGGCCGTCCGCCCGAAACCGTCTCATCCGACAATATCAAGAGCCTCGCCATGGTCTTCGCCGCCATCGAAAGCGCGCGAACCGGCCAGCGCGTGCCCATCACTATCTGAGGAATTTTGCACCCGTGAGCGATCCCGCCAAATCCATCCGCATCGGCACCATGGTTTCCGCTTCCGCCGGCACGGCCGCCGAACGTATCGGCGAGATCGCCGGCCTGGGCTTTGAAAGCTTCGAACCCTTCTTCTGGCAAACCACCAATGGTCAGGACCTTGCAGAACTCGGCAAGCGCTGCCGCGACGCCATCGGCGACCGCGATATCACCATTTCCACGCTGGGCATGTTCGGCAATCCCCTGGAAGACCAGGAGATGGATCGCCAGACGCTGCAGGGCTGGAAGGATTGCATCGACAATGCCCATCATTTCGGCGCGACCTGCGTCGCCGGCTTTACCGGCCGCATCCGCAACAAGCCACTGACCGACAGCCTGCCGCAATACAGGAAGGTGTGGACCGAACTGGCCCAGCGCGCCGCGGACAAGGGCGTGCGCATCGCCTTCGAGAACTGCGCCATGGACGGCAACTGGCAGACCGGTGACTGGAACATTGCCCACAATCCCGACGCCTGGGAACTGATGTTCAACGAGACGCCGCAGGACAATATCGGGCTCGAATGGGAGCCCTGCCACCAGATGGTCTATCTGATCGACCCGCTGCCGCAGATCCGCAAATGGGCGCACAAGTTCTTCCATGTGCACGGCAAGGACGCCACCATCCGCTGGGATGTCATCCGCGAGCACGGCATTTTCGGCAAGCACCCCTTTGTCTTCATGCGCACGCCGGGCTTTGGCGACAGCAACTGGACCGACATCATTTCCGAGCTGCGCCTGGCCGGCTGGTCGGGCTCGATCGATATCGAAGGCTGGCACGACCCCGTTTATCGCAACGCCCTTGAGATGACGGGCCAGATCCACGCGCTCAACCACCTCAAGCAGGCCCGCGGCGGAAACTACCTGGCCGTGGCAGGATAAGTATGACTATTGACGAAAGTTGAGAAAACGTTTTATCAAACCTGAGAAAAGGGTTTTCCAGTGAGGCACGTCGACGTGGCAAAGGTTGATCGCATTCGCATCTACGATGTGGCGCGCGTTGCCGGCGTCAGCGTTGCGACGGCCTCCAAGGCGCTCAACGACACCGGGAGGATGACTGAAGCGACCCGGACGCGCGTCAAGCAGACCGCAGCCGCCCTTGGCTTTCGTCCCAATGCGATGGCTCGGGCGCTGACACAGCAGCGCAGCTTCACTGTCGGCCTGCTCACCAACGACACCTATGGGCGTTTTACGCTGCCGGTCATGGCCGGCATCAACGAAGCGCTGGTGGACCAGGGCGTGTCCGTCTTTCTCTGCGGCATCGAGGACGATGCGGCGCTGGGCCGGATTCACGTCGATGCCATGCTCGACAAGCAGGTCGACGGCATCATCGCTACCGGCAAGCGCATCGACCGCCGCCTGCCGGTCGATCTCGCCAATCTGCCGGTGCCGGTCGTCTATGCCTTTACCGAGGGCCCGCTCGATGCCGTAACCCTGGTATCCGATGACGAGCAGGGTGCGCGGGAAGCCACCGAACATCTGTTGTCCCTTGGCCGCCGCCGTCTCGTTCACGTCACTGGCCCGACAAGCTTCGCATCCGTCGCCAGCCGCTCCGCCGCCTTCCGGGCTGTCGCAGGCGCCAATGCGCCCGTGCTGCACGGCACCTGGTCGGAAGCCTGGGGTCACGAGGCTGTTGCCCGACTGTGGGCGGAAGCGACGCCGCCCGACGGCATTTTCTGCGGCAATGACCAGATCGCCCGTGGCGTCGTCGATGCCCTGCGCGAACGCGGCGTCGAAGTGCCCACGGATGTCTCGGTCATCGGTTTCGATAATTGGGAAATCGTCGCGGCGGCCACGCGCCCGCCGCTCACCACTGTCGACATGAATCTCAAGGAACTGGGCCGCGAGGCCGGACGCCTGATCCTGGAACTTGCCGAAGGCAAGCCGGTCGAGCCGGGCATCCGCACGCTGCCATGCAAGCTCGTGGTGCGCGAATCCTGCGGCGGCGATGCCCTCGCCGCCAGCAATCAGGGAGGAGCGCTTCAGGAGGTTTAGGAGTGCTGCCACAGGCATTGGCGTGCCCGTGGCAGCGAGGAAAGGCCGCGAGGGAAGAGGAACCCAAGCGGCATGGATCGCGGCCCGAGGGCCGCAAGGGAGGATATAATGCAGTTTGCTAAACTCAGTCTATTGACCAGTCTGGCCCTTGGCGCATTGGTCGCAGCGACGCCCACCTATGCACAAGTAACGCTCAAGGTCTGGTCCATCGATGGCAATGACCGTCCCGGCATAGCCGACACGTTCTCGAAGGAATTCGACGAGGCCAATGAGGATATCGTCGTCGAATACCGCTATATTCCGTTCGATGAACTGGTGAACGAGACGCTGCGCGCCTTCGCCACCGGCAACGCGCCCGACATCGTCTCCTTCGACAATCCCGATTTCGCACTCTTCTCTTCGCGGGGGGCCATGCTCGACATTACCGATCGGGTCGCCAATTCCGAAATCATCGGCAAGGCCGACTATTTCGAAGGCCCGCTGAACTCGGTGACGTGGGACGGCAAGCTGTTTGGCCTGCCCAAATATACCGACACGATCGGCATCTTCTACAACAAGGATCTCTTCGCCAAGGCCGGCCTCACCGAGCCGCCAACCACCTGGGCGCAAGTGGCTGAATATGCTGAAAAGCTCACCGACCCCGCCAACAATGTCTATGGCATCACCTTCTCGGCACGCGCCGGTGAGGAAGGCACCTTCCAGTTCCTGCCGGTGATCCAGATGTCCGGCGGCAATGCCGACAAGGTCAATACCGAAGGCGCTGCCCAGGTGCTCGATATCTGGAAGAGCCTGATCGATAACGGCTATGCCAGCCGCGACGTGCTGAGCCTGGGCCAGTGGGACTCCACCGGCGTGTTCAATTCCGGCAATGCCGCCATGGCCATTTCCGGCCCGTGGGAAATCGACCGCATGGTCGAGGATGCCAAGTTCGACTGGGGCGTTGCCCTGCTTCCCACCATCGAGGAAGGCGGCGCCCGTTCATCGGCCCTGGGCGGCTTTAACTGGGGCATCATGGCCAACACCCAGCATCCGGACGAAGCCTTCCGTCTGCTCGAATATTATGTGAGCCAGGAAGATCGTCTCTTCCCCGAATTCGGTAACCTGCCAGCTCGTGGCGATATCGAACTGCCGGTTACCGGCATCGAGAAGAAGGACGCGGCGCTCGAAGTATTCCAGGAGCAGCTGCAATATGCCCAGCCGCGCGGCCCGCATCCGGAATGGCAGAAGATTTCCAAGGCCATCTATGATGCCGAGCAGCAGGCGCTGACGGGTCAGATGCCGGCCATGGATGCGCTCAACCAGGCGCAGGCCACCATCGACGGCATCTTCAATCAGTAATCCTCCCTGACTGGGCCGGCCGGGGTTCGCTCCGGTCGGCATTTTCCGCGTCAATGCCTTGGAGGTTCCGGTGTCGCGATTTTTCAGTTGGCTGCGGGATGGGGTCGGCTTCGATATCCTGCTGGTCGGCGCAGCCCTTGCCTTTCTTCTCGCCCTCGCCGGCGCTCCCCTGCTCTACAACGTGCTGATGAGCTTCCAGCAAGTGGACATGTTCACCCTGGGCGTACTGTTCCGGCCGTTTGTGGGCTTCGACAACTATGTTGCGGTGGTGCAGCAGCCCGAATTCTGGCTTGTTACCCGCAATACGCTGATCTTTGTCTTCGGCTCGATGACCGGCCAATTCATCCTGGGCTTCGCGCTGGCGCTGTTCTTCGCACAGAGCTTTCCCGGCGCCGCGACCATCCGTGGCCTGTTCCTGGTCTCCTGGGTCATGCCGGGCCTCGTCGTCGGCGCCATCTGGAGCTGGATCCTGGCCGGCGATTTCGGCGTGCTCAATGTCATCCTCAAGGGCCTGGGCATTATCGACGCCAACGTGTTCTGGAAGTCGGACCCCAACTTTTCCATCTGGGCAGTGATCATCGCCAATATCTGGCTGGGCCTGGCCTTCAACATGCTGCTGCTCTCGGTGGGCCTGGCAGCCATTCCGCGCGACCTCTACGAGGCGGCCGAACTCGATGGCGCCAATGCCTTCCAACGCTTCTGGACCATCACCCTGCCGATGATGCGCTCCACTATCGGTGCCGTGCTCTCGCTGGGCCTGATCGGCACGCTGCAGCAGTTCGACCTCTTCCCGGCTTTGACCGAGGGCGGTCCGGCCAATACGTCCAACGTGGCCGGCTTCTGGTCCTGGCAGTTGAGCTTCCAGCTCTACGATTTCGCCAAGGGCGCCACCGTGTCGGTGATGATGTTCCTGCTCGTGCTGTTTGCTTCGATCGTCTATGTGCGTTCGACCCGCCATGAGGTGCGCGGATGACCAGGACCTATACCCCATGGTTTCTGCTGGTCGTCGCCCTGGCACTGGCCGCGGTTTACCTCTTTCCGCTCTACTGGATGTATGTGACCAGCCTCAAGACGGGCTCGGAAATCTTCGCCAACCCGCCCACCTTCTGGCCGAATTCGCCTAATCCGGGCATCTATCCCGAAGTGTGGGCGCGGCGCACCATGCCGACCTTCCTGATGAATTCGGTGCTGATCGCCAGCGGGGTCACCGCCATCACGGTGATCCTGGGCACCGGCTGCGCCTATGTGCTGGCCCGCTATCGCAATGTCTGGATCGATGTAGGGCTGTTCTGCGTGCTGATGCTGCAGGTGCTGCCGGCCTCGGTCATGGTGACGCCGCTGTTCGTCGGCTTCAACCAGATCGGGCTGCTCAACTACCCGCGCACCGCCGTGGTTCTGGCGGCCGCCGCCAAGGCCATGCCCTTCTTCGTGGTTCTCGTCCGTGCCACCTTCATGAGCGTGCCGCGCGAGTTGGAAGAGGCTGCGCTGGTCGATGGCAATTCCAGGGTCGGCGCTTTCTTCAGCATCGTG
>CBIGSA010000004.1:0-30834 GCA_966192215.1 uncultured Devosia sp. | reverse complement strand
GGGCGCCGTCCACGTCGGCGTCGGTCATGATGATGATCTTGTGGTAGCGCAGCTTATCGGCGTTGAATTCCTCGCGACCGATGCCCGTGCCCAGGGCGGTAATCAGCGTGCCGACCTGGTCGGACGAGATCATGCGGTCGAAGCGCGCGCGCTCCACGTTCAGAATCTTGCCGCGCAAAGGCAGCACGGCCTGGTTGGAGCGGTCGCGCCCCTGCTTGGCCGAGCCACCGGCCGAATCGCCTTCCACGATGAAGATTTCGCTCTTGGCGGGGTCGCGCTCCTGGCAGTCGGCGAGCTTGCCTGGGAGCGAGGAGATTTCCAGCGCCCCCTTGCGGCGGGTCAGCTCGCGCGCCTTGCGCGCGGCTTCGCGGGCGGCCGCGGCTTCGGCCACCTTGCCGACAATGGTCCGGGCCTCGTTGGGATGCTCCTCGAACCACTGGCCGAGCTTATCGTTGACGATATTCTCGACCACGGGGCGGACTTCTGACGAAACCAGCTTGTCCTTGGTCTGGCTGGAGAATTTGGGGTCCGGCACCTTGACCGAGAGCACGCAGGTCAGTCCTTCGCGCGTGTCGTCGCCGGTCAGCGTCACCTTTTCCTTCTTGGAAATGCCCGAGCTTTCAGCATAGCCGATCACCTGGCGCGTCAGTGCGCCACGTAGGCCCGCCAGATGCGTACCCCCATCGCGCTGGGGGATGTTGTTGGTGAAGCAGAGCACGTTTTCGTGGTAACTGTCATTCCACTGCAGCGCCACTTCGACGGTGATGCCGTCCTTCTCCGAGATCATGGTGATGGGATTGTCCACCACGGCGGCCTTGGACTTGTCGAGATAGCGCACGAAGGCTTCGAGCCCGCCTTCATAATGCAGCTCGGTCTCGACGGGCTCGGGATGGCGCAGGTCGCGCAGGATGATGCGGACTCCCGAATTGAGGAAAGCCAGCTCGCGCAGGCGGTGCTCCAGGGTCTTGAAGTCGAATTCGACCATGGTGAAGGTTTCGGGCGAGGGCATGAAGGTCACCGAAGTGCCCGAACGCCCCTCATAAGTGCCCGGCTTCTTGTCCTGCACATATTCGCCGACCTGCTTGAGCGGGGCGACGGCATCGCCATGGGAGAATTCCATCTCGTGGATCTTGCCCTCGCTGTTGATGCGCAGCTTGAGCCACACCGAAAGCGCGTTGACCACCGAAACGCCCACGCCATGGAGGCCGCCCGAGACCTTGTAGGAATTCTGGTCGAACTTTCCGCCGGCATGGAGCTGGGTCATGATGACCTCGGCCGCCGAGACGCCCTCTTCCTTGTGGATGCCGGTGGGAATACCGCGGCCATTGTCGATCACGGTGACCGAGCCGTCAGCATTGAGCGCCACCGTCACCAGGTCGGCATGGCCGGCCAGGGCCTCGTCGATGGCGTTGTCGACCACCTCATAGACCATGTGATGCAGGCCCGAACCGTCATCCGTATCGCCGATATACATGCCGGGGCGCTTGCGCACGGCATCGAGGCCTTTCAGCACCTTGATGCTGTCGGCGCCATATTCGTTGGGAACGGGATTTTCGCTATCGGTCATGGGGTCCGAATCAGTCGTTTTCAGGTTGGTTTCGTTCTAGCGGAACGGGGGTCTATCCCCAAGCAAAATGGGCTTTTGAGGGCGGTTTGCGGGGGATTGCGGCCTAGTCTTTCGACACCCGTCCGTCCCGCACCGTCACCATCTGTGCGCGGGCTCCCAGAGCCTCGAACAGCAGCCGGTCCGTACCGGTCAGGAAGCATTGCGTGCCCAGCCCGTCCAATGCCGAAAACAGCGCCCTGCGGCGGTCGGGATCGAGATGGGCGGCGATTTCGTCGAGCAGCAGGAAAGGCGTAATCGTGGTCCTGAGCTTCACCAGCCGCGCATGCGCCAGGATCAGCCCGATGAGCAGCGCCTTCTGTTCCCCAGTCGAGCCCAGAGCGGCCGGCATGGCCTTCTGGGCATAGGTCACTTCGAGGTCCACTCTATGTGGTCCTGATATGGTGCGTCCGGCGGCACGATCAACCCCGCGCGAACCTCGCCACAGGCCGGCCAGCGCGGTTTCAAGCGCCGCCGAGGAAGCCGGTTCCGCGCCATCCTCGAAGAGCGGCGTCAGCGCCAGGTGAGCGGCGGGAAAGCTCTCGTCGTCGAGGCTCTGCTCAATCAGCGCCTGGAGGTGGGTGAGGCTGTCCATGCGGGCCAGGTGGATTGAAGCACCCAGCTCGGCCATCTGCGTCTCGATGGCGTCGAGCCAGGCGGCGTCGCCATTGTCCTCCAGCAGACGATTGCGCTGGCGCATGGCCTTTTCGTAGTCGGAAACCGAAGCCGAATGCGACGGGATCAGCGTTGTCACCAGCCGGTCGAGAAAGCGCCGCCTGTCGCCGGCCGGTCCCGAAAACAGGCCATCCATAGATGGCGTCAGCCACAGCACGCGCAGATAGTCGCTCATCGCCTCGATGGAGCGGGCATTGGCGCCGTTGATACGCACCCGCCGCCCGCCATCGGGCGATGCGCCGGTGCCGATATCGGCCGGGCCGTCATCGGTCTCGACCGTCGCGGCCACCGCCCAGCCGATATCGCTGCCATGCGCCTGCAATGTCTCGAAACTTGCGCCGCGCAGGCCGCGGCCGGGCGAGAGCACCGAGATCGCTTCGAGCAGGTTGGTCTTGCCGGCGCCGTTCGGGCCGGTCAGCACGACGTGACGGGCATCGAGGTCGAGCGCAGCCGCCGTATAGTTGCGGAAAGCGGTGAGGCGCAGGCGGGAGAGGTGGCGGATCATGGCTTCCGGCTGGCCGCCCTCGTGGTTCGAGGCTCGCGAAGAACTCGCACCTCACCATGCGGGCTCTGGATAAATCGCGCTCGAGTAGCCCTCATGGTGAGGCGGGAGCGAAGCGACCCTCGAACCACGAGGGCGTGCCCCGATGCCTCAAACCCGCATCGGCATCAGCACGTAGAGCGCGCGCGTTTCACCATCGTCCTTGACCAGGGTGGGCGAGCCGGCATCGTTGAACATGAAGACGGCATTGTCGCTGCGGATCTGGCCGATGATGTCGAGCAGGTAGCGGGCATTGAAGCCGATCTCGAAACCGTCGGTGTCGAATTCCACCGCCAGTTCCTCGCTGGCCGTGCCGTGGTCCGGATTGGTCACCGACAGCTCCAGCAGCCCATCGCGCGCCTGAAGCTTGACGGCCTTGCCGCCGCGATCGGAAGCAATGGTGGAGACACGGTCGACGGCCGTCGCGAAGCTGGCGCGGTCGACATTCATCTGCTTGTCGTTGTTCTTGGGCGTCACCCGGTCATAGTCGGGGAAGGTGCCTTCGATGAGCTTGGACAGCAGCACGACCGAACCCACGGTGAAGCGGATCTTGGTGTCGGATACTTCCACCGTCACGTCGCCCTCGGCGCCATCGAGCAGCTTCTGGACTTCGCCCACGGTCTTCTTGGGCACGATGATGCCGGGCATGCCCTTGGCACCCGCGGGCGCCTCGATCTCGGCACGGGCCATGCGGTGCCCGTCGGTGGCCACGGCGCGCAGCACCGTGCCGGCATTGCTCACATCGACCGTGTGGAAATAGATGCCGTTGAGATAGTAGCGCGTCTCTTCGTTGCTGATGGCGAATTGCGTCCGCTCGATCAGCTCGCGCAGGGAAGAGGCCGGCATGGTGAATTCATGGCCGAAGCTGCCCGACTTAAGATCGGGGAAGCTGTCGGGGCTGAGGCAGGCCAGGTTGAAGCGCGAGCGGCCGGAGGTGAGAACCATGTTCTCCCCGCCATCGGTTTCGAGCCGCACTTCGGCGCCATCGCTGAGCTTGCGCACGATTTCGTAGAGCGTATGGGCCGGAACGGTGGTCGTGCCCGCCGTCGACACCATGGCCGGTACGGATTCGGTCACCTCGATATCGAGGTCGGTCGCCCGCAGCTCGACCTTGTCGTCGCTGGCCTTGAACAGGACATTGGCCAGGATGGGATAGGTATTGCGCCGCTCCACCACCCGATGCACATGGCCCAGCGACTTGAGCAGATGATTGCGTTCGAGCGTGACTTTCATATCGGCTAAATCCTGGCGGTACGCATACGGCAAAAGCCCCGGTGAACCGGGGCTTGGACATTTACAATTCGGTGACCAAAAGGCAAGTGCGCGCGCCCGATTGCCAGCGCTTTACACAAGGGCGTGCCATGCAACCGCCATGGCGGCTGCGACGTTCGACTCCGACATGCGCGAGGAGCAGCCATGCCGGGACATTCGATCTGGAGTCGATACAGCTATGCCTGGGTGACGCTGGGCTTTTTCATCATTTCCATCGTCGGCCACTGGCTGTTCGGCTGGTTCGCCTTTGCCGGCGAGCAGGCCGCTCATGGCCAGGCGCCCGAGGCGGGCGCCTATCTCACCGAAATGCTGCGCGACACATTCGAGAACTGGCAGTCCGAATTCCTGCAGCTGCTCTGGCAGGTGGGGGGCCTGGCCATCCTGCTCCATGTCGGCTCGCCCCAGTCCAAGGAAGGCGACGACCGCATGGAAGCCAAGATCGACGAAATCCTCAAGCGCGTCGCCCCCAAGGAGGGCGAGGCGATCATCAACGAGCTGGACGAGGCCTATGCCGGGCGCCACACCGACCCGCATTATCAGCAGCGGGCCGAGCGGCGGGAGTAGGCGGAAGCCGGGAAGCAGGAGGCATTCGTGCCCTGCGCGCATAGCGCTCCGGGCGTTCGGGCCTAAAATCGCTCCACTGGAGCGATCTTGCGCTATGCGCCGGCCCTCACTCTTCGAGCATGCGCTTGAGCAGTTCGATTTCCTGCGCCAGTTCCACGTCGTCCTTGATCATCTGCTCGACCTTGCGGACCGAGTGCAGAACGGTGGTGTGGTCGCGGCCGCCGAAGCGCCGGCCGATTTCGGGCAGCGACCGCGAGGTCAGCGCCTTGGCGAGGAACATGGCGATCTGGCGCGGACGCACCACGTCGCGGCTGCGGCGGGCCGACAGCAATTCGTTGCGCGGCACCTTGTAGTGGCGGGAAACGATCTTGAGGATGTCCTCGATGCGCACGCGGCGGGCTTCACGTGAGCGGATCAGGTCGCCGAGCGTCTTTTCGGCCAGCGGCACGGTGATCAGTTCGCCGGTGAGCTGGTTCGCAGCCACCAGCCGGTTGACGGCCCCATCGAGGTCACGGCCGTGGCTCACCACGGCACGGGCGACATAGTCGATGACGGGGGCCGGGAAATGCATGCCATAGCGGGCAGCCGACTGTTCGGCGCGGCGCTGCACGATGGCCTTGCGCAGGTCGAGGTCGAAGCCCGAGATCGGCACGACCAGGCCACCCGACAGCCGGGACCGAATCCGCTCATCGAGCATTTCGAGATCGCGCGGCGGCGCGTCGCCGGCCACCACCACCTGCTTGGCCCCAGTCAGGAGCGTGCCTAGCGTATGGCCGAATTCGGTGGCTGATTTGCCCTGCAGGAACTGCATGTCATCGATCAGCAGCAGGTCGACGCGGCGCAGCCAGTCCTTGAAGCCGAGCGCCGACTGGCGCTGCACGGCGGCAATGAAATGGTACATGAAATGGTCGGCCGTCAGATAGACGATGTTCTTGGCTTGATCGGCCTGCTGCACCTGGTGGGCAATGGCATTGAGCAGGTGGGATTTGCCGAGGCCGACCGTGGAATGGATATAGACCGGGTTGAAGCTCACCGTGTTGTTGGTGACGGCGGTGGCGATCTGGCGGGCCACGCCCAGCGCCATTTCATTGGCCGCGCCGCCCACGAAGCTCTCGAAAGTCATGCGCGGGTCGATGGCGCTGCCGGCCAGGGCATCGCCCTTGGCGGCGGAATTGTCGCGTACCAGGCGCGGCTGGCTCACCGGGGCCGGTGCGGCTGGCGCGGCGGGCGAGGTACTTTCGGTGGGAGCAGCGGGCTCCGCGGCGGGCTGGGCCAGGCGCGGGCGGGCCTGACCATTGACGCGCAGGGTCACCTGGATGCGGCCGACTTCTTCGGTATCGAGGCGGAACGCTTCCAGAATCCGGTCGGCATAATTGGATTGCACCCAGGAGCAGAGGAACCGGGTCGGTGCCGACAGGTGCACCACGTCCTCGACGATTTCCTCGAGCTCGAGCCGGGCGAACCAGGAGGTAAAGACATCTTCGCCGACACCGGCCTTGAGGCGGGCGCGCACCCTGTTCCAGAGATCGCGCTGCGCTTCTGAGCTATCTGATGTCGCCATGACAGGTTCGTCGCCTTTCGTTGTCGGGATGGAGGAAGAGGGGCGGGCCTCGGCCCATTCGTCCCTTCCAGCAGTTACCTGTCGCATCATCGTGAAGTGCCCCATTTCTGTTCGATCCGCCCGGCCCGCAAAGCTCGGACGGTTTTGTTTGCCCTGTTGCCACATCGTCGGGGCCCTGACGCCCTTCGGACATAGCTTCGCCATCACGCCCGATTCAAGCGGGCGCATTTGTTCTTTCCGGTGGGTATGCCACCGGTTTCAACCTCTACCTTGTCATGAACCCGGCCGCCGGGCCGAAGGCTTTACTGAAACCTGCCGGCCATGGTCGAACCGGAAGCAAACCTGCCGCCAACACAACCCCTACCGGTATGAAACGTCTATGGCATCGCTGCCGAGAAACTGAAAACCAACGCCCCGAAAAATGACCCTGACAACCCCCGCCGGACACTCATTCATGGTGTCCTTTCCGGAGCTGACGAGATCACTTTAGTGGGACGTTTTTGGGGCTGCAACCGTGGAATCTGCAAAATGGGGGGTTGACTCCGACTATGTCTTTTTGGGCCCGCCGGCCCCGCCAAAGTCCCTCAAACCAAGGGCCTGTGACTCAACGCAGATTCCAAACCTTAGCCCCTGCCGAGGGGTAAAAAATTTATTTCTCCCGCCCCCGGATTTTGCGGTCCTTCCGTATTCCGTGGAAGGCCAGACCCATCGCCAAGTCCCTGAAAATCCTCGTGAAACACGTCATCCGGCTTTCGAGGGCATATGGTTGCAGCGCTGTCACGCGAATGACACGGAAGTGTCAATTCGGAAAAACCTTGCGCGCTACCATACAAAGAAAAAGGGCTCCCTGGGGAGCCCGATTTCACTTGCCGTGGCTGCGCTCAAAAGGCGCCGCGGCGGAACCAAATCAGACGCTGAGCGCCTTGACCCGGTTGTTGAGGCGGCTGACCTTGCGGGCGGCCAGATTGGCATGGACGATGCCCTTGGACGCAGCGCGGTTGATTTCGGGCTCGGCAGCCTTGAGGGCTTCCATGGCGACCTTGTGATCACCGGCCACGATGGCTTCCTCGACCTTGCGGATGAAGGTGCGCACGCGCGAACGACGCGACTTGTTGACCGCGGTGCGGGCTTCGATCTTGCGGGTAGCCTTCTTGGCTGACGGCGTATTGGCCATAACGGTCCTCTTGGCGTCCAACCGGCCGAAAGCGCCCTCTGTGGTCGCATGCGTCCGGGATGAAATGAAATCGGCGGCTTTCGACTGCCGCCAAGTTGGGCGGTCTATAGGGGAAAGGCGCGGGAGCGTCAACTGGATTCAGGGGTCCTTACCTCGCCCCTCAGGGGAGAGGTCGGCGGCGAAGCCGACGGGTGAGGGGTGCGATGTTGCCGCATCCCGCAATTCCCGGCGTCGCACCCTCACCCCACCCTCTCCCCTGAGGGACGAGGGAGCCACCGTCCCGTGCTAAACCGCCTTCTGGCATACGGGGCAGAAAAACGTCGACCGACCCGACTGCACGATCCGCTGCACGGTTCCGGTACAAAGCGGCGTCGGGCAGGGCTCCCCCTCCCGGTCATAGACCGCGAAACGATGCTGGAAATAGCCCGAGCCCCCTTCGGCATTGCGAAAATCGCGCAGGGTGGAGCCGCCCACTTCAATGGCTTCGGTCAGCACCTGCCGCACGCCATGGGCCAAGTCGTCCAGCGCCGGCTTGGGTGCGCCCGTGGCCGTCACCAGCGTTCCCGCCAGCACCGTGGGCAGGATATGGGCCCGATGCAGGGCTTCGGCGACATAGATATTGCCCAGCCCCGCCACCACGCGCTGGTCGAGCAAAGCGGCTTTGATCGGCGTCTTCTTGCCCTTGAAGGCATCAGCCATTTCCGCGGCATTGAAGTCATTGCCCAACGGCTCAGGGCCAAGTCCCTGGAGATAGGGGCTCTTCGCCACATCGTCATAAAGGTCGACGAAGCCGAAGCGGCGCGGATCGGCATAGATCAGGTGGCTCTTGCCGTGCTGGGGGTGGGAAATGTCCCACACCATATGGTCGTGCTTGGGCTCCGTCCCCGGCTCGTAATAGCGCGGTGGCTTGTCGATGCCATGCTCGGCAAAGCGCCAGGAACCGGTCATGCCCAGATGGCTCAGCAGGGTCTGGCCGCTGGACAGTGTCATGAGCAGGTACTTGGCTCGCCGCCCAACCGAAAGAATGCTCTGCCCCTGCAATGCTTCCACCAGCCCCGCGGGAAAGGGAAAGCGCAGGTTCTTGCGGTTGAGCGTGACCTTGTCGATCCTGGCACCCACCAGCCAGGGTTCGAGGCCACGGCGAACGGTTTCGACCTCTGGCAGTTCGGGCATTTTCGCCTCGTTCACCTGTGCGGCTTTGCGCCATGGCAAAGCCGGTTTGCTTTGAATATGTATCGTTCTGTCAATACAGAGCGTATCGAGCAATACGCAAAGCACGAGGCGAAGGCCATGACGGACGCGCAAGAAACTACCCATTTCGGCGAGCAGACCGTGGCCATGGAAGACAAGCAGGGCCTGGTCGACAAGGTGTTCCACGACGTGGCGGACCGCTATGACCTGATGAACGACCTGATGAGCGGCGGCGTGCATCGCCTCTGGAAGGATGGGCTGGTCAATGAGCTGGCCCCGCCCAAATCCGGCTCGCGCCCCTATCGGGTGCTCGACATGGCCGGTGGCACCGGGGACATTGCCGAGCGCATCGTCAATGCCTCGGTCGGCTATGCCGAGGTCGTCGTCTCCGACATCAATGCGGACATGCTGCGCGTGGGGGCCGAGCGGGCAAAGGCCTGGCGCTATCCGGCGCAGGCCAGCTTTGTCGAGGCCAATGCCGAGGAATTGCCATTCGACGACAACAGCTTCGACGCCTATACGATCGCCTTCGGCATCCGCAACGTGCCACGCGTCCAGAAGGCGCTCAACGAGGCGCATCGCGTGCTCAAGCGCGGCGGGCGCATCCTGGTGCTCGAATTCTCCCAGGTCGACGTGCCCGGCTTCGATGCCATCTATCGGCTCTATTCCGATCATGTCATCCCGCCCATGGGCAAGGTGGTGACCGGCGATGCCCAGCCCTATCAGTATTTCGTGGAATCGATCCGCAAATTCCCCAATCCGCAGGCCTTTTCCGCCATGCTGGCCACGGCCGGCTTCAAGCGGGTGAAGCACACCTCCTATACCGGCAACATCGCTACGCTGTTCTCGGGGTGGAAGATTTGATCCTCTCCGCCTATTTCCGCCTGATCCGGGCCGGCTATGTCCTGGCCCGCGAAGGTGCCCTTTCTATTCCCGGCGATCTGCCGCCGGCTTTGGCACCGCTCCGTTTCGGTATCTGGCTCGGGCGGCTGGTCGAGCGGCCCAGCGTGCGCAAGACCGGCCATGTCGAACGCCTCAACAAGGCGCTCAACCGGCTGGGCCCGACCTATGTGAAATTCGGCCAGACCCTGGCCACCCGGCCCGACGTGGTGGGCGCCCAAATCGCCAAAGACCTGTCCGGCCTCCAGGACAAGATGGAGCCGTTCGACCCGGCCCTGGTTCCCGGCATTCTCGCCGCCGCCCTGGGCGACAAGGCCAGCCAGCTCACCGAACTCAGCGCCCCCATCGCCGCCGCTTCGATCGCCCAGGTGCACAAGGCGCGACTCAGGCCCGCCAACGGCCTGCCGCGCACCGTGGCCGTGAAAGTCCTCCGCCCCGGCGTCGAGGCCCGTTTCATGGCCGATATCGAGAGCTTTTATGCCGCGGCGCGGCTGGCCGAGGGGCTGGTGCGCTCGACGCGGCGGCTGCGCCCGACCCAGGTGGTGGAAACGCTCGACCGCTCGGCCCGGCTCGAACTCGACCTGCGGCTGGAAGCGGCCGCTATTTCCGAGATGGCCGAGAATATCAAGGACGATACCGGCTTCATCATTCCCACCGTGTCGTGGGACCATGTGGCGCAGAACGTCCTCACCACCTCATGGGTGGAAGGCATTCCGATCCGCGAGCATGCAGCGCTCGATGCCGCCGGCGTGGACCGCAAGGCTTTAGCCGCCAAGCTGCTGCAGAGCTTCCTGCGACATGCTATCCGCGACGGCTTCTTCCATGCCGACATGCATCCGGGCAATCTCTTCGCCGATCCGAAGACCGGCGACGTGATCGCCGTCGATTTCGGCATTATGGGCCGCATCAACCGCAAGGAGCGCCGGTTCCTGGCCGATATCCTCTACGGCTTCATCACCCGCAACTATCGCCTCGTGGCTGAGCGGCATTTCGATATCGGCTATGTGCCAAAGGACCAATCGGTGGACGATTTCGCGCTGGCCATCCGCTCCATCGGCGAGCCTTTGCATGGCCGCACGGCGGCCGATATTTCCATGGCCAAGGTGCTGGGCCAGCTCTTTGCCATTACCGACCTTTTCTCCATGCAGACGCGCCCCGAGCTGGTGCTGCTGCAGAAGTCCATGGTGCTGGTGGAAGGCGTCGCCCGCGCGCTCGATCCCGATCTCGATATCTGGACCGTGGCCGAGCCTGTCGTGGGCGACTGGCTGCGCAAGGAGGCCGGCCCCCTGGGGCGCCTCATGGACCTCAAGGACCATTTCGACACCATTGCCGAGGCCGCCGGGCGCCTGCCGGTCATCGCCGCGCAGGCCGAACTGGCTCTGGCCGACTACCATGCCGGCAAGATGCGCCCGCGCCGCGATGGCTTGATGCGCTGGGCCTTGCTGGGCCTGATCGGGGTTACCGGCCTCACCATGCTGGTGCTGCTCTACCGGCTTGTCACCATAGCTTCATGGTAAGGCACCTTGCCGATTCAAGGACTTAGCTCTAGATTGCCCGGCAACAACCAGCCGGTGCAGCGGCGGAGCGTCCCCTCGATGAGTGATCCAGTCTCGATAGACCTGGTCTGGCTTGCCCATGGCAAGGGCCTGCCCCTGCCGCGCCAGCAGACGCCGGGCGCGGCAGGGCTCGACCTGGCGGCCGCCCTTGCCCCCGATGAAGTGGTCGAGATCGCGCCGGGCGCCGTGGCGATGATCCCCACCGGTCTCACTATCGCCCTGCCCGAGGGCTACGAGGCGCAGATCAGGCCGCGTTCGGGGCTGGCCGCCAGGCATGGCATCACTGTGCTCAATTCCCCCGGCACGGTGGATGCGGATTATCGCGGCGAGGTCAAGGTGATGCTGATCAATCACGGCTCCGCGCCCTTTCCGGTGCGTCGGGGCGAGCGCATCGCGCAGATGGTCGTGGCGCCGGTCAGCCGGGTCATTTTCGAGGAACGGGAGGCGCTTGATGCAACCGAACGCGGCACGGGTGGCCATGGTTCGACCGGGCGCTAGCTTGGCCGGCCTGTGCGGTCTCATGCTCCTGGCCGCCCCTGCTTTGGCAGGCGACCGGGCATTGGTCGACATCATCGGCTATTCGGAAAACGCCAATTATTTCGCCTTCGAGGAATTCGGTATCCAGGACGGCTCGGGCTTTGCCTATTCCAATATCTATGTCGTCAACCTCGAAACCGATTCCTGGGCGCTGGGCACGCCGGTCCGCGTCATGGCCCAGGACGAAACGGCCAGCCTGAGCCAGATTCGCGCCCAGGCCCAGGCCGAGGCCAGCGAAACGATCACCGCGCTCGATATCGATGTGCCGGCCGAGATGGTAGCCCTGGTGGGCGATGGCGCGCCCGATGCCGATGGCCACTCGCTGCGCTTCGGCGCCCCGGGCTACGAACCCGGCGCGGTCCGGGGCGAGTATGAACTGCGCCTTTCCAGCTTCCGCGCCACGGCGGTCGCCCCCTGCACCGAATGGTTCTCGGTCGATCCCATGGGCTACGAACTGACGATCAGCGCTGACGGCAATCAGCGGCTGGTTCACCGCGACGAAAGCCTGCCCCGATCCCGGGGCTGCCCGGTGACCTATCGGCTGTATGGCGTTACCCTGCCCTTCAATGCCGGCTCGGCCGAGGGCGCCGTGGCGCTGATCTCGGTCTATCCGGGAGGCTTTGAAGGCCCCGACCGGCGGTTCCTCGCGGTGCCCCTTGGCCTCTGATCCGCTCTCGCCCGAGGAAACGCGGCGCTATGCGCGCCATCTGGTGCTCAAGGGCATGGGCGGAGCGGGCCAGCAGGCGTTGAAGCGCGCGCGCGTCCTTGTCGTCGGCGCGGGCGGACTGGGGAGCCCGGCCATTGCCTATCTCGCCGGCGCCGGCATCGGCACTTTGGGCATTGTCGATCACGACACGGTCTCGCTCAGCAATCTCCACCGCCAGGTGATCCATAGCGAGCCGGGCATTGGCAAGGCCGAGAGCGCCGGCCGCTTTGTCCACAGGCTCAATCCGCATGTGAATATGGCGGTTCACGCCGAAGAGCTGACCCACGCCAATGCCCCGACCATCCTGTCCGGCTATGACCTCGTGCTCGACGGCACCGACAATCTCGCCACCCGCCGCGTCGTCGCGGCCAATTGCGAAGCCCTCGGCATTCCGCTCGTCTCGGGTGCCGTCTCCATGTTCGACGGCCAGGTCACCATCTTCGCCCCGGGCGGCCCGCGCTTTGCCGACCTCTATCCGGAGGAGGCCGACGACACCGACCTGCCCTCCTGCGAAGCCACGGGCATATTGGGCCCGCTTACCGGCGTCATCGGCACGCTTATGGCCATGGAGGCGATCAAGCTCATATCAGGGATCGGCGAGCCGCTGGTTGGGCGGGTGCTGACCTATGACGGCAAGGGCGGGCGGTTCAGCGAATTCGGGTATTGAGGGGGCCGATCGTCCCGGCTCCTAACTCTCTATCCCACCCACCGTCGCCTCCCGCGGACTTGATCCGCGGGTCTCTCGTCGCGCATGCTGCGGGATGGCTTGGGTTTACATCCTCACAAATCGGAAATTTGGGACGCTCTATATCGGCGCCACCACAAATCTCCCGCAACGCATCTGGCAGCACAAGAACGAGGTCGTGCCCGCCTTCACCAAGCGGTATCACCTACATCGTCTCGTCTATTTCGAGGAGCACCAGACCATCTACAACGCAATGCAGCGCGAGCGAACCATGAAGCACTGGAAAGCGGAGTGGAAGGTGGCGCTGATCGAGAAAGAAAATCCGGAGTGGGACGATCTCTATTGGGGACTTGCCCCAGGATAGCGCAAGCGGGGCGAGACCCGCGGATCAAGTCCGCGGGAAGCGGCTGTGGGTGGGGCATCGAGGGTAGCGCCCTGCGCCCTCAAGCATCCGGATGCTTGAATACCAGCGCCGCGTTGGTCCCGCCGAAGCCGAAGGAATTGGATAGCACCACGCCCAGGTCCACATCGTCCCGGCGCTGCCGCAGGATCGGCATGTCCTCGAAGGCCGGGTCGAGCACCTCGATATTGGCGCTTTCGGCGATGAAGCGGTGCTTCATCATCAGGATGGAATAGATCGATTCATGCACGCCGGTGGCGCCCTGGCTGTGGCCGGTCAGCGACTTGGTCGCCGAGATGGGCGGGCACTTGTCCTCGTTGCCGAAGAGGGCCCGGATCGCCTCGATTTCGCGCAGGTCGCCCACCGGGGTCGAGGTGGCATGCGGGTTGATGTAGTCGACCCTCTGCTTGACGTTCTTGAGTGCCATGCGCATGCAGCGCTCGGCGCCCTCGCCCGAGGGCGCGACCATGTCGAGGCCGTCGGAGGTCGCGCCATAGCCGATCAGCTCGGCCCAGATTTTCGCGCCGCGCGCCTTGGCATGCTCCAGCTCTTCGAGCACCAGGACGCCCGCGCCGCCTGAAATCACGAATCCGTCGCGCGCCGCATCATAGCAGCGGCTGGCCTTGGCCGGCGTATCGTTGAAGTCCGAGCTCATGGCACCCATGGCGTCGAACAGGTCGCTGAGCGTCCAGTCCAGGTCCTCGTGGCCGCCGGCAAAGACGATGTCCTGCTTGCCCAGCATGATCTGTTCCATAGCATTGCCGATGCAATGCTTGGAGGTCGCGCAGGCGGCGGTGATCGTGTAGTTGATGCCCTTGATGCCGAAGGGCGTGGCCAAAGTCGCCGAGGCGGTCGAGCCCATGGCCTTGGGCACGGCCAGCGGCCCGATGCGCTTGGGCGAATTGTTCTTGCGGGTAATGTCGGCGGCTTCAACGATAGTGCGGGTCGAGGCGCCGCCCGAACCCATGACGATGCCGGTCATGGGGTTGGAAATCTCGCTCTCCTCCAGCCCCGCATCTGATATCGCCTGCTGCATGGCGAGGTAGTTCCAGGCCGCGCCCTTGCCCATGAAGCGGGTGACGCGGCGGTCGAGAATCTCGAATGGATCGAGGCCCGGGTCGCCCTTGACCTGGCTGCGGAAACCCAATTCGGCATAGTCAGGCGCGGCGACAATGCCGGGCTTGGCGGCGCGCAGGCTCGCCGTCACCTCGTCCAGCGAATTGCCGATCGAGGAAATGATACCCATGCCGGTTACGACAACTCGTCTCATCGTGTCCTCGCTTTAGTCCTGCTCGGGCGCCGCTTGGGCCGGCGCCTCATTATATGGGTCGGCTCGACCCGCTTGTAAGTCGGTCAGGCGCTCTTCTGGGCGTCGGTGAACAGGCCCACGCGCAAATCCTTTGCCTCATAGATCAGTTGCCCATCGGCCTTCACCCAGCCATCGGCTATGCCAAGCGTCAGGCGACCCTTCATGACGCGCTTGAGGTCGATGCCGTATTCAACGAGCTTGACGTCATCGGTCACCTGCCCGGTAAACTTGATTTCGCCGCCCAAGGCGCGGCCTCGGCCTGGCTGGCCGATCCAGCCCAGGAAGAAGCCGGTCATCTGCCAGATGGCGTCGAGCCCGAGGCAGCCGGGCATTACCGGGTCGCCAATGAAGTGGCATTTGAAGAACCACAGGTCCGGATTCACATCGAGTTCGGCCCGGACCTCGCCCTTGCCATAGGCGCCGCCGGTTTCGCTGATATGGGTGATGCGGTCGAACATCAGCATGGGGGGCGCCGGAAGGCGGGCATCCATCTGCCCGGGCAGTTCGCCGCGGCCATGGGCCAGAAGCTCTTCTTTCCCAAAACTGCTCTGCCGCTCGGCCATGCCTTATACCCCGGTTAACCCTCAGGTTTTGTCTCGTATAGAGGCGCGGGGGGAGGGTCAAGTCAGCCGGTCTTAGCCATTGTGGGCAATTGCCCGTCCTGCGGCATGCCTGCCGCTTGTATGAAATTTCTGCCATAGCTATAAGGAAACCAGCAATTCCGGCCGTTCCGACCTTCAAGGACCCAATGACCGATCGTATTCAGACCGCCCGTTCCGTGCCCTCGCACAAGCCCTGCCTGACCGCGGTGCTGCGCATGGCCGGGCTGCGCCCGACGCGGCAGCGCGTGGCCCTGGCCGAGCTGCTGTTCGGCGGCCCGCATCGCCATGTCAGCGCCGAGCAATTGCATGGCGAAGCCACCGAAGCGCGGGTCAATGTCTCGCTGGCCACCATCTACAATACGCTGCACCAGTTCCACGAAGCCGGCCTGCTGCGCGAAGTGGCGGTGGATGCCTCGCGCTCCTATTTCGACACCGACACGTCGGACCATCATCACTTTTACGTGGAAGACGAGCAGCGGATGATCGACATCCCTGCTTCCTCGGTCGAATTCGCCAACCTCCCCGAAGCCCCCAAGGGCATGAAGGTCAGCCACGTGGATGTCGTCATCCGCGTGCGCAAGGCACAGGGCTAAGAGCCAACCTCTCTAGTGGAACAGCCCCACGGCCAGTTCCGCCCAGACCAGCAGCAGCGCCACGCCGATTGCCAGGCCCAGCCCGATCCGGGCGCCCGTGCCACGCACGAAGCGCAGCACCGCTTCCAGCGCCAGCCCGGCGCCACCCAGCAGCAAGGCGGCCACCACGAAATCCTCGATGCCCCAGTTCACCTCGCTGGTGAACTGCATGGCTACCAGCGGCGCCAGCAGCGCCACGGCCACAAGGCTCCAGGCGCCGATCCGGATATGGCTGCGCTGCAATAGTCCATTGGCACGGGTCATGGTCGCCTCCCGCTGGAATGCGCAATCCTAACGCAGAATCCGGCCTGCGAGAATGCCGTCACATCTGTAACTCTCACCCAGGGGCGGGCCACTGCTAGACCTTTGCTACCGGCCGATTTTGGCCATTGCAAAGGAGACGATCATGTTTCGGTCCTGGATCGATCGCTATCGCCAGCGGCGCCTGCAGCGCCAGACGATCAGCATGCTGCATTCACTCGACGACCACAGGCTCGCCGATGTCGGCACGTTTCGAGATAGCATAGAATTGTTCGTCGCGGCCCGGCTCGGCCCCGACAGCACGAAAGGATAGTCGCCATGAACAGGCAAGCAGAGATCATGGGCGAATTCGTCGGCAATGCCGGTGGCGGCGTGAATGGCGTCAGCTATGACGGCCGCCATGTCTGGGCGGCGACGGGCGACCGGCTGCGCGCGTTCGATCCGGCAACCGGGGCGGAGGCCGCGACCTTCGACCTACCCGCCCATGCGGGAACGGCCTATGATGGAAGGCACCTCTACCAGATCGCCGATGCTGTCATCCAGAAGGTCGATCCGCAGAGCGGCCGTGTTGTCGGGACCATACCGGCGCCCGGCGCGGGCAAGGATTCAGGACTGGCCTGGGCCGATGGCTCGCTCTGGGTCGGGCAGTATCGTGATCGCCAGATCGTGCAGATCGATCCCGATACGGGCGCGGTGCAGCGCGTCATCCAGACCAATCGCTTCGTCACCGGCGTGACCTGGGTCGATGGCGAATTGTGGCACGGCTATTCCGACAACGGCGATGGCGGCCTTGCCCGCATCGATCCGGCCAATGGCAATGTATTGGCAAATCTCGACCTGCCGGGCATCAGCGTCTCAGGCGTCGAATCCGATGGTGCGGATCGCTTCTTCTGCGGTGGCGGCGAGAGCGGCAAGGTCCATATCGTTCGCCGCGCCTGACGCCAGGAGGCTATCTGCCGCCCGGGAGTAGCAGCGTCGTGGGAAAGCCGGGCAGGGTGAGCTGGCTCCAGCGTTGCGCCCGCCCCCGTCCGATGGCCTGGACTTTCCCGGCCTGCTGCAAATCCTGCAGCACCCGCTGCACCGTGCGGGCGCTGGTATCGAGCACCAGGGCCAGCGCGGAGCTCGACCACAATTCGCCATCAGCCAGCAGCGCCATCACGGCGGCACTGCGCTGCTCCAGCGGAAAGGCCAGCACGGCCACGTCGCCCGCTTTCGGCACGAGCCGGAAGCCGGCGGGCGTCGCCGAGACATCCGCCAGCGGCGCGATGAGCTGGCGCAGCCGTGTCATCTCCACGCGCAGCCGGGCGCGATGGGATTCATCGGCATGGCGGGCATGGAAGGCACTGGCGAGCAGCGTCTCGCGCGATACATCGCCGGGCCAGGCTTCGGCCAGCGCCTGCAGCAGGGCAAACAGCACCGGCCGCGTCGCCAGGGAAATCACCGCGTCGCCCTGCCGCAGGGCATTGCGGGTGGCATCGGCCACCAGAGAGGGAGAGGCCAGCAGCGCCACGACCGCATCCAGCGCAATCGCCGTCTCGACGCCGTTGCGGCGCAACAGGGCAACGGGCCCATCCAGCGGCTGGCCTGCCGCCTCCACCTCGGCGACCAGCCCCACCATGCCCGACCGGCGCGCGGCCTCGCCGGCATGCTGCAAGGCCTGCCGGGCCGCAGCGACCCGCAAAAGCCGGATATCAAGGCCAGCCTGGACCAGCCAGTAGCCGGCCAGCAAAGCCGGCGGCAGCGTCTCAGGCACCAGTTGTGCCAGATGCTCGGCAGCGCGCTCGAGCTGGCCCAGCAGCAGGTGGCGCCGCGCCGCGATGATATCGGCATGGGCCGCATTGGCCCGGTCGCCCCGCTGCGCCAGCACCGCCCTGGCCGCTTCGAGCCGGCGATCCGGCCAGGTCAGGTCGCGGGACACCAGGGCAATCTCGGCCTCGGCAAGAATGCAGCGGGCGCCGGCCACCGATTCCTGCCGGCCGAAGCCGCGTGCCGCCTGTTTCAGCAGTTCCCGGGCCCGCGCCAGGTCGCCCAGTTGCGCCATGGCAATGCCACGCAGCGCCAGGGAAGCCGGATCGTCCCGCAGGGCGACCCGGTTGAGGGCGCCCAGCACGTCGCCGCTCGCCAGGGCAAGAGCTGCTGCATTGAGCGTGGAATCCATGGCACCGGGCGAGCGAACAATGATGCCACATCATACATTGAAAGGTCTCGCCCCGGTCGCCATTTTCATGTAACAATCATAGTTACGTTTGGTCATCCAGGGACAGCTCATGAAATCCAACGCCTTTGGCGCCCATGCCTCGCCCGCTTATGCCGAAGGTCCGCCCCGGCAGGTGCCCGGCTTTGCCAGCCTCCATCGCATGGTGTCGCTCCTGCTGGCCGAGCGCGTGGCCGACGATGGCCACATATTGGTACTCGGCGCGGGTGGTGGGCTGGAACTGCGTGCGCTGGCCGGGGCCTATCCCGGCTGGACCTTCGATGGCGTCGATCCGTCTGCGGCCATGCTGGATCTGGCGCGCGCCACCGCCGCACCGCATATGGACCGCATCGCGCTGCACCACGGCTATGTCGATGTGGCGCCGGAGGGGCCGTTCGACGGCGCGGTGAGCCTGCTCACCTTCCATTTCATTCCGCGCGAAGATCGCCTCGAGACGCTGCGCCAGCTCCGCCGCCGGCTCAGACCCGGCGCCCCGCTCGTCATCGCCCATGTCAGCTTCAGCCAGGCCGAGCCGGAACGCTCGGCCTGGATTGCCCGCCACGTGGCTTATGCGGCCGCCCCGGATGCCGACCCGGTCCAGCTCGAAGCGGCGCGGCAGGTCATCGGCACGCGCCTCTCCATCCTCGCGCCCGAGGAGGAAGAGGCCATGCTGCGCGAAGCCGGATTTGCCGGCGTGAGCCTTTTTTATGCCGGCCTCAGTTTCCGCGGCTGGGTGGCCTATGCCGCCTGATTTGCGGGCAGGCGAGGCCTTGTCCAGCCCCCCGGCGCCGCTAAATTGCCATTCCTGGCGGTGACAGCGGCGGCCTCATCGCCCATATTGCGGCCCTGACGCAACCAGCGGCAAGGGTGGCCAATGAGCCAAAAGGTCAATCTGAACGCCTATTTCGAGCGAATCGGCTTTGCCGGATCGATTGCCCCGACCTTGGCGACACTCGAACTCATCCATGCGCTGCATCCGGCAGCCATTCCCTTCGAAAACCTCAATCCGCTGCTCGGCCTGCCGGTCAATCTCGATCTCGCCAGCATCGAGAAGAAGCTGCTCGCCGAAAAGCGCGGCGGCTATTGCTACGAGCATAACCTGCTGCTGCTGGCGGTTTTGCGCGAGCTCGATTTTTCCGTGCGAGGGCTGGCGGCGCGGGTGCTGTGGAGCGACCCCACCGCTATCGACCGGCCGCCCACGCATATGCTGCTGGCCGTTGATATCGGCGGGGCCGCCTATATTGCCGATGCAGGCTTTGGTGGGTTGACCCTGACCGCGCCGCTCAAGCTCAAGGCGGAAACCGAACAGGCTACCCCGCACGAAACCTTCCGCCTCACCGGCGGCGAGCCCGACTGGACGCTCGAAGCCAGGCTCGGCGAGGAGTGGAAGCCGCTCTACATCTTCGACACGTCAGAAAGGACCGCCGAAGACTATGCGGCCTCCAACCTGATCCTGTCGACCGACTCCCCCTTTACCCGCGAATTGCGCGTCGCGCTGTCGCCCAGCGGCAAGCGGCTGGCCTTGCGCAACAACCGCTTCACCACCCATGTCGAAGGCGAGCCTTCCGAGAGCCGGCTGCTGACCGGCGTGGCCGAGATGCGCGAGGTTCTCAGCGGGTCCTTTGGCATCCAGTTGCCCAGCGCCGAGCTGCTCGATCCTCGGCTCGAAGCCATACTTGCCCAAGCCGGGACCGAGGCCTGACCATGGCGCCGGTCATTGTCGATCCGGCCAAGGTCCGGGAATTTGCCGATAAGAACGCCTTCTATGACTGGCTGGCCGAGAACCATGACAGCCAGGATGAGGTCTGGATCCGCATCTTCAAGAAGAGCACCGGCAGGCCCACGATCAGTGCAGTCGAAGCCATCGACGTCGTGTTGTGCTGGGGCTGGATCGATGCCATCCGCAAGAGCTGGGACGACGAGAGCTTCGTGCAGCGTTACACCCGCCGCGGCAGGAAGAGCGCCTGGAGCGACGTCAACAAGGCCAATGTGGCACGCCTGGTGGACGAAGGCCGCATGACCGAACATGGCCTCAAGCATGTCGAGCTCGCCAAATCAGACGGCCGCTGGGACGCTTCCTATCGCACCACGATGGAGCCACCCCCGGACCTGCTGGCCGCGATCGAAGCCAGCCCCGCCGCCAGCGAATTCTATCGCACGCTTACCGCGCAGAACCGCTTCTCGCTGACCTTCCGCGTCATTAACCTCAAGACGCCCGCCGCCCGTGCGCGGAAGATCGCCGGTTTCGTCGAGATGCTGGAAAGGGGCGAGACCATCTACCCGCAAAAGGCCAAGGCGCCGTGAGCATCTGGTTTGCCTTCCTGCGCGGCATCAACCTGGGCAAGCGCCAGGTGAAGATGGCCGAGCTGCGCACCTGTCTCGAGGCCGCCGGCTTCACCGCGGTCAAGACCGTGGTGGCCAGCGGCAATGTGCGCTTCGAGGCCGAGGGCAAGGCCGACGCCATCAAGGACAAGCTCGAAAAGACCATCGAGGCGCAATTCGGCTTCAAGGTCGGCGTCGTGCTGCGCTCGGAAGCCGAACTCAGGGCCATGCTGGACAAGCACCCCTTCGATGCGCTCGACCCCAAAGCCGACTTCACCCGCCACGTCCTGCTCTTCGACAAGCCCCTGCCCAAGGGCACCACCATCGAAGACAAGCCGGGCCATACCGAAATCCTGCGTATCGACCCCAACGAAATCTACATTGCCGGTTACCGCCAGCCCAATGGGCGCTATACGGAAGGCGTCGAGGAGGTGCTGAAGCCTCTCTATGCCCAGCTCGGCAAGGGCGTGCTCGACACGATGCGCAACTGGAACACGATCGAAAAGATGCTCGCATGATCACCGTCTTCGGCTCAACCAATCTCGACCAGATCGGCACTGTCAGCCGCCTGCCCCAGCCGGGCGAAACCGTGGCCGGCGGCACCTTCTCCATGGCGGCCGGCGGCAAGGGGGCCAATCAGGCCCTGGCCGCCCGCCGCGCCGGCGCGCAGGTGCGCCATGTCTCGGGCGTGGGCAATGACGCCTTTGCCGACCTGGCCCTCGCCCTGCTCAAGGCCGATGGCGTCGATCTTTCCGCCGTGAAGGTCGTCGATGGCGCCACCGGCATTGCCATGATCTTCGTCGATGCGCATGGCGAGAATGTCATCGCCATCCTGCCCGGCGCCAATGGCCAGATGACCCCTGAAGATGCCGACAAGGCCCTCAAGGGCGTCAGTGGCGGTGTCATGCTGGTGCAGCAGGAAATCCCCCAGGCGGCAACCGAGCGAGCACTGGACCTGGCCAGGGCGCAGGGCATCACCGCCATCCTCAATACCGCGCCCTTCCTCGACAGCACGGCGTCGATCGCGCCCAAGGCGGCGATCCTCATCGCCAACGAAACCGAATTCGCCCTGCTCTCCGGTCGCGGCATTGATGAGCTCGACGCTGCCATGGCCGACTGGGCGCAAAAGCACCGCCAGACCGTCATCGTCACCCTGGGTGGCGACGGCGCCCGCGCCGTCACCTCGGAAGGCCGGCGCCTCGCGGTCCCCGCCCTGCCGGTCAAGCCCGTCGACACCGTCGGCGCCGGCGACACCTTCTGCGGCTACCTCGCCGCGGGGCTCGACGCCGGCCTGGACTTGGAGGCGGCCATGCGGCGTGCCGCGGTCGCTGCGAGCCTGGCGTGTCTCAAGCCCGGCGCGCAGCCGGCAATACCGACGGCCGATGAGGTTGTGGCGTATCTGAGGTAGATGCCGAATCCCGCGCTAGAGGCTGTCGAGGACGGCTTTGGTGTCGGGCATGCGTGTGAGCGAATTGGCTATATGCTCGCGCCAGCGGGGACCGACCTCGAGCGCTGTTGAGTAGGCCCGGCGCAGATCGTCTGGCCGATCTTCTGCCATTGCCGCTATCAGAAACGCCGCCTGCTCCCGGTCTTTCGGCGCTTTCAGGCGGTCCGGGCCATTGTGACGCCGGTCCGCAATGATCAGCTTGTGAATCGCATAGCGCTCGGGGCGGGGCACCTGCACCAGAACGCCGGACCTGTAGATGGCGGCTGCGTGGATCGGTTCGGCGATCAGGAAATTGAGATAGTTCAATCCCTGCGCATTGACGCCGAGTGCCGGCAGGGCCCGTAGGGTCTCGGGGCCGAATGCCGGGGTAAGGAACTCGACCAGTTGGCCGCTGCCACCCTGCGCCCAGCGCCAGGTGCGGCCCGGATCGAGGTCCGGCAGGGGCTCGAATTTCAGCGTGGAAAACGTCTCCACCAGGCCCGGCTCGACCTGATCCTGGAAGGCCACGCTGAGCTTTTCGAACTGCGCGATATCGATATCGCCGGTATTGGCCATTCCGCCCAGGGGCAGACGGATGCCAAGCTCACCCTCGTACAAACGAAATGCGTTCGTTCCCACGATGGTCCCGCCCAATCGGAACGTCCCCGCATCCGCCATGGCGGACAGGATGGACCCCGTCGCCCGGTCTGTCGGCGTCATGCCCTCCGCGCGCAAGAGCCGCACCAGCCGCGACCGTTCCGCCTGGCGCTCCTTGGATGTTGCGTGCAGGGCCGCGATACGTTCGATCCGCGTACGCGTTTCATCACTGTCTTCGCCCATATAGAAGAAGCGCATCTCTGCTCCCACGCGGCGCGCGGCGTACCAATAGGCTTTGTCGCCCCGGCGTTTCAGAGTCGGCTTGCCTTCGGTTCCCGAAACCGCATCGTCCCTCAACAGGCGCACCAGATCGGTATAGGCGCTCATCGCTATGCTGCTCAGCGGTGTCATACCTAGCATTTTCCATTTTTGCTTGGCACAATGTACCTAGCAAAATCCAAAATTGCTAGGCATGTGAGACGAGCCGCAATCCGCAAAAGAAAAGGGCAGGTCCGACAAACCTGCCCTTTTTCATTCCCATTCAGCGCCCCTCACTTGGGCGCCAGGACCATGACCATCTGCCGGCCTTCCGAGCGCGGCTGGCTTTCGACCTTGGCGATGGCTTCGGTCTGTTCCTTGACCTTGAGCAGCAGTTGCATGCCCAGTTCCTGGTGCGCCATTTCGCGGCCGCGGAAACGCATCGTCACCTTGACGCGGTCGCCGTCGTCGAGAAAGCGCTGCATGGCCTTCATCTTGGTCTCGTAGTCATGCGTGTCGATATTCGGACGCAGCTGGATTTCCTTGACCTCGATCACCTTCTGCTTCTTGCGGGCCTCGGCAGCTTTCTTCTGCGCGGCATACTTGAAGCGCCCGAGATCCAGCATCTTGGCGACCGGCGGGACGGCATTGGGAGAGATCAGGACAAGGTCCAGCCCCTGTTCCTGGGCTTCTGCGAGCGCTTCGCGCGTGCGGACGACGCCGCGATTCTCGCCTTCAGCATCGATGAGCTGCACATCGGGGCTGGTGATATCTTCATTAGAGAGCGGCCCATCTTTCTGGGGCGCGACGGGTCTCATGGGACGACGAATGGCAAAGGATCCTTGCGTTGTTAAGCCGGGGTGGTGAAATCGCGCATAAAATCGTGTTACGCGGCCCATAAGTCAACTGGCAAACCGCCAGAAATTCCGGCCTGTTGCGCCTTTGAAACGCCAGAAACGCCGCGTCGGCTCCCATGGCTAACGCGCGGTATCCACGCATATGGAAACTACCATGACCCTATCAACGCCCCGCAGCTTCTCCATTCCCGTCGGCCTGGGCGAGGCGAAACGGGACATTGCGGTCGAGCAGCGTGACGGCCGTACCCCGGGCATTTTCTGGCTGGGCGGCTTTCGCTCGGACATGGCGGGCGGCAAGGCCATGGCGCTCGATGCGCTGGGCGCCGAGCAGGGCCTCTGCGTGACCCGGTTCGACTATTCCGGCCATGGCATTTCCGGCGGCGATTTCGAAAAGGGCACGATCAGCCGCTGGCTCGAAGAGGCCGAGGCGGTGCTGGCCACCACACAGGGCCCGCAGATCATCGTCGGCTCTTCCATGGGTGGCTGGCTGGCTTTGCTGCTGGCCCGGTCCCTTCTGGCGCGCAGCACGCCCGCCCATGGCCTCGTACACGTCGCCCCGGCGCCCGACAGGACGCATGAGCTCATGCTGCCCGATTTCACGCCCGAAGAGCACGAGTCGCTGCAGAATCAGGGCTATGTCGACCAGCCCAGCCAATATTCGGACACGCCCTATCGCATCACGCGCGCACTGATCGAGGATGGCGCCAATCACCTGCTGTTCGGGAGCGTCATCGAAACCGGCTGCCCGGTGGCGATCCTGCAGGGCGGTGCCGATCCCGACGTGCCGCCGGGCCATGCCATCAAGCTGGTGACCCACATCCTGCACGACCCGGTGACATTGACGCTGATCCCGGACGGCGACCACCGGCTGAGCCGGGAGGAGGATCTGGCAAGGCTTAAGGATGCGGTGATGCGGCTGGTGGAGGCGTAGGCATCTTTACCCCCGCGCCATCAGCTTGGTCTTCTGCACGCCATCGGCGTCGAAATTCTCCGGCGCCAGCCAGCGTTCATATTCCGCCCGCAAGGCCGGCCATTCTTCATCGATGATGGAGAACCACGCCGTGTCGCGGCTCTCGCCCTTGACGATGCGGTCCTGCCGGAACAGGCCCTCATATTGAAAGCCGAAGCGTCGTGCCGCGGCCTTGGAGCCCTCGTTGCGATTGTTGCACTTCCATTCGAAGCGCCGGTAGCCCAGATCATCGAAAGCGTGCCGCGCGAAGAGGAACAAAGCTTCGGTAGCGATGCGCGTGCGGGCCATGTCCGGCCCCCAGAAGACACCGCCGATTTCGATCGAGGCATGTTCGGGGAAGATGCGCATCCAGCCCTGCTGGCCCAGCGCTTTGCCCGTCGCCCTGTCGATGACGGCGACATATCGGTCGGGCCCGGCATTGGCCTCGTCGATCCGGCTTTCCACCTCCGCCACGCTGCCTGGCGCATGGCTGAACAGCCAGCGATAGCGCTCCGGCTCCCTGGCCGATGCGGCATAGATATCGGCCGCATGCTGCCGGCCGATCGGCTCGAGCCTGGTATAGCGCCCCTCCAGCACGATGAGCTGGGGTGCCGACTTGGCGGGAAGCGGAGCGCTCATGCGTGTTCCTTTTCGTATATGGCGGCGAGCCCGTCCCGATAGGTCGGGTAGAGCAGTTCGATCCCCAGTGCTCGCTTGATGGCGGCATTGGAAACGCGCTTGTTGTCGGCGTAGAAGCTGCGCTGCATCGGCGTGAATTCAGCCTGTTCATAAGGCACTTCGGGCGGCGGCTCCACGCCCATCAGGCTTGCCGCATAGGTCACCAGATCCTGCGGCGGCGCCGGCTCGTCATCGGCGAGGTTGAAGGTGCCATCGAGCCCTGCCGCGGCCGCCAGCGCCGTCACCCTTCCGATATCCTCGACATGGATGCGGTTGAACACCTGGCCCGGTTTCACCACGCGCCGCGCCGTGCCGTCGCGGAGCTTGTCGAAGGTGGAGCGACCCGGCCCGTAAATGCCCGCCAGCCGCAGGATCGCCAGCGGCACGCCCCGCGCCTGCGCATAATCGCGCCAGGCCTGCTCGGCCAGCACGCGGCGGTCGCTGCGTTCGTTGCGCGGCACCAGCGGGGCGGTCTCGTCGATCCAGTTCCCGCCAAAATCCCCATAGACGCCGACCGTGGAATAATAGCAGAGCCATTGGAGGTCCGGCGCCGCATCGAGGTCGGCGCGATGATGGATGAGCGCGGGATCGCCCGCTTCTCCCGGCGCGATGGAGAAGATCACATGGCTGGCTTTCCGCAGGCCTGGGCCCAGTGTGGCGCCGGGCGCGGTGCCATCGAAAACATGCGCATCCACCCCCTGATCGGTTAGCAGATCCGCCTTGTTTTGCGTCCTCACGCTACCCGAAATGTTAACAGTCTGTGAACCAGTTCGCAGGTGTGCTAACGCGGCCTGGGAGGAAAAACCCAGGCCGAAAAAGAAGGCATTCATCAGATATCCCCGGTCCACTCGGCCGCCACCGAGCTATCGCCTTCCCGTGCCAGATAGGCAAGCCGAAGATCGTCAGCCCGGCCAGGCGCCAATCGCCGCAGCGCCCAGATGGCCGCGCCGCGCACGATGGGGGCGTCGTCATCGAGCCGCGCCTCGACCAGCGGGATCAGGCTTTTATCTTCCGAATTGCCGATGGCAATCAATACGTTACGCAGGAAGCGCGCCAGCCCGATCCGCTTGATGGGCGAGCCGGCAAACAGCGTCCGAAACCCCGGATCGTCCAGTTGCACCAGGTCCGCCAGACGCGGCCGTTCCAGCTCCGCCCGCGCCCGGAGCCTGGCTTCCCGGCTCACCGAGGCGAATTTGTTCCAGGGACAGACCGCCAGGCAGTCGTCGCAGCCATAGATGCGATTACCCATGGGCACCCGAAACGCCAATGGAATCTGGTCCTTATGCTCGACCGTCAGGTAAGCGAGGCACTTGCGGGCGTCGAGCTGGAAGGGGGCCGGAAAGGCATTGGTGGGGCAGATATCCAGGCACCGCGTGCAGGAGCCACAGCTTTCCTCATGGGGTTTATCCCCGGGCAACTCAGCCGAAGTTAGAATAGCGCCCAGGAACAGCCAGGAGCCGAATTCACGGCTCACCAGCACGGTATGTTTCCCCTGCCAGCCGAGCCCCGCCGCCTCGGCCAGCGGTTTTTCCATCAGCGGCGCGGTATCGACGAAGACTTTCACCTCGGCGCCCGAGCGGCGCGCGAGCAGCCCCGCAATGTCCTTGAGCTTGCCCTTGATGATCTCGTGATAATCCCGATTGCGCGCATAGACCGAGATCGTGCCGAGCGATTTTTCGCCCAGGATGGCGAGCGGATCGCTTTCCGGCCCATAGTTGATGCCGAGCACGATGACTGACCTGGCCTCGGGCCACATGCCGGCCGGACTGCCCCGGCGCGCGGCGGTTTCCGCCAGCCAGTCCATGTCGCCATGCCAGCCCGCCGCCAGCGCGGCATTGAGCTTTTCGGGCAGGTCCGGCCGCGCATCGGCCGGGGCAATGCCGAAACTGTCAAAGCCCAGCGCCCGCGCCCGGTCGCGCAATTCGGCGACGAGCGTTTCGGGCGCGGGGCTAGAAATCGAGGTCGGCATAGCCCTTTTGCGGCGGCATGGCGACGACGCGGTCATTGAGGAGGGTGCGGAAGGCGGGGCGGGACTTGATGCGGGAATACCAGTCGCGGGTTTCGCCGGCCTTGCCCCAGTCGATATCGCCCAGATAGTCGAGGGTGGAGAGATGTGCCGCCAGGGCGAAATCGGCCAGGGTCAGCGTATCGCCGGCCAGCCAGGAGCGGTTGGCGAAGAGCCAGTTGAAATAGAGCATATGCTCGTTGAGATTGGCCTTGGCCACGCGCAGCACCGCCGGGTCAGGCGTCGCGCCACGCTGGTCGCGCTTGACGATCTTTTCTTCCAGCACATAGCGGGTCACTTCGTCATTGAGCTTGGACGTGACCCATTCGAGCAGCCGCCACATCTCGGCGCGCGGGCCGGGTTCGGCGGGGATCAGGCCTTCGACCGAGGTTGGCGTATAGAGGTCTTCCACCGTGTGGATGGTCGCCAGGAGGCCGACAATGGGCTGGTCGCCGTCGCCGATCAGGATGGGGAGCGTTGCCGCCGGGTTGATCTCCAGCAGTTCGGGCTCGCGCAGCCAGGGCTTGATCTCTTCCATATCCAGCGGCACGCCATATTCGGCGCACATCAGGCGGATGAGGCGCGAGGACGGATCGAGGGGATGATGGATCAGGCTCGGCATAGCACGCTCATCTCTTTTTGAGGCCGCTGCTTGGCGCATGTGGCGAACAGCGCTAGAGCTTGCCAGCATTGCGGACCCGCTGGACTGAATTAGGGGATCAAATGAACGCCGATCAAGGTCTTTTTGTGCCGCTGATCCTTGGAATTCTCGAAGGCCTTACCGAATTCCTTCCGGTCAGCTCCACCGGCCACCTGCTGCTTGCCGGCCATTTCTTCGGCCTGACGCAGCCGGCCACCTTCATCGTGCTCATCCAGCTCGGGGCAATCCTGGCCGTCATAACGGTCTATCTGACCCGGATCGCCATGCTGATCCGCGACGCGCTGACCGGCAAGGCCTATGCCTGGCAATTCGCTTTGGCTGTGGTCCTGGCCTGCTTGCCGGCGGTGATCGCCGGCGTGCTGCTGCGCGACTTCATCCAGGGGGCGCTGTGGGAATCGCCCATGACGATCTGTATTACCCTGCTGGTGGGCGGCGTCATCCTGCTGGTCGTCGACCGGCTGAAGCTCACGCCAAAATATGACGATATCTACCACTTTCCCTGGCATCTCGCCCTGATCGTGGGCCTGTTCCAGATGATCTCACTGGTGCCGGGTGTCTCGCGCTCGGGCTCGACCGTGGTGGGCGCCATGCTGTTCGGTGCGACCAAGCGGTCGGCTGCGGAATTCACCTTCTTCATCGCCCTGCCGATCATGATCGGCGCCTTCGGCTATGACCTCTACAAGAGCCGCGATCTGATCGACACGAGCCTGGCGCTGAGCGTCGGCGTGGGCTTTGCCGCGGCCTTCATCGTGGGCGCACTGGTCGTGCGGTACCTGCTCGGCTTCGTCAGCAGATACGGCTTCGCCCCCTTCGCCTGGTGGCGGATCCTGGTGGGCGGCGCGGGGCTCATCGCCCTGCTGGTGATGCGCTAATTATTGCGGCTCCATCGGCTTGTAGGTAGCCGGGATGGAGAAGAAAGCGCGGGGAATGTCCACGTTCTTCTCCACGTCGTAGAGCGAAAAGGTCAGCTCGGCCCCGCTGGGCTCGACCAGGCTCCATTGCGCCAGTTCCAGCGTATCGGTGTCGAAGATCAGCGAGACCTGCACCGTGCCGGCCACGGTCTCGTCGATCACGGTGATGGCCATATAGCCATCCGACGAGGTGACATCGACCACATTGGCATTGAGCAGGTTGATCTGGTCACCCAGAAATTGCCGTAGCGGGATCGAGTCCTGCGGATAGGCATAGTAGGTCTCGTCGCGCCGGTTGAGCACATAGAAGCCGCGGCCGATGGAGACGATCTCCTCGCGGC
The DNA here is from genome assembly GCA_966192215.1 of uncultured Devosia sp. Taxonomy (GTDB): domain Bacteria; phylum Pseudomonadota; class Alphaproteobacteria; order Rhizobiales; family Devosiaceae; genus Devosia. The sequence continues at coordinate 1,466 of CBIGSA010000004.1, read as the reverse complement.
TGGGCGGGGCGTAGCGGAAGGCGATCTTGTCGGGGCGCTCGAGGAAGAAGGTTCCTTCGGTGCGGCCGCCGTTGGTATCGATCTGCAGGAACCGGCCGACCATGGAGCGGATGGCCGAATTATGAGCGCCGATATCGGCGATGAGCTGCTGCTCCTCTGGCGTCAGGGCCCGGTCGAGCGCCCAGGCTGGAACGCTCAAGGCAAAGGCGGCGGAAAGGCCGAGCAGCAAGGCATCGCGGCGAATCATGGAGAAGGGTCCCTGGCTGACTTTTGTCTCTAGGCTAACCTAGAAAGCAATTGCGGCAACAGGTGGTTCCAGCCATTCATCTGCCGTACAGATTGCGCTGACCTTGGAGGCCATCATGACCAAGTGGATTCTGACGAGCATTGCAATGCTGGCGGCGACGCTTCCGGCAGTGGCGGCCCTGCCGCCGCAATATCAGCGGCAGGCGGAGCTGCAGGCCGTTCTCGTCGAGGCCACCGAGCTATTCGGCATCGGGCACCTGATCGAGTCCATCGTGATGACCGGGCCGGATGTTTACGAAGTGACAGGCGACGGCTGCAGCGCCACAATGACGATCTCCGATGTGCCGCCCGAACAAGGCGCCGAGCCCATGGTCGGTCCGCGCCAGTTCACCGTCGAGGCTGGCGAGCTGGTCTGCGACTAGTCAGCTCTCGCCGCGCGCCTTCTTGCCGCGGGCGATTTCGGTGGCCAGCGCTTCCAGCTTGTGGGGCCAGAAGATGCGGAAGCGTTCGAGCCAGTCATCAATATCGCGCAGCGGCGCGGGATCGAGAATATAGACCCGGCGCGTCCCTTCGGGGCGGACCTGGGCAAAGCCGGATTCCCGCAGCACCTTCAAATGCTGGCTGACGCCGGCCTGGGAAATGCCGAACTCGGCCGCAATCACCTCGACCACCTCGCCGGACGCGTGTTCGCGCTCGGAGAGGAGTTCGAGGATGCGGCGGCGAACAGGATCGCCCAAGACGTCGAAGGCGTGCATCAGCCCTCCATAGGGGGTTCGCCGGAATAGAAGCGCCGCGTGGCTTCCGCAGCTTTCAGCGCCTGCTCGCGGTCTTCGCCCGCGGCGATGGCGGCGCGGCCCCAGCCGTCGCTGGCCGTGCGCATCATGTCCTTGGCCTCCTTTGTCTCGCCCCAGCCGGCCACCGCCTCGGCCGGCAGGTCGGCTTCGGGTTCGGCCAGGTGCCGCGACAGCCCCATGAAGCCGAGATCCCAGCCGACACCGACAGCGCCGGGGCCAAACTGGTCCCAATGGGGACTGAGATGAGCCACATGCTCGAGCTCGAGCCGCGTGCCGGCGCCTTCCGGGGTCAGCGTAACGGTGACCCAGCTCGGAATGCCACCGAATTCCCAGGTCAGCGCGACCTTCTTTTCTGGCACGCATTCCAGGATAGTGCCGCCGGCATTGTTCTCGACCTGGAAGCGGCCGCCGAGCTTCAAGTCGCCC
>CBIGSA010000003.1:0-31408 GCA_966192215.1 uncultured Devosia sp. | reverse complement strand
CTGTCGTCCAGCAGGGCGCGCGCCTGGTGTTCAACCAGATGCTGCGCCAGCACCCGACCCTGTTCGACCGGCTGGGCAATCACGCGACCAAGAGCTTCCGCTTCACCCCCGCCGATCTCGACCTGACCTTTCTCATCGTGCCGGCGCGGCGCAGCATCACCGTATCGCGCAAATCCGCCCGCATGCATGCCGATGCCTCGGCGGGCGGACCGCTGCTGACCCTGCTCGCCTTGCTGGAGGGGCGGATCGATGGCGATGCCATGTTCTTTGCCCGCAGCCTTGCCATATCAGGCGACATGGAGGCCATGCTGGCCTTGCGCAATGCGCTCGACGATAGCGGGTTCGACCTGCCGCGCGACCTGGGCAAGGCCGCCGGGCCCTTTGCACCACTGGTCACGCGGTTGGCCGAACTGGTGCGGCAGCGGGCATTGGTCGGGCTGGCATAAGTCATGGAACTGATCTGCCCTGCCGGCACGCCTGCCGCCTATCGCGAAGCCGTCGATGCCGGCGCCGATGCCGTCTATTGCGGCTTCCGCGACGAGACCAATGCCCGCAATTTCCCCGGCCTCAACTTCACCCGCGAAGAACTGGCCGCCTCCATCGCCTATGGCAGGGCCAAGGGCACCCAGACCTATGTGGCGCTCAACACCTTCATGCGGGCCGGCGCCGAACAGCTCTGGTACAAGGCCGCCGACGATGCCGTGCTTCTGGGCGCTGATGCGCTGATTGTCGCCGACCTGGCACTGATGGCCCATATCGCCGAGAACCACCCCAAACAGCGCCTGCATGTTTCGGTGCAGGCCTCGGCCTCCAATGCCGATGCCATCAATTTCCTCGTCCAGACCTTCGGCGCCAAGCGGCTCGTGCTGCCGCGGGTACTGACGGTCGCCGATATCGCGGCGCTGGCGCCCAAGGTTGCCTGCGAGCTGGAAGTTTTCGCCTTTGGCGGACTCTGCGTCATGGCCGAGGGGCGCTGCTCGCTGTCCTCCTATGCCACGGGCCTGTCGCCCAATATGCAGGGCGTCTGCTCGCCGGCCAGCCATGTGCGCTATCGCGAGGACGGCGACGAAATGGTGTCCGAACTGGGTGGCTACACCATCAACCGCTTCGGCGCCGACGAGCCGGCCGGCTACCCTACGCTGTGCAAGGGCCGTTTCCACATTGCCGATGACGGGGGCTATGCGTTCGAAGACCCTGTCAGCCTCGATGTCATGGAGCATCTGGATGCCCTGCGCGATGCCGGCGTTACCGCGCTCAAGATCGAAGGGCGCCAGCGCGGCAAGGCCTATGTCGCCGAGGTCGTCTCGCGGCTGCGCCAGGCGCTGGCCGCAACGCCCGAACAGCGGCCGGCTCTGCTGGCCCATCTCCGCCGCCTCAGTGAAGGCCAGCGGACCACGGCGGGCGCTTACGAAAAGAAGTGGCGGTGACCGCGATGGCCGGGAGGAGCCTCAAGATCACCCTCGGTCCCGTCCCCTATCTTTGGGACGGCGAGGCATGGCGCGACTTCTACTTCCGCATCGCCGACTGCGCATGGCTTGATGCGGTAACTCTGGGTGAAGTGGTCTGCTCCAAACGCCTCCACTTCACCCAGCCTTTTATCGACGCCGTAGTCACTCGCCTCGCCGACGCCGGCAAGGAGGTGGCGCTGGCTTCCATGGCCATGGTGACGCTGGAACGCGAGGCCATGCTGACCCGGAGGCTGGTGGAGCAGAGCCCGTGGCCCGTGGAAGCCAACGACCTTTCCGCCCTGGGCCTTTTGTCGGGACGGCCGCATCTCATCGGCCCTTTCGTCAATGTCTATAATGGCGCCACTGCCCGCATGCTGGCCAGCCGCGGCGCCACGCGGATATGCCTGGGCCCCGAATTGCCGCTGTCGTCCGTAGCCGAAATCGCCGGCGCCGCGCCCGGCGTGGATTTCGAGGTCTTCGCCTTCGGTCGCCTGCCGCTGGCCATTTCGGCCCGTTGCGCCCATGCGCGCGCCAAGGGCAACAGCAAGGACAATTGCCAATTCGTCTGCCAAGACGATCCCGACGGGCTGGCGGTGGACACGCTCGATGGCCAATCCTTCCTGACGCTCAATGGCGTGCAGACCATGTCCCATACCTGCCAGGTGCTGCTGGCCGAACTGCCGGCCCTGCAGCGGGCTGATGTGAGCCATATCCGCCTCTCGCCGCAGCATTGCGACATGGTTGCCGTGGCCGAAATCTTCGCCCATGTCCGCGATGGGCGGATCGATGCGGCGGAGGGCGAGGCCCGCCTGCATGCCATCTACCCCGATGTACCCTTTTCCAATGGCTTCCACCACGGCACGACCGGAGCCGCGTGGATTCCCGGCGGGGCAGCAGAACAGGTGCCGGCATGATGTATTATGGCCCGCCCGTGACCGTGGAACGCGAGGAAGATGCCGGCCGCCTGACCCAGCGCATCCGCAACCTCATCGGCACGGTGGCGCTCGATTGCGATTGCCGGCAGCGGGTCAACGACGCTCTGCAGCGCTTCGCCGCGCAGGAACAGCATCGCCACGACCGGCAATGCCTGATGGATGCACGCCAGCATCGCGCATCCATCGCCGCCCTGGTCGACCTGCTGGGCGAGCTGGAAGACGTGACCTGGCAGGAGGGTGACCGCAGCGTCTTTGCCGAGCTGGCCCATATCTTCGACGACATCGCCCGCATGGCGGCGCAGGGCTCCGCCGCCATGCGGATGATCTCGCGCGATACGGCATCATGACCCGTTTCCGCGTGATCTATTTCGTGACGGGCTGGGCCGCGCTCGGCCTGGGCGCCGCCGGAACGGTGCTGCCGCTGCTGCCCACCACACCCTTCCTGCTCGCAGCGGCATGGTGCTTCTGCCGCTCGTCACCGCGCATGGCGGGCTGGCTGCTGGACCATCCCATGCTGGGAAAACCGCTGCGCGCATGGCAGCGCGAAGGGGCCATTTCCATGCCAGCCAAGCTGGCGGCGTTGGCCAGCATGGCTGCGGGCTATGCGCTATCCATCCATGTCGCCCGGCTGGGCATGATCCCGGCCGCCGGGCTTGCGGCACTCCTGCTGGCCGTCTCGGTCTTTATTCTAACCCGCCCGGCACCATCCGCCCCGGAGCGCGACCCTCAGCTCGAGCCACCGGCCCGGATGCGGAGCTGATCGACGGCGACCGCGGCGATGAGGACGATGCCGCGGGTGATTTCCTGCCAGAAGCTCGAGACGTTGAGCAGGGTCAGGCCATTGTTGAGCGTGCCCAGGATCAGCACGGCCAGCAGCGTGCCCCAGACCGATCCGCGGCCGCCGAAGAGGCTGGTGCCGCCAAGGATGATGGCGGCAATTACCGTAAGCAGGTGCTGGCCGGCGGCATTGGGCGCCGCGGCGCCCAGCATCGCGCCAAGCACGATGCCGGCAATGGCACCGACAACGGCCGAAAAAACATAAAGCACGATCTGCACGCGCTCGACATTGATCCCCATCAGCCGCGAAGCGGCGGCATTGCCGCCCGAAGCGTATATTTCGCGCCCGAACCGGGTCCTGGCCATGACCCACCAGGTCAGCACCGCCAGCACGGCCAGGAGGATGAAAGGCACGGGAATGCCGATGAACCGACCCGAGCCGAGCCAGTTGAACCCGTCGATCATCAGCGGCCGGCTGAGCCCATTGGTCAGCACCAGGGCGCTGCCGCCGAAAATGCTCATTGTGCCGAGCGTGACGATGAGCGGATTGAGCTTGAGCTTGGTAACGAGAATCCCATTGATGGTGCCGAGCACGGCCGCCATGGCAATGGCGATGAGGCAGGCCAGCCAGATATCCATGCCGGCGCCGAACAGCATCGAGACCACCACGCCGCAGAGCCCGGCAATGGCGGCGACGGACAGGTCGAGCCCGCCGGCGATGATCAGCGGCGTACCAGCCACGGCCATGAGGCCGATGACCGACATGTTGGAGCCGATCGCCATCAGGTTAGGTCCCTGCAGAAAATAGGGGCTGAGAAGGCTGAATGTGGCAACCACGACGATGAAGAACAGGCCCAGTCCGGCTATGCCTGCCCATTCCTGTTCGAACAGGCTGCGAAAGCGCCGGTTTGCGGTGGTGCCGCTGCTGGTCGACTGGTCTGACATGCTCTTCCTCCTCGTCTCCGGCGATCGCCTTTCGAGACCTGCTTGACTAACAATCACGCGCTCGCTAGTCAATAAGTGGACAGGCCACTTGGTCACTTTCCTGAAACGGGAGCCGTTGACCAGAGGAAATGGCCGCCAAGTCACTGGGAGGATTGATCGTGAAACGCACTATTGGATTGCTGCTCGCTTCGACGCTGCTGGCCGGGACCGCCTATGCCATGGAGCCCACCGAACTGGTCGGACAGCAGCTCAGCGCCGAGGAATTCGCGGCGCTGGTCGAGGCGGCCAAGGCTGCCAACCCGCCCAAGAGCGGCGACAAATATGTCTTCGGCTTTGCCAACCTGGCGCGCAACGCGCCCTTCTTCCTCAATACCGAGGAAGGCATCCTGCGCAACGGCGAGGCGGCCGGAGTCGAAATCCTGGTCACCGACAATGCGCTGGACGGTTCGACCGCCCTGCAGAATGCCGAAAGCTATATCCGCCGCAATGTGGATTATGTGATCGAATTCCAGACCGACGCCAATTTCGCGCCGACGATCATGACCAAGTTGAACGATGCCGGCATCAAGGTCATCGCCATCGACATTCCGATGCCCGGTTCCACCTTCTTCGGCGCCAACAATCCGCGCTCCGGCTTCATGGGCGGCGCCTATCTCGCCCAGGCGGCCGCGGCCAAGTGGACCCCCGAGGAAATTGCCAACGGCTATCTCGTGGTCGGTGAACTGCCGCAGTCGGGCGCCATTCCGGCCATGCGCACCAAGGGCCAGATCGGCGGCTTCCTGGCCGAAAACCCCGACTTCCCCGAAGACCGCATCATCCGGCTCGATACCAAGGGCACGCTGGAAGAAGCCTTCCGCGTCACGAGCGACGCCATCGGCCGCATTCCGGCCGGCTCGCCGATCATGGGCCTGGCTATCAACGACCAGTCGATCATCGGCATGCTGCGCGCCGTCAACCAGGCCGGCCGCGGCGAGGAAGCCCTGTTCGTGGGCATGGGCGCCGACGAGATCGATACGCTGGTTTCCGAGCCCAACTTCCTGGCTTCGGTGGGCTATTTCCCGGAAAACTACGGCAATTACATCGTGCCGATGGCGCTGATGGAGCTGGGCGGACAGGAATTGCCGCCGGCCGTGCTGGTGACGCATGAAATGGTCACCAAGGCCAATGTCTGCGAATTCTATACCGACAAGACCTGCGCGGGCGAGGCCATGGCATACACCTTCCCGCAGGAGGCTTTCGTGGAGTTTCTTGGTGGCCTGTCCGAGGACCCCGAACTGGCCGACTACCAAACGCTCATTCCCAACGAATGAGCGTCCGGCCCGGCGCCTGCCCCGGCGCCGGGTCTCTTTCTTCGGAGGTTCCCCATGCTGCTCGACATGACAGCCATCTCCAAGTCATTCGGCGCCAATCGCGTGCTGAACGATGTCGGCTTCGCCCTGGATCGCGGCGAGATCGTCGCCCTGCTGGGCGCCAATGGCGCCGGCAAGTCGACGCTGATGAAGATCATGACCGGCCTCTACCGCAAGGATGCCGGCACGGTTGCCATCGACGGCGCCACGGTCGAGATGGATTCGCCGGCCACCGCCATGCGCCACGGCATCCGTCTCGTGCCGCAGGAACTTTCGGTGCTGCCCGAGCTGAGCGTGGCGGAAAACATTTTCCTTGGCACCCTGCCTGCCTCCGGCCGCGGCCCGCTGGCGCGCGTACGCCGCGACGAACTCAACCGCCGCGCCGGCGAAATCCTGGCCGAACTGGGCATCGACAGCATGGATGTGCGCAGCAAGCTGGGCCGCTATTCGGTGTCCGAACAGCGGCTGGTGGAAATTGCCCGCGCCCTGGCGGGAGACGCGCGGCTGCTGGTCATGGACGAGCCCACCGCCTCGCTCAGCGCGCCCGAATGCCGGCGGCTGTTCGACATCATGCGCCGCCTCAAAGCGCGCGGTGTCTCGATCATCTTCATCTCGCATTTCCTCGACGAGGTCTTCGATATCTGCGACCGTATCGTGGTGCTGCGCGACGGCCAGAATGCCGGGGCTTTCCCCACGGCGGGAACCAGCCACGATGCCGTACTCGGCGCCATGCTGGGCCGGCAATTGACCGATCTTTATCCGGCCCCCGCGACCAATCCGGGCGCGGTGCGCTTTGTGGCGCAGCGCCTGAGCGCCCCGCCGCGCATCCTGGATGTCAGCTTTTCGGTTCGCGCCGGCGAAATTCACGGCATTTTCGGCCTGGTCGGCTCGGGCGTCGAGGACCTGGGTAAGGTGCTGTTCGGCGCCGCACACCGGGCGGACGGCTCGCTGACGCTCGATGGCACCGGCTTTGCACCGGCCAATTCGTCGGCAGCGGTGGCCAGCGGTGTCGGCTTCGTCTCGGGCGAGCGCAAGTCCGAGGGCATCGTCCCCGACATGACGCTGCGCGACAATATCACCTTCCCTTTCCTGAGCCGCCACCAGAGCGGCCCGCTGATGTCGGTGGAATCGCAGAAGGCTTTCGCCCAGCGCTGGATCGAAGGCCTGGGCATCCGTACATCGGGCACCGAACAGAAGATCGGTGGCCTGTCCGGCGGCAATCAGCAGAAGGTCTGCATCGGCCGCTGGCTGGTCGACGGGATCAAGGTGCTGATCCTGGAAGAGCCGACCCGCGGCGTCGACCTGGGCGCCCGCAAGGACATCTATGCCCACCTGCGCGCGCTGTCCGACCGCGGACTCGCGGTGATCCTGATTTCGGCCGACCCTGAAGAGGTCGGGGGTATCGCCGACAGCTCGACCGTGGTGATCGGTGGGCGGAGCGTCGCCGGTTTCGATCATCCGGTGGATGCGCAGACGCTGATGCAGATCGCCACGCGGGACGTGGCCGCCTGAATAACAAGCTGAGGAGGAATCCGTGAAGCAAGTCGAGATCGGTGTCATCGGAGCCGGATGGTGGGCCTGCGCCGCCCATATTCCCACGCTCATCGCCCATCCCGCGGTCAAGTCCGTGGCGGTGGTTCGCCCCGACCGCGAGGGGCTGGACAAGGTGCTCAGCCACTTCAAGCTCGAGCACGGCTATACCAGCGCCGAGCAGATGCTGACCGAACGGGCGCTGGCCGGGGCGGTGATTGCCTCACCGCATGTCTTCCATGCCGAACATGCTCTGCTTGCCATCAATCATGGCCTCAACGTGCTGGTCGAAAAACCCTTTGGCACCAGCATTGCCGAAGCCCGGGCCATCGCTCAGGCGGCCGAGGCCAAGGGCGTTTCGGTAATGATGCCCTATGGCTGGAATTACCGGCCGATGACCGAGACGGCCCACCGCCTGATTCGCGACGGCTATATCGGCGAGGTGCGCCATGTCGTGGCGCAGATGGCCTCGTCGCTGGCGGACCTGTTTGCCGGCCAGGGCCTGAAGGAGGCCGAGGATGCGCTGTTCCAGCCGGCCGCGTCGACCTGGGCCGACCCCAAAAGGGCCGGCGGTTATGGCTGGGGCCAATTGACCCACGGCCTTGGTGCCCTGTTCCGCCTGGTCGACCTCGACCCGGTGGAAATCTACGCCAAAATGGGCAAGTCGGAAGCCGATGTGGACTATTACGACGCCGCCGTCGTGACCTTTGCCAATGGCGCGACCATGTCGCTTTCTGGTTCGGGTACCATTCCCAAGGTGCGCGGCGGCTTTCAGGTCGACATCCGCGTCTTCGGCACCGAGGGCATGTTGCTCTATGACGTGGAGCGGGCCCGCGTCGAAGCCTATCGCCACGACGGCAAGAGCCATGTCGAAACGCTGCCCGCCGATGCCGGCGAATATGACAGTGCTTCGCCCGCCGCACGTTTTGCCGAGCTTTGCGCCGGCGAGAAGGTCATCAACCCCGCCGACGCCACGATCGGCCGTCGCGCCACCGAAGTGCTGGATGGCATGTACCGCTCCGCCCGGAGCGGCAAGCCCGAGGAGATCACCCCATGAAACTCAGCGTCACCAGTTGGTCATTCCCCGTCCTCAGCCTCGACGAAGTGGGCGGGCTCGCCAAGGTGCTCGGCATCGACGCGATCGATGTGAGCTTCTTCTATGCCTCGGCGCTCGATCGGGCCAAGGTGCTTGATACACCCGACGCCTATGGCGAGGACCTGCGCCGCCGCGTGCCGGTGGACATTGCCAGCTTCTATTATCTCTTCGGCAGCGGACTCGACGAGCGCAACCTGGCGCTCGGCCCTGATGACGACAATCTCGCCGATTTCCAGAGCGTCCTGCGCTTCACCAAGGCGGCAGGCGCCGACAATGTCTTCATCCTGCCTGGCCTCATCAATCCCGGCCAGAGCCGGTCACAGGCAATCGCCAATTCGGCGGAAGCGCTCAAGCCTCTGGTCGAGGCCGGCAACAGGAACGGCGTCACCGTGACCATCGAGCCGCATGTGCATGGCATCCTCGAATCCGTGGACGCCGTGCATGACATATGCGCCAAGGTGCCGGGGCTGAAGATCGTGCTCGACCTGGCCCATTTCACCGCCCTCGGTTATCGCCAGGAGGAGATCGAGACCCTGGCGCCCCTGGCCGGCCATGTGCATCTGCGCCAGGCCCGGCAGGGCGCGCTGCAGTCCAAGATGGAACAGGGCACGATCAACTTCCCCGCGCTGTTCGCCGCCTTGCGCGACGCCGGCTATGACGGGTGGCTCGCCATCGAATTCGTACACCAGGCCTATATGGACACACTCTACGACGACGTGCTGACCGAGACGGTCAAGATGCGCGACACATTCCGCGCCTGGTCGCGCTGAGGAGGAATTGGCAATGGCACATTACGCCTGGGTTCTGGAAGTCCGTCCCGGCTACGAGGACGAATACAAGAAGCGCCATGACGAAATCTGGCCCGAGCTGGTCGAAGATATCCGCGCCGCCGGGCTGCGCAATTACAACATCTTCCGCTATGGCCTAACACTGTTCGGCTATTTCGAATGCGACGATCTCGATCGCGCCATCGTCGAGCTCGGCAAGAGCGACGCCAACAGGCGCTGGGGTGAATATATGGGCCCGATCATGAAGATCGAGACCGATACGCTGCGCAATTTCTCGTTCCTGCTGCCGCTACAGTTCCACATGGACTGATCTTATCACCTCTCCCCCAGGGGAGAGGTGATAAGGCACTCAGGCGCCATACGCCTTCACGTTCTGCGTCTGCTCGCCCATGCCCTCGATGCCCAGGCGCATGACATTGCCCGGCTTGAGCCAGACCGGCTCGGGCTTGATGCCCATGCCGACACCCGGCGGGGTGCCCGTGGAAATGATGTCGCCCGGCTGCAGGCTCATGAACTGGCTGACATAGCTCACCACATGCGCCACCCCGAAGATCATCGTCTTGGTCGAGCCGTTCTGGTAGCGCTTGCCATCGACCTCCAGCCACATCTTGAGGTTCTGCGGATCGGCGACTTCATCGCGCGTCACCAGCCAGGGGCCAATGGGACCGAATGTGTCGCTGCCCTTGCCCTTGTCCCAGGTGCCGCCGCGCTCGGTCTGGAAATGGCGCTCCGAGACATCGTTGACCACGCAATAGCCGGCCACATGCTCCATGGCATCGGCCTCCTCGACATAACGGGCCTCCTTGCCGATCACCACGCCCAGCTCGACCTCCCAATCCGGCTTGATCGAGTTCTTGGGGATGATCACATCATCGTTCGGGCCGATGATGGCGCTGGTGGCCTTCATGAAGATGATGGGCTCGGCCGGAATGGGCGCCCCGGTCTCGGCGGCATGGTCGGCATAGTTGAGGCCGATGCAGATGAACTTGCCGACATTGGCGACGCAGGCGCCGATGCGCTGGCTGGCATCGAGCCTGGGCAGCACGCCGATATCGGTGGCCCGGATCCTGGCCAGCCCTTCGGGCGTCAGCGCCTGGCCGCCGATATCGCCGACAATGCCTGAGAGATCACGGATCGAGCCGTCCTCGGCCAGGATGGCGGGCTTCTCGGCGCCAAGCGCACCAAAGCGGAGCCGTTTCATGAGATATCCTCAGTAGGTGGCGCGGCCGCCGGAAAGATCGAAGACGGAGGCGGTGGTGAAGCTGTTTTCGCGGCTGACCAGCCAGGCGACCATGCTGGCGGCTTCCTCGACTTCGAGGAACCGGCCGCGCGGAATGCGGCTCAGCATATAGTCGATGAATTCGGGCTTGAGCTCGTCGAGAATCCGCGTCTTGGCCGTGGCCGGCGTGATGGCATTGATGGCGATATCGTATTTCGCACACTCCTTGCCGACCGCCTTGGTCATGGCGATCACGCCGCCCTTGGCCGCGGCATAGGCGGCCGCATTGGGATTGCCCTCCTTGCCGGCGATCGAGGCAATATTGACGATGCGGCCGTAATTGCGGGCCTTCATGCCCGGCAGAACGGCGCGGTTGACGTAGAAGGTGCCATTGAGGTCGATCTCGATGACGCGGCGCCACTCGTCGAGTTCATATTCGTCCAGCGGCGCATTCTTGCCGGCAATGCCGGCGGAATGAACGAGAATGTCGATCCGGCCCAGTTGCCGCTCGGTCTCGGCCACGGCTGCCGTCACCGAGTCGTAGTCAGCCACGTCGGTTTGCACGAGCAGGGCGTCGGGCAAGTCGGCCCTGGCCTGGTCCAGCGTCGGCTGGCTCAGGTCCCACAGGGCGATGCGGGCGCCGGACGCGGCCAGCCTGCGGGCGACGGCAAGGCCGATGCCCTGGGCGCCACCGGTGATGACGGCAACATTGCCGGCGAGATCTATCTGGTTCATTTCGTTCTCAATTCGTCCCTGCAAGCCGCGCGACCACCGCCTCGTCCACCTCGATGCCGAGCCCCGGGCGATCCGATACCCGCGCCTCGCCATCCACCTGCACGATGGGTGTATCGACCAGGTCGCGCAACAGGGCATTGGCCAGCGGCTTGAATTCGAACAGCCGTGTATTGGGCGAGGCCAGCGAGAGGTGGAGGCTCGCGGCGCTCAGGATAGCGCTGCTCCAGGCATGGGCATTCATGGTGATGCCCGCCGCACCGCACAGGGCGTCGACCTTGCGGAAGCCGGTAATGCCCTCGGCGCGGGACGGATCGCAGCCGATGACGTCGACCGTGCCGCTATCGATCAGCCTTCCATAGCCGGTGACGGTCCATTCGCGCTCGCCGCTGGCAATCGGGACATCCACCGCTGCCTTAAGGGCGCGGTAGTCTTCCCACTGGCTCGGATAGAAGGGCTCCTCGATCCAGCCGATATCGTATTCGGCCATGGCGCGCGTGGTGTTGATGGCGGTCTCCCGATCCCAGACGACGCCATTGCCGGCATCGACGATGATCTCGAAATCGGGACCAAGGGCAGCGCGCAATTCGCGGATGAAGCGGATATCGCCCTCGGGGTTGCGGCCGACATCGGAGAGGCCGCGCTTGCCAAAGCCCAGCTTGCAGGCGCGGTAGCCCTGGCGCTGGAAATCGACGACTTCGGCGACATTCTCCTCGAGCGTCGCCTTGTTGACGTGATTGGCAGCGCAGGCGGGCAGGCTTTCATGATGCTTGCCGCCGAACAACTGGTAGAGCGGCTTGCCTTGCCGCTTGCCCTCGATATCCCAGAGCGCCATGTCGATGGCCGAATAGGCAAAGCAGGCGACACCGCCTTCGCCATACCACCAGCAATGCTTGCGCATGGCCGTCCATGCCTGGCCGATGCTGATTTCACCCGCATCGCGCAGCAGCGGAGCCAGCCCCTCATCGATAATGGTGCGCACTGCCTTGCAGGCCTCGGGCCACATGGCGATGCCCTCGCCCCAGCCCACGATGCCGTCGGTGGTTTCCACCCGGACGAGCACGGTCTGCCGCTGGTTGGAGAAGTCGTTGGTATCGGTATAGCGGAGGTGGAAGCTCGAAATGCTGCCGATCTTCATGCACTCGCCCCCTCCTCGGGGCACGTCTTGACCTGTGCCATCAGGGACGGCCTATAGCTGCTCGTTGACTAGCATCGTGCCGATTGCTAGTCAAGAAAGTGGACAGGCCACTTGCACGGAGGAAGATATGCCGGAACGGCGCTGGGGATTGAACAAGGTCACCGAGGACGACATCCGTTCCGGTGGCTTCTCGACGCCGTGGGATGCACCCTTCATTCCGCCCTTCCCCTTCCAGTTCCGCAATGCCGAGGTAATGACCACCTATTGGCGTACCGATCCCGAAGCGATGAAATTCCTCGTGCCGTCGCCGGTCGAGGCCATCGGCGACGTGGTCTGCATCCATATCTACAAGATGAACGATACCGATTGGATCGGGCCTTACCACGAAGCCAATGTGATGTTCGGCGCCCGGCTGCCCGATGGCCGGGCCGGCGCCTATTCGCCCTATCTGTTCCTTCATTCCGACGGCGGCGTGGCGCATGGCCGCGAAGTGCACGGCCAGCCCAAGAAATTCGCCAATCCGTCGCTCGAATTCCGTGGCGACCTGATGGTGGGCGTGGTCGAGCGCAACGGCATCGACATCATCACCACGACCACGCCCTACAAGCAGCAGCGCGCCGACCCGGCCGAAATGCGCCGCCACTTCGATTTCGCCATCAACCTCAATCTCAAGGCGGTCAACCATATCGATGGGCGACCCGCCATCCGTCAGATCACCTCGCGCAGCCTGACCGACCTGGTCGTGCATGAATGCTGGCGCGGCCCGGCTACGGTGGAACTGCGGCCCAATGCCCAGGCGCCGGTGTTCCGGCTGCCGGTGGTCGAGCCGCTTGAGACTTTCTACTGGCGCGCCGACTTCACCCTGGTCACGGGTGAAATCCTGCATGACTACCTGGCTGAGTAGCCCGGATCAGGGCAGGTATTGACCGCCATTCACATGCAGCGTGCTGCCGGTGATATAGCCCGACCAGTCACTGAGCAGGAAGGCGCAGACGCCCGCCAGTTCGTCTGGTTCGGCAAAGCGGTTCATGGGAATGCGCTGGCGGAAGGAATCGAGATCCGCCTCGCTCATGCCGCCGCGCAGCATGGGGGTATCGACGCCGCCAGGCGCCACGGCATTGACGGTGATGGCATCGGGCGCACCCATGCGCGCCAGCGACTTGATGAGCGCGCCGATGGCCGCCTTGGTCATGGCATAGGTGGTGGAGCCGAAAAAGCCGCCGGTAAAGGCCCCTTGGCTGGTGAAAAGCACAATGCGCCCGCCAGCGCCGCCGGCCTGGATTTCTGCCAATGCAGCCCGCGACAGGTAGAAGACGCCGGTCTGGTTGACGGCGATCTCGCGCTGCATCACCGCTTCGTCCACCTCCTCGAACGGCGTTCGGACCAGCAGCCCCGCGCAATTGACGAGGCCGAAAAGTTTCCCGCGCGAGCGGGCATGTTCCATCAGCGCCTCGATCGTGTCAGGCTTTGAGAGATCGACCCCGGCGGCGGAGGCCCGTTCGCCGCATTCGGCGGCCACCGGGGCGCAATCCTGCCGGTCGGCGCAGATGACATCCATGCCCAAGGCCGAGAGACGCCTGGCAACGGCGGCGCCGATCCCCTGCGCCGCGCCTACGACGATGACGAGGCGACCGCCAAGACCCAGCCTTGCTTGATCTTCTACCATTTGCTCCGCTCCTCCAGACCCACACGCTGCCGGAGGTCCGGGTCGCGAATGGACAATTCTTCCCCGCCCTTGTCGGCGGGACCTTCGGCCACGATCCAGCCCATGCAGCGGCCCGGCAGTTCGGGCGGCAGCAGGTCATCGGCATCGAGGCGTGCAATGTCATTGTCATAGGAGGCGCGAGCCCCCATCAGCATGTCGGTGCGCACCGCGCCGGGCACGAAGCCGTGCACACGGATGCCCCGGGCGCCATATTCGGCATGGAGGCTGCGCGTAAACATGGCGACAGCCGCCTTGGAGGCGCAATAGGCGCTCCAGCCCGGCACGGGGCGATGCGCGGCGCCCGACGACATATTGAGAATGACGCCGCTGCCGCGCGCCAGCATGCCGGGCAGCACGGCATGGCAGGCGTTGAAAATGCCGCCGACATTGATGTTCAGTAAAGCCATCCAGGCCGCCGGGTCGGCCTCGGTTATCGCGGCGACCGGATCGATGACGCCGGCATTGTTGATGAGCGCGGCAACCGACCCGAACCGGCTTTCCGCCTGACGTACGGCCCGCTCGATCGAAGCCGGATCGGCAACGTCGCAGGTGACGACGACCAGGTCGGACGAATTGAGTTCGGCGGCCGCCGCATCCAGGGCGCCGGCGGAGCGGGCGGAGATGGCAACGGACCAGCCGCGGGCGAGCAGATCGCGTGCGGCTTCGAGGCCAATACCGCGGGAGCCGCCGGTGATGAAGACAAGAGGCTTAGTCATGGGCGACAATCCTTGAAGGCAGGCGGGCAAGCCGGGCGACCCAGGTGATCGCCTCGGCCAGGTGGCCGGCGCTGAGCGCGCCGTGATGGGTGGCACCGGCGCCGATCCATTTTTCCATGGCGGAAGCGGCCGGGCGATGCGCGGTCTGGAACCAGCCCTGGGTGATCTTGAGCGATGTCTGCGGCGCCTGCCCGACCACGCCCTCCATCGCCAGCAGGGTCAGGCGCTCCGACAGCGTGCGATCGAGTGTCACGGCGACCATGGTGCCGGCTCCGGGCCGAAGATCGTGCTGCAGCACCACGCCGGGCACGTCACGGCCCGAATGGTCGCTGGCGGCGCGGATGATGGAGCGACCATCAGCTGGCACCCAGCCCCAGTCGCCCTCGCCGGTATTGGCGACGAGAAAGGCATCACGCTGGCGGTCGATGGCGTCGAGTTCACAGTAAAGCGTAGCGCCGCCCAAGCCCCGGCCGACGAACATGGCGATGGCGGTGACGAGATCGCCTGTGGCGCTGAAGGGAATGCCGGAACTGGTCATCAGCGTCGTGGCAAGGCACCCGATGGCCCCTTTTTCAAGGCCGACGCCAAAGGGGCCGCGGCAGGTCAACGAGCCGCAATCCACCTGCTCTTCCTCAGCCAAAGCGCGCAAAGCGACGGCCAGGCGCGCGGCACGATCATGGTCACCCGTGCGCTGCCATTCGGTGCCAGTCGGCATCAGGGCGGGCAGTTCGGCAAAGAACTGGTCGATCTGGCCGGTCGTGACGCCAGCCACGCGGTCAGCCCACTGCGCGAGCGGAATATCGACCAGCACCATGCCGCTGGCTTCGGCTTCGGCGGGATCGAGGCCGACATGGTCATAGCCTGTCATCGGCACGCCCAGCCGCGCGATGCGCAAGCCACCGAGCCGGCGGGCCACGCCGGCAGCGCGCACAGCCATGCGCAGGCGGGCCTGGAATGCCTCGTCGCTGAGGAAGCCGACCAGCGTCACCGGCTCGCGGCCGCGGCGGCGGAGCATGCTTTCGACCATGCTGGCGCCGACATTGGCGGAGTGGCGGCAGAGTTCGGCCATGCCGTAATCGGCCCCGATATGCTCCAGCCCATGTGCGCAGGCGATGATAACAGGCGCATGGCTTGCGGCTTCGATGACACGCAGCATGGGTCCCGGCGGGGTCGCCATCGTGGGCACGATCAACAGGACGTCGGGCGCGAGGCGGCGCACGGCCTCGACCAGGCGTACCTCGTCGGCTGCGTCGATCAGCAGACCCAGATTATGCAGTTCGGCATCGGTAGCGACGGAGGCAATGGTGTGGTCGAGATGAGCCGTGCGGTCGCGGCGGCTGTCCGGCCCCATGATGGGCTCGAAATATTCCATGAAGCCGCCAATGGCAGCAACGCGCGGCGACCGTCTCATTTGTGCAGATTCCCACGCTCGGCGAGATGGGCCGAACCGAGCGGCACCGAGGCATCGGGCTTGCGGGCCCCGACCCGGCTATAGGCCTCTGCGGGGATCTTGCGGAGGTCCTTGTAGACAGTCCAGCTGCAGCGGCTTTCGCCGGTCAGCGGATAGGTCGGCGGCTCGGTGACGCGCACGGGATAGCCGAATTTGGCGATGGGCAGAGTCTCGTGAAGAATGCAGCAATGGGCGCAATAGCTGCAGACGCCTTTGGTGTTCCAGGTGAAATCATGCGCCTCGGCCAGCACAGGGAAGCCAATCGCCTCGTCCATCAGCGCGGGCATGCCATCCCGGCTTTCGCCCTGCACCGACCGGCCGCCGCTGCCACAGGGGGCGAAGCTGATCGTCACCGCATCCTCGGTTTCGACCCAGTCGATGCTGCCGTCGCGTGCAGTGCCGCTGAGATGTCCGTGATGGCCCTCGAAGCCGAGATAGGTGAGGAGCCAGGAGGCATCCTTCCAATCCATCTCGCTGACGTCGAACCGGCGATAGCGCTTGGCAAACCAGTCGCCGATCACCCAGCCTTCATACATGTCGCGCAGGGCCGGCTCGCCATAGGTCCTGGTGATGAGGCTGAAGAGCCCCGCCAGCTGATCGACCTCGCAATCGTGGAGATTCCGCCATTGTTCATGCGCTGAGGTCAGGGCGTCGAGCCGGACCTGCGCCGGGGCCTTTGCGGCGATGGCCTCGATGGCCGTTTCGATTTCCACCCACATATCGGCCCGGTCGCGGGTGACGGCCGAATGATAGGGCGCGAGGCGGGTGCGGATATCGGCATGCTGCCGCTCGATAGTCTCGTCGCTCTGGCCCTGATCGCGCAGGTAGCGCTTCGTATCGGCAAACCACTGCGTGTAGATATCGTAGATGACGCGCATCTCGGCGCGCAGCATGCCCGCATGGGCCGCCACGGCTTCGTCATCACCTTCGGCGATCAACCGGCGCAGCAGCGGCACGGTGCCTTCGGACAGGCTTCGCCAGTCACCCTCCCGGATCGGGCGACCCAGGATGGGATGCTCGACGATCCGCGGCATAGCCATGTCAGGCCGCTCCCCGCACCGAGCCCGGCACGGGGCGGCGCAACGGACGACCAGCAAGCCAGGCGGCGATGTCGCCGGCGACCAGACCCTGCAGACGGCCAATGGCACCATCGGAATACCAGGCGGCATGTGGCGTCAGGATGAGATTGGGCGCGTCACGCAAAGGCGAGTCGGTCGGCAGGGGTTCGGCATTGAACACGTCGAGCGCCGCGCCGCCGATCGTGCCGGCCTTGAGGGCCGCGGCCAGAGCCGCCTCGTCGATCAGCGCGCCGCGCGCCGTGTTGACGACGACGGCATGGGGCTGCATGCCGGACAGGCGTTCGGCATTGACGAAAAAGCGCGTCGCGCGGTTGGCCGGCGCATGCAGACATACCGCATCCACAGTGCGGAACAGCGTTTCAGCATCCATGAGTTCAAGCCCCAGCTCCTGCGCCTGCTCGGCCGTCACCATAGGATCGGCAACCGCGAAGCGGAAGCCGAAGGGCTTCAACCTTGCATAGGTCAACCGGCCGATATGGCCGAAGCCGAAAAAGCCGACCATCGCATCGCCAAAACCCTTGAGCGGCTTGGCGATAGCCACCGCCTTCCAGTCGCCGGCGCGGACCGAGGCATCGAGGCCAGGCAGCTTGCGCAGCAGCGACAACAGGCTCGCGGCCGTATGGTCGGCCACTTCGTCAGCGCAATAGTCGGGCACGTAGCTGACCGAAATGCCGCGCTCGGTGCAGGCGGCCACATCGATATTGTCATAACCCACGCCATAGCGGATCACCGCGGCGCCCGGAGCGAGCCGCGCGGCGGCGTCGGCATTGAACGGGGCGAACTGGACGACGGCGACCTTGGCGCCCTCTACGGCCTCAGCGACATCTTCGGCCGTGCGGCACTGGAAGGCGGCAAATTCGGCGCCGGCGGCGCGCGAAGCATCCTGCTCTTGTTGCAGGGTGGGGAACGTATAGTCGGTAACGACGACTTTGACGGGTGCCGCCATAATAACTCTCCTCGCCGCTGAAAGTGGCCTAGCCAGTTAATGGCTAGGCCACTTACGGCGAAGGGTCAAGTGGCAATTCAACTCTGTTGCGTGCGCGTCGCCTTGGTCGTGGTCAGCACATTCTCCATGTGCCGCTGCATGGCCTGCCGGGCGGCCTCGGGATCCTTGACGCGCATGGCGGCGCAGATGCGCTGGTGATCGGCAATGCTGCCGGCAATGACCGTCTCGTTCTCCGAGGCAATCTTGCGGAATTCCATGCCCAGCACATTCATGCTGATGGCGGCGCGCGCCAGGAACGGATTGCCGCTCAGCTCCGACAGAAGCTTGTGGAAGTCGGTATCGACAACGCGGTATTCCGCCGGCCGGTTGATGCAGCTTTTCTGCTGCTCGATCAGCGCTTCGAGCTTGTCGATATCCTTTGAGGTCGCGGCTTTGGCAGCGAGGGCGGCGATCTCGCCTTCGATCACGGCGCGGGCCTGATAGAGCCGGTCGACCTCCACCTCCTTGAGGGTCAGGAAGAAGGAAAGCGGACCGAGCAGGTCCGCCGCTTCCAGAGCCGAAACGAATATGCCCCCGCCATGCCGCGGATTGACCACGCCCAGCACGGCCAGCGCGCGCATCGCCTCCCGCATGGTCGGCCGGCTGACATGGAACATCTCGGCCAGGTCGCGCTCGCCGGGGAGCCGGTCGCCCGGCTTGAGGTCGCCGGTCTTCACCAGCGCCAGCAGCCGATGCACCACCTTTTCGGAGGCCCCTTCGCGCGAGATGGGCTCGATATTCAGTTGCGTACCGGATTCCGGGGTTGGCCCCGAACCATCCGCCGCCTTCAACATAGTCTTCTTTGCCCGTGGCATATCGGCCTTCACTGCCCCCTAGTTGATGCGGAAATGCGACGCCAAGTCAGGCTTCAACGTCAACCCCAGCCCCGGTCTGTCTTCTAGCAGGCTGACATATCCCTTTTCGGCGACCGGTTCGCCATCAAAAATATACCAGAAAAGCTCGTTCCCCACTTCTACCGGAACCTTGGGGAAGTATTCGGCCATGGGACAGGCGATATTGGCCATGACCACATGATAATTGTGCATCTGCCCGGCATGGGGGATGACCGAGATATCGAAGGCTTCGGCCAGGGCCACGATCTTCTGGGCCTGACTTATGCCGCCGACGCGGTTGATATCGAACTGGATGATGTCCATGGCCCGTTGCTCCACCACGTCGCGGAAGCCGCGCAGGGTGAATTCGTGTTCGCCGCCGCTGATCGGGATAATGTTCATCGCCCGAAGCTCGGCATAACCGGCAATGTCATCGGCAATGAGCGGTTCCTCCAGCCAGCGCAGATTGTAGGGCGCCAGCAAAGGCAGCATCCGCCTGGCATAGTCCAGCGTCCAGCCCATATAGGCGTCCGCCATGATCTCGACGCCATCGCCCACTGTCTCGCGCAGTGTGCGAACCAGCTCGAGATTGCGCTTGATGCCTTCCAGGCCATCCTTGGGACCCCAGCCGAAGCGCAGCTTCATCATGGAAAAACCCTGCTGCCGATAGGCCTCGGCCTCGGCGGCAAGGCTATCGAGCGGCTGGGCATAGAGCCGGCTGGCATAGACCGGTATCCGGTCCTTGATCGGGCCACCGAGCAGGCGGAAAACCGGCAGGTTGCTGTGCTTGCCCAGAATGTCCCAGAGGGCAAGATCGATGGCCGAGATCGCCGCCATGCCGGAGCCCTTGCGGCCGAAGGGCAGGGTCTGGCGATACATGCGCTCCCAGAGATAGGCGATATCGAGCGGGTTCTCCCCGATCAGCATCGGCGCCAGGTGATGCTCGATCACCGCCTTGGTGACATGGGGCGACAACGCCGCATTGCCAATGCCGACAAGGCCGGTATCGGTTTCGACCTCCACGACCATCCAGCCGAGGAAACTATAGGCACTGATCGAGCTCGGCTTGCGCGTGAGAATATCGCCCGCCGTGGTGCAGAAATTGGCATGAATCGGCGCGACCGGCCCAGTCCACTCGTAAACACGCGCCGTAACTTTGGTGATTCGCATATCGGGTTCCGCTCAGAAATAAGGGGGCAAGGCCGCGGCGAGACGGTCGACCACGGCAAGGCCTAAGGGATCGGGCGCCAGCGCCGGCTGCCGGTCGAAGACCGGACCCAGCCCGAGGCGCCGGGCGGCCACACGCTTGCCGTAACAAAGGAAACTCGGCAGGCCCTGCATGATGAAGACGATGAGCGGCAACAGCTCGCGATAGAGCTGTTCGGCCTCTCCCGCCTCCCCTGCCCGCACCAATTCGTAGATGCGCGCCTGGATATCGAAACTGTCCATGCCCGGGATCATCCCGGCACAACCGGCGCGCAGATTGTCGGTGAGCTCCAGTCCGCCGCGGCCGTTGAAGACCTTGAGACGCCCGCCCGCCGCATCGATGAGCCTGCGCACATAGAGCGCCGAACCCTCGGCCTTGACCAACTGCACATTGGGGTGGGCGGCGGCGAGCCGCATGATGCCCCCGAGTTCGAGACTGGTCGGCAGGTATTCCGGCGCATTCTGGATGGCGATCGGCAGGGGCGCGGCATCGGCCACTGCCCCGTAAAAGGCGATCTGCGCAACCTCATCCAGCACGGCGCCGGGTGGTGGTTGCAGGATGACCCAGGCGGCGCCTGTCGCCTCCGCACGCCGAACGGCCGCTATCGCCAAGTCAGTGTCGGGCTCGACCACTGTTACGACGAGCGGCAGCCGGCCCCGCAGTTCATCGGCGGCCCAGCCGAGCAGGTCGATGCGCTCGCCGGCCGAAAGCTTGCCGACTTCCGTTCCCAGGCCCAGCACCGCCAATCCATGGGCACCATGCGCCAGCGCTGCCTGCACCTGGCGACGGATGGCCGTCTCGTCCAAACGGCCATCCTCACCGAAGAACGCAAAGAGCATGGGATATATGCCGGCGGCCTGGGGGAGCATGGCTAATCCATCAGCGAGGGCAGCCAGAGCGACAGGGCCGGAATATAGGCGACCATGAAAGTGACCACGAGCCACCAGGCCATGAACGGCACCAGCATCATGATGGACTTGCCATATTCCAGGTTAGCCATGCGGGCCGCAATCATCGCCAGCACGCCGATGGGCGGTGTCAGCGAGCCCAGCACCAGCATCATGATGGCCGACATACCGAACTGGATCTCGTTGATGCCGAAATGCTGTAGCGCCGGCTGGATGACGGGCACGATCATGATGAGCGCCGGCACCGGCTCCATGGGCAGGCCGAGAAGAAACAGGCCCAACATCATCAGGAACATGGCCATATGCGGATCGTCGGTCAGCGTCAGCAGGCCATTGAGCGTCGCCTCGGCGAAGCCGCCGCTGATCAGCACATAGCTGAATACCGAAGCGCCACCGAGCGTGATCAGGGCCGTGGCCGTGGTGAGCGAGGCTGATTGCAGCAGGTTATAGGTGCTGCCCACCGTGTGGCGCCGGCCGATAAGGCCATAGATCAGGGCATAGAGCGCGGCGATGGCGCCGGCTTCGGTGGGCGTGAAGACGCCGCCCAGAATGCCGCCGAGGATGATGACCGGGACCATGAGGGCCGGAGCGGCCTTGAGGCCGGCCTTGCGCACTTCGGAGGCCGGAGCCTTGGGCTGCGGCTTTGCCCCGGCTTTGCCGGCCAGGAGCCGCGCCAGGATCATGATGCCGAGCCCGGCGATGATTCCCGGCACAATGCCGGCCACGAAGAGCTTGCCGATGGAAATGCCGGTAAGCGAGCCATAGATGACGGCCACGATACTGGGCGGCAGGATCGGCCCGAGCAAAGCGGCGCAGGACAAGACAGCGACCGAATAGTCCTTCTTGTAGCCTTCCTTCTCCATGGCCGGCAGCATGATGCTGCCCACCGCCACCAGATCGGCCACCGCCGAGCCCGACAGCGCCGACATGAACATGTTGGAGACCACGCTCGCCTGGGCCAGCCCACCCTTGAGGTGGCCCACGCCCGCGCGGCTGAAGGCCACGATGCGCTCGGTAATGCCGCCCACGCTCATCAATTCGCCGGCCAGCACGAAGAGCGGCACGGCCAGGAGCGTGAAGCTGTCGAGCGAGGAAAACATGCGCTGCGGCAGCACGAGCAGCGAAATATCGCTGGCGGCGAACAGGGCGATAACGCCTGACAGACCCATGGCAAAGGCGATCGGCACGCCCAGGACGAGGAAGATGGTGAAGGTGATGAGAAGGATCGCGATCATCATCGGCGTCAGGTCCTGTCGTCCATGGGGTCGAGACGGAGATCGGTGCCGTCGATGAAATGCACGAGCGCAAAAAAGGCGATGAGCACCGCGCCCACCGGCATGGCGCTGTAGACAGCCCACATGGGGATGTCGGCGGCCGGGGAGGTCATGCGCATGGTGCGCTGCACGAGCTGGAAGCCGTACCAGGCCAGCACCAGGCAGAAGGCGATGGTGCAGGCCAGGGCCACGCGCGCCAGCGTCTTGCGGCCGCGATCGCCCACCAGCTCATCCAGCGGATTGAGGGTGATATGCAGGCCCCGGTCGGTCGCCACGGCCGAGCCGAGCATCACCGTCCATAGCAGCATGAACTGCACCAGTTCCTCGGACCAGGTCAGCGAAGAGTTGAGGAAATAGCGGAAGAACACCTGCAGGCAGATGAGGACGGAATAGCCGGCCACGCCCAAAGCGGTCACGAGTTCGGCGGTGAGGCGGACAGCGACGACAGGGCCGCTGAGGCCGAGGAGACGGCGCTTTCCCGTCGAGGGCAATGGATCGGTCATGCGGGGACTCCGCTCTGGGAAGAACAAGCCTCCCGATGCGTGGCGCACCGGGAGGCGGTCGTCAATCGTGGCGCTTAGCTGATGGCCTGGACGCGGTCGATCCAGGCGCGCATGCCGCCGTCGGCAGCCGCGTCCATCTCGTCCCACACCGGCAGCAGCGCATCGCGGAAGGCCGCCCGGTCCGGCTCGGCATTGGCATCGAGCGCCGCCGCCAGCTCATCCCAGAACTTGCCGCCACTTTCGATGGACGCGGTGTTGAACTCGTCGACCGCAATGGTCGCGGATTCACGGATCGCCGCCTGTTCATCGGCACCCAGGCCGTCAACGGCCATGGCGCTGGCAACCAGGTTGACGTCGGTCATGATGTGGTTGGTGCGCGAGGCAAAGCCCGTCACTTCCTGGATCTTGCCGACGAACAGCCCTTCGGACGGGTTCTCGACGCCGTCGATGACGCCAGTCTGCAGCGCCGTATAGACTTCACCCCAGGCCATCGGCGTCGGATTGGCACCCAGCTTGTTGAAGGCCGAGACATAGACCGGCACTTCGGGCACGCGCACCTTGAGCCCGGCCAGATCGGCCGGCACATTTACGGCCCGATCGCGGGTCGCGACGACGCGGAAGCCGGCAATGCCATAGCCCAGTGCTTCCAGGCTCAGCGTGTCGCGCATTTCGGCGCCCAGATCGGCACCGACATCGCCCTTGAACGCGGCCAGCGCATGGGCTTCGTCGCGGAACAGGAACGGCAGGCTGATAAAGCCCATCGGCTTGATCCAGTTGGCCAGGGTGCCGAAATCGGTCCAGACGAAATCCACCGTACCGATCTGCGCGGCCTCGGCGCCCTGGCGCAAACCGGCAAGCTGGCCGGCCGGGAACACGTTGACGGTCAGCGCCCCGCCGGTCTTTTCGGCCACCAACGCGGCGAAGCGCTTGGAGGCGACATCGACCAGATGGTCGGGCGCAAGATGGTGCGACAGGCGCAGGGTGCGACCCTGGGCGCGGGCGATATGGGGCATGCCGAGCACGGTCATGCCGGCCACACCGGCACTGGCCTTGATGAAACTGCGACGCGAAAGCTTGTTCATGTGGTTTCCTCCCTTGGAACTTGCTGAAGATGTAACGCGGTTCGGCTAGTCGAACCGGGCGAGATGGGTTGCATTCCGGTCGAGCTCGAGCCCGAAACCGGGTTCGTCGCTGAGCGTGATGCGGCCATTCTCGGGAATGACTTCATTGGTGAACATCGAGCCGAAAACAGGCACGACCGCGCGGCCATCGGGGCTGATATTGATATATTCGCAGAAGATCGCCTGCGGCTGGGTGATGCAGAAATGGTAGCTATAGGCACCCGAGCCATGCGGCACGACGGGAATGTCATAGGCATTGGCCAGTGCGGCGACGCGAATGAGCTCGGTCAGCCCGCCCAGCCACATCACGTCTGGCTGGATGATGTCGACTGCCCGGTTCACCACGAGATTGCGGAAGCCGTAGCGGGTATATTCGTGCTCACCGGTGGTCCAGCGCATCCAGGGACAGGCCGCCTTGAGCTGCTTGTGCCCGTCGAAATCGTCGGGATGCAGAGCTTCCTCGATCCAGTAGACGCCGAAGGGGCGAACCTTCTCGGCCAGCTCGATCGCATAGGGCACGTCGAGCGCCATGTAGCAGTCGAGCATGATGGGGAAATCCGAACCGACCGATTTCCGCACCGCCGCGATACGCTCCACGTTGCGGCGCAGGCCGGCCGGCCCATCCATCGGCCCCTCGGGCAGCGGAATCTTGCCGCCGAAAAAGCCCAGCTCCTTGTAGACCTGCGGTTCGGGGCCGGTGCAGTAGAGCGTTAGCTGGTCGCGCACGGCGCCGCCGATCATCTTGTAGACCGGCTCGCCGCGCAGCTTGCCCAGCAGGTCCCATAAGGCCAGGTCGACGACGCTGATCGCCGTCATGGTAATGCCCTTGCGGCCATAGAACATCGAAGCGCGGAACATCTGGTCCCAGATGCGCGCCGTGTCGCGCGGATCGCTACCGACAAGGAAGCGCTCGAAATGTCGCTTGATGAGATAGCAGGCCGGCTCCCCGCCCATGCCCGTGGCCACGCCGATCGTGCCATCGGCCGCCTCGATCTCCAGCACCACGCTACCCAGCACACCGATGCCCCACGAGGTGCGGCGATCCCGATATTCCGGATAGCCCGACATGGGATTGGCGATGAGCGTATCGGAAATCCAGTGCCCGCTCTGGCGGCGGTGATAGTCGCCCCCGGTGTCGCCGGCTTCGACGACATAAGCGCGAACGGCGACGATTGAAAAACGATCGGCCATGATTGCCCGTTGTTGGTAAGTGGCCTGTCCACTTTCAACGCAACAATCTGACCAAGTCAAGCCCTGCTGAAGAACCATGTAGCGACAGGTGTTCCCGAGGGCGGGTCTTCAGGCGGCGCTCAGAGCCTCGGTCGGTGCCAGGCGAGCCGCGCGGATGGCCGGATAGAGACCGGCAATGCCGCCGATGAGCAGGGTCGCACCCATGCCGCCGGCGGCAACCCAGAGCGGGATATCCACCGGCCACCCCTGCAAACGCGCATAGGCGACGGTGACCAGCCAGCCGATGAGAATGCCCGCGCCCCCGCCCAGCAGTGCCAGCAGCAGCGCCTCGCCGAAGAACTGGATCCGGATATGGCCGCGCGTGGCGCCTTGCGAGCGCCGCAGCCCGATTTCGGCGCGCCGTTCGAGCACTGAAATCACCATTGTATTGGCGACGCCAATGCCGCCCACCAGCAATGCGACCCCACCCAGGCCGAGCAGCAGGCCGGTGAAAGCCATGTCGGCTGCGGCCTCTGCCGCCAGCGCATCGGAGGGGCGGGAGACATCAACCTCGTTGGGCTGCTCGGGATTGGCCGTGCGCGGCAGCAGCGCGCGCACGGCCTCCACCGCATCGGGCTCTGCCCGCACATAGAGCGTTGTGATATCGCCCTCGAAATCGAGGTAGCGCTCTCCGGCCGACCAGCCGATCAGGCCGGCTAGGTCGAGCGAGGGCACCAGCGATACCGACTCGAGGATTCCCACGACGGTGAACCAGCGGCCGCCCAGCCAGATTGGCTGACCGATGAGATTGTGGTCGATGCCCAGCCGCGCCGCGGCACGAGAACCCAGCACGACCGCGGGATAGGATGCCGTGCCCGCATTGAGCCAGGATCCGGCGGCTATTTCGCCACTGACCGTATCGAGCAGATCGAGGCTGGCGGCGAAGACCGCCAGACCGCCCGACTGACTGACGGGAATATGGTCATTGCGATAGAGCTTGGCATCGGCGAGCTGGCCGATGGCACTCACGGCCTCAACTTCGGGCATACGGCCGATCATGGCCACCGATTCCGGCGGCATGGTCGCGGCTTCGCCGAACATCGACGTACCCGGGCTGGCGCTCAAGAGGTTGGTACCAAGTTCGGAAAGAAGCTGGTTGAGCTGGGCGCGACTGGAGGTCGAAATGCCGACTACCGAGATCATCGCGGCAATGCCGATGGCGATCCCGAGGGCCGAGAGCACGACACGCAGCGGACGCGCACGGAGCCCATAGGCGGCAAGCCGCACGATGTCGAACGGCAGGAGCCGCGCCGCTTCGAGCCGCGCCGTCACGATACCCGCCTGTAATCGTCGATCAGTTCGCCATCGCGCATGGAAGCCTGGCGGTCGAAACGCGCGGCAAGGTCGCGATCATGGGTGATCACGACCACGGCAGTGCCCTGGCTGTGCATGCCGAGCAGCAGTTGCACCACGCCCTCGCCCGAAATGCTGTCGAGTGCGCCGGTCGGCTCATCAGCCAGCAGCAGCCTCGGCCGGCGCGCCAGGGCGCGCGCAATCGCCGTGCGCTGTTTCTCGCCACCCGATAACTGATGCGGACGATGGTCGAGACGGTGGCCCAGGCCAACCTGAAGCAAAGCCGCCTCGGCGCGCTGCCGGCGTTCGGCCAAGCGAACCCCCGTGTAAAGCAAGCCGTCGGCGACGTTATCGAGGGTCGAAACCCCCGGAGACAGATGGAAATGCTGGAAGACGAAACCGATGCGCCGGGCCCGCAGTGCCGAAAGGTCGCTGTCCCTGAGCTGCGCCACATCCATGCCGTCAATCTCGACGGTGCCCGCACTGGCGCGATCGAGCGTGCCGATGATGTTGAGCATGGTCGATTTGCCCGAACCGGACGGCCCGACAATGGCAACAAGCTCGCCGCGACCGATTTCGAGGCTCACATCGCGCAGGGCGGCGACCCCGCCGGGAAAGGCGCGCGTGACGCCGCGCAGCGAAACTATGGCGCTCATCGGGGCACGCCGACCAGCATGCCCTCGGCTATGGCCTCGGCGCTGATTTCCACGCGGCCAGCCGCGAAGAGCCCGGTATCGACCGGCACCAGGGTTGAGGTCCCCTCGGCCACCAGCTCAACGGCAAAGCCTCCTTCCGGACGCGCCAGCAGCGCCGTGATGGGCACCGACAAAACGTCATCCCGTCCTTCGCTGACGAACTGGGCATCGACGGACGCGACTTCAAGCCCGCCCAGGGCGGCCTGGTCGGCAATGGCTATGGTCACAGTGATGGCGCCATCGGTCACCACCGAGCCAAGCTCGGAAATGGTGCCCTCGACCACGGTGTCATCGGGCAGCGTCAAGCTGACCGGGCGGCCGACCGCCGCCAGAGCATAGTCGCCGACACTGAGCGGCACAGT
Source organism: uncultured Devosia sp. (assembly GCA_966192215.1). Classification (GTDB taxonomy): domain Bacteria; phylum Pseudomonadota; class Alphaproteobacteria; order Rhizobiales; family Devosiaceae; genus Devosia. Next base: position 4,090 of record CBIGSA010000003.1, on the reverse strand, counting down.
CACCAGCTTCTGCGTGCTGGAATAATCGAGGAGCGCGCCCCGCTCGGACGCGTTTGCGCTCAATATTTCGCCGACACCGGCGCTGTGGGCAGCAATATGAACCGGACCTGCGGCGACCACAATCTGGTCCGGGCCGACAATTCCGGTCACCGGCAGGCCCGCGGCCTTTTGCCATTGCCGCACCTGCTCGGGCAGCGAACCTTCATAACCCAGTTCTGCCAGATTGGCGCCGAGTTGGCTGACATCGGCGTCGTCGGAGGCCCGCGCTGACATTACTGCATGGGCGCGGCGCAGGTCGTCCAGCGTCGCTTCGGCCCCGGCAACGGCGACGCGCGCCGTCGCAGCGTCGAGTTCGGCCGCCGCGATATCCTTGCGAAGCGCGCGAATGGCAGCGTCGAAGCCAGCGCGCGCCGCGGCCAGATCGGCCTCGGCGGCCGCGATATCGATGCTGGGCGCCAGCTCCGCGGCGCTGAGTTCGGTTACGCGGGCCAGCCTGGCCTGCGCGGCGCTGACGGCTCCGGCAAGCTGAATGAATTCCGGTGTGGCGGGCCCGGGCGAAAGCGCATCCTCCAGCCGCGCCGCCGCGTCCGACATCCGGGCCTCGGCATCGGCGACCCGGGCCGCTTCGAGGCGAAGCGCCAACTCAGCAGCCGCAACGGCCTTGTTGGCCTCTTCAAGCTCGACCCAGACGGGTGAAGCGGCCTCGGCGTCGAAGCGCAGCGTGCGATGCTGCGGCACCGAGCCGTAGAACAGGACCGTTGCCTGACCGTCGAGGGCGTAGAGCGGCTCGCCGCGCGCGACAGTCGAGCCGACAGGCGCTATCCAGGTGAGCATGGCCGACGCCTCCGCCAGGTTCGGCCGCAGCGCAGTCAGGTCACCATAGCCAAGCGTCCCCGTCACCGTCTTGGTGTCCAGCAGCGTACCCCGGACGATTTCGGTCGTCGCACCGGGCATGGTGGACGGCGCGGCTTCCGGACGCGCCGGTTGCAGCCACAGGAACAGGGCGAAAATGGTCGTACCGGCGGCAAGGCTGAGCGCGCCGCCAGTGATGATGGTCGAAATGCGTATCATCCGCCGATCATGATCCGGATGCCCTGTGGACCGGACTGCCCATTGCAATGGCCAACCGCCGCCTGGATGCTTGTGTCATCCAGGCCCATGCCGACGCCGCGAAGGTTGAAGCTCCCCTTGGCATCGGGGTCGGGAAAGTCCGCAATGCCCTGGTCGCGTACGCATTGCGCAAGGTCGATCAAGGCATCGATCTGCTCGGGTGTCGGGTCCTCGCCGCGCATGCCTTCCGGCGCCAGCTCGCGGCAGGCATCGGCGGCCTTCTCGAAACGCGGCGCACCATCAGGCGTAATGCGGAAACGCATGCCCCCCTCGGGCGTCGGATCGGGAAATTCGGCATAGCCATTGTCGCGAATACATTGGGCATAAGCGAGACCGGCTTCATGCTGTTCGGGTGACCATTGCTGGGCCTGGGCAGGGGCGGCCACCAGCGCGGCAGCCATGAGGATGGAAAGAATTTTGGAACGGGGCATCGTTACGTCTCCGACTTGGTACGCAACGCGGTACCAAGCGGGGCGTTAGGCGGGCGTTAGGCCGTCCGGCGCCGCCGCAATCCGCAGCCGGACGACCAGACCGCCGCCCTCGCGCGGCTCGGCGTGTAGCTCGCCCTGATGCGCATTGGCGACGGAGCGCACGATCGACAGGCCCAGTCCAGCACCGCGGACAGCCGATCCGCGTGTGCCGGTGGCAAGCCGCTCGGTCGCGGCCAGCCGCCGAAAGGGTTCGAACAGGCCCGGCACTTCATAGGCAGGCACTATCGGCCCGGTATTCTCGACGAGAATGCTGACGCCGTCCGTCCCGGTTTCGGTCCGCACGCGGACCCAGCCGCCTTCGGGCAGGTTGTACTGGATGCCATTCTCGACAAGGTTGTGCACCAGCCGCTCGAGCAGGAAGGCATCGCCCAGCGCGAAGGCGGCGCCAAGCTCGGCCACGAGTGCTACGCCCGCGCCCTCGGCCAGGGGCCGCATGTCGTCAAGGACATGGGCGGCAATGTCGGCAAGATCGACCGGCGCAAGACTGGCAGCGTGCTGCTCGCCGCTCGCCAGCGTGAGCAGGCCATCGGTGAGCTTCTCGTGCCGTTGGTTGACGGCGAGGAGCGTCGTTGCCAGTTGCCGCACCTTTTCATTGCCGCCGCTATCGAGCAGCGCGACTTCAAGCAGCGTACGCGTGATGGTCAGCGGCGTACGCAATTCATGGGAAGCGTTGGCTATGAAGCGCCGCTGCCCGTCAAAGGAGCGGTCGAGCCGCTCGAGCATGGCGTCGAGCGTGTCCGCCAGTTGCTTGATCTCATCATCGGGACCGGCAAGGGCAATGCGTTCATGCAGACTGCGGTCGGCAACACGTCGTGCCGTGGCGGTGATATCGCGAAGCGGATGCAGCGCCTGCCCCGCCACGAGCCAACCGATTCCGCCCGCCGCAATGGTGAGAAGGACCACGATGACCGACGATGCGACCAGCATGGTCTGCAGCGTGTCCAGCCTCGCCCGGCGGATCATGACGTCGATGATGCGGCGACCCTGGCTCAGCTCATCGGCCGACGCTTCGAGCGGGGGCGCGCCCGGCGCGGTGCGGATCATGAACTGCTGTTCCAGCACCTGGCCGAGAAACAGATACATGAAGGCAATCAACGCCACGCCGGCGAGGAGGAAGGCGCCGGCATAGAGCAGGGACAGGCGCGTGCGGATGGTCCAAGGAAAGCCGGGAATCTTCATTTGAGGCGATATCCCACGCCCGGCACGGTTTCGATCACCGGCGGCTCGCCGAGCTTGCGGCGAACATTCATCATGGTGAAGCGAACGACATTGGTGAAGGGATCGATCTGCTCGTCCCAGGCCTTTTCCAGAAGCTGCTCGGCCGATACGACCCCGCCATCGGCCCGCATCAATTCCTCGAGCACGGCAAATTCCTTGCGGGAGAGATCCACCGGCCGGTCGCCGCGCATGACCATGCGGCGATGCGTGTCCAGACGAATGCCGGTGCGTTCGAGGACCGGCGGAATGGCCGGCCGCGCGCGCCGCGCCAGCGCCTGCACGCGGGCGACCAGCTCGGCAAAGGCGAAGGGCTTGGTCAGGTAGTCATCGGCGCCGAGCCCAAGGCCGGCAACGCGCTGGGCAATGGCGGTGGCCGCCGTGAGCATCAGGATGCGCGTCTGGGACTGCGACTGCACCAGCGCCGCACAGACTGCGTCGCCCGAAAGGCGGGGGATATCGCGGTCGAGCACGAGCACGTCATAGTCGTTGACACTCGCCCGCTCCAGGCCGGCCTCACCGTCATAGGCAACATCGACCGCCATAGCATGGAGCCGTAGCCCCTCGGCAATGGAGTCGGCAAGCTGCCGCTCATCCTCTACCACCAGTACGCGCACCTGCTCACCCGCATCAACCGCCAAACGACCTGGCTAGCCCATGCCGTATTAGGGCCGCGTTAGGTCAGAAAAAAGGACGTTTAGGCGCGAAGAAACCGGCTCCCGCAGGCTCACCGGTCCGAATGCCTTGAAGCTTTCAGGAAAGCTGGCGGAGAGAGAGGGACATTCCGCCACAAACTGCTGAAACCCCCGGAAATCCGGGTTTTTCTGACCTGAAGACACGCGATCAGGGTTCAGGGATACGTTCGGGAGTACATTAGGCAGTACCACCGGCCGCAACAAGCCGGCCCGCGTGGGTTTTCCACGGATAGGCGCGGGGTACATTCTACAGAGGATGCAGGACCATTGCCTGCACCGCCAGGGTGGTGCCAGGCAAAAGGGCTGCAGGATCGCCATCGGTGTCCGTTACCCGTGGACCCGGGACATCGGCATCGCCCTGCCAATGAGGCGGCGGAAGATTTTGCGCGCCCAGCGCCGGCGCGCCTCACGACGCGGCCGAACTACGCAAAGCTCGGTCAGGACCGAGATGACGCGGGACGAGTCGCCATTGGCCAGGTTGGCCGCATTAACGCTGAGGCGGTTGAGAGCCTCTGCGACAACGCCGGCACCTGCCATGCCCGCTGGTGGCACGGCGCACCAGAGCAGAGCTGCAGCACC
>CBIGSA010000002.1:0-41126 GCA_966192215.1 uncultured Devosia sp. | reverse complement strand
CATGGTGAGGTGCGAGCCTCGAACCATGGGGCGTGGCAACGTCAGGGGCCTCCGGGCGTTCTCTTCGCATGACGAAGCAAGGCGATGTCAGGATCGGGGTGTCGGGGTGGACCTATCGGCCGTGGCGGGGGAATTTCTATCCCGCCACGCTCGTGCAGAAGCGGGAACTCAGCTATGCGGCGAGCCAGTTCAATGCGCTGGAGATCAACGGCACCTTCTATGGCATGCAGACGCCCAAGGCGTTCCGGAAGTGGGCAGAGGCCGTGCCGGAAGGTTTCGTCTTTGCGGTCAAGGGACCACGCTACCTGACGCACATGCTCAAGCTGAAGAATCCCGAGCCGCCACTGGCCAATTTCTTCGCCTCGGGACCCCTGGTGATGGGTGAGAAGCTCGGGCCGGTGCTGTGGCAGTTTCCGGAGCGATTTCGCTTCGATGCCGAACGGATCGAGGCCTTCTTCAGGCTGCTGCCGCGCGACACGGAGGAAGCCGCGGCCCTGGCGCATCGGCACGACCATCGGTTGCGGGCGCCGGCGGACTATGGCGACGGGACGAGGCGGGCCGTGCGGCATGCCATGGAAATCCGGCATGAGAGTTTCCGCGACCCGGACTTTGTCGCGCTGCTGCGAAAATATGATGTGGCGCTGGTCTGCGCCGATACGGTGGATTGGCCGCTGCTGATGGATGTGACCACGGACTTCGTCTATTGCCGGCTGCATGGTTCGGTGGAGCTCTACAATTCGGGCTATTCCGACGGGGAGCTCGACATATGGGCCGAACGCGTGCGCCACTGGGCCCGGGGCAAGGCAACGGATGGCAATTTCGTCACCGGGCCGACGGCGGATGGCAGGAAGCGCGATGTCTTCGTGTTTTTCGACAATACCGACAAGCTGATGGCGCCGGGGGATGCCAAGGGACTGATGGAGCGGGTGGGCGCAAAATGGGGCGAGGCTGGTGCAAACGGGCCTTGATCTTTGCGAAACCATACCCTCACCCTGCCCAACGCGCGAACCTGGCCGGGGCCAAGTCCTGTCTCGCTTTCTCACGGGAGGTGGGGACCGAGGAAATGGCCAGATGGTGCCGTAGATGAGATCGGGAGAGCATGAGCAATATCCGCATCGGCAATGAGCAGGTCACGGTTGAAGTCTCGACGCTGGGATCGGAGATGCAGTCGATCACGACCAGCGATGGGCAGGACTGGTTGTGGGATGGTGATGCGGCCTTCTGGGGCGGGCGGTCACCGGTGCTGTTTCCCATTGTGGGGCGGGCGCCTGATGATCACGTGCGGATCGATGGCGCGCGTTATCCGATGGGGCAGCATGGCTTCGCGCGGCGGAACGAATTCGAGCTGGTGGATAGCGGGGTCGATTTCTGCCGCATGGCGCTGGGGGCCGGGCAGGCGAGCCAATCGATCTTTCCGTTCGATTTCCTGCTGGAACTGGAGCATCGCGTCGACGGGCGCGGGGTGAGCGTCACGGCGGAGGTGACGAACCGGGACCACCGGCCGATGCCGTTCGGCATCGGGTTTCATCCGGCCTTCGTGTGGCCGCTGCCTGATTGCGAAGGCCTGGAGCATCGGGTGGTGCTCGACAATGGCGCCGAGCCGGAACTGGTGCGACTGTCCGGCGGGTTGGTGAAACCGGAGCGGCTGGCCTCGCCCTTCAGGGCGGGCGAGCTGATGCTGAGCCATGATCTGTTTGCGGCCGACGCAATGTTGTTTCCCGAAGGGGCGGGAGCCGGCTTGACCTATGAAGCTGGCGGCAAGGCGGTGCGGTTCACCTGGGAGAATCTGCCGAATTTCGCCTTGTGGTCGAAGCCGGGGGCAGGTTTCGTGTGCCTCGAGCCGTGGCATGGGACGGCGGCGGAGGTGGGCGGGAGCGATGCGCTGGAGCAGCGGCCATATGGCGATGTGCTGGGGCCGGGGGCGACGGGGCGGTACTCGTTCAGGACAGAATTTGTCGGGTAGCTGGCTGCTGTTGGTGCAGGGCTTCCCTTCTCCCCTCGTGGGAGAAGACGGCGCGCAGCGCCGGATGAGGGCGCGCTGAGCTGACCACCTGTATTGAAGCATGGGATAGCGCAGGACCCCTCACCCGGTGATTTCCTCTGAACGAGGAAATCACCCCCCTCTCCCACAAGGGGCGAGGGGGAGGCCGGTGGGTGGATGCTTATCTGCGCACCCCAAGCCTCGCCATTTTCTCGCTCAATGTTCGCCTTGGCACCTGAAGCGCGTCCACCACCGCCGCGATGGAATCCCCGTGCCGCGCCAGTTCGGCTTCGATGACGTGGCGTTCGTAGGCGGCGAGGCGGTCGGCGAGGCTGGCGGTGGAGGGGAGGGGCTTCGCCCTGGCGCCCAGAATGGTGTCGAGCGAGCGGCCGGTGGATTCCAGACCCAGGGCGAAGCGATCGGCGGCGGCCTTGAGCTCGCGGACATTGCCCGGCCAGGTATGGACCAGCAGGGCGTTGAGATCGGAGGGGTGGAGCTGGGGCGCGGGCTTGTTGAAGCGCTGGGCGGCGAGACCCAGGAAATGGTGGAAGAGCAGCACGCTGTCCTCGCCGCGGTCGCGCAGGGGGGCGAGCTGGATGGTGGCGAGGTTGAGCCGATAGTAGAGATCGGCGCGGAAGCGGCCGGCGTCGCTTTCGGCGGCGAGATCGACCTTGGAGGCGGCGATGATGCGGACATCGAGCGGGATCTGCTTGTTGGAGCCGACGCGCTCGACCACGCGCTCCTGGATGACGCGCAGCACCTTGGTCTGGGCGAGCAGGGGCATGGATTCGATCTCGTCGAGCAGGAGCGTACCGCCATTGGCGAATTCGAACTTGCCGATACGCTGGCCGGAGGCGCCGGTAAAGGCGCCGGCTTCATGGCCGAAGAGTTCGGATTCGATCAATTCGGCAGGAATGGCAGCGCAGTTGACGGCGACGAAGGGCCCCTTGGCGCGGGGGGAGAAGTCGTGCAGGCACCGCGCGACGACTTCCTTGCCGGTGCCGGTTTCGCCCAGAATGATGACATCGGTGGGAATGGCGGCCAGCTCGCGCACCATGTTGCGCAGGTCTTCCATGACGCGGGACGAGCCCACGAGGCGGGTGGCGAGTTCGGTCTCGCCGCCGTCGAGCTTGCGGCGCAGGTCGGCGACTTCGCGCTTGAGGCCGGCCTGTTCGGCGGCGCGGCGCAGGGTCTTGACGAGCTGATCGGGGACGTAGGGCTTTTGCAGGAAATCGAAGGCGCCCGATCGCATGGCCTCGACGGCCATGGGCACGTCGCCATGGCCGGTAATGAGGATGACCTCGGCGGCCAGTGCCCTTTCGCGGATCGTCTGCAGCAGGTCGAGGCCGGAAAGGCCCGGCATGCGCACATCTGACAGGATGACCTGGGGATGGACATCGTCGAGCATGGAAAGGGCTTCGCCGGCGCTGGAGGCGACATGGGTGGCAAAGCCGGAGAGGCGCAGCCATTGCTCGAGGGCGGTGCGCACCATTTCCTCGTCATCGACGATGAGCACGGTCGGGTCGGTCATGCGGTGGTTCCTTTGCTCACCTCTCCCCTCAGGGGAGAGGTCGACCCGTAGGGTCGGGTGAGGGGTTCAGCTCCAGGGAGCCGGTCGAGAGGCCTTCACCCCTCACCCCAGCTCTGCCAGGTCGCTGCGCTCCCGGCGCCGCTACCCTCTCCCCTGAGGGGCGAGGGGGCGATGGCGCCGTCAATTCAGCCGCAAGCGGCAATCGCACCGTGAAGGTGCTGCCCTTGCCGGGGCGGCTGTCGACGGTGATGGCGCCGCCTATGTCTCTGATAAGACCATAGGAGATGGAGAGGCCCAGCCCCAGGCCGCGGCCAGCATCCTTGGTGGAATAGAAGGGGTCGAACAGGTTCGCCAATTCGTCTTGTGCGATGCCGGAGCCGGTATCGGAGACCGCGATCTCGACGCTGCGGGCGCCTGGTTTCACGCCGATGGAAAGGACGCGGACGAGGCTGTGCTCCATCGCATCGGCGGCATTGGCGATGAGGTTGATGAGCACCTGTTCGAGATGGACGGGGTTGCCGGTGACGGAAATGGCGCTGCGGTGGCGGCGATATTCGACGTCGATGCCGGATGCCTTGAGCTTGTGATCGACCAGGTCGAGCGCATTGGCGATGACCGTAGCAAGGTCCGCCTGCATTTCGACGCGGGTTTCCTTGCGGGCAAAGGTCTTGAGGTGGCCGGTGAGGGCAGCGAGGCGATCGACCACCTTGTCCATGGTGGAGAGGATCGTGGTGATGTCGGCATCGTTTTGGCGGGCGGCGATGAGCTTGGCGCTGGCCAGATGAGTGGTGAGCGCGGCGACGGGCTGGCTGACTTCGTGGGCGACGCCGGCCAAAGCCTGGCCGAGGCTGGCCATCTTGGCGGCCTGGACCAGGCCATGCTGGGCCTCGCGCTCGGCCTTTTCGGCGCGGATGCGCTCAGCGATTTCCTCGCGCAGGGCTTCGTTGGCGATATGCAGGTCCTCGGTGCGCTCGGCGACGCGCTGTTCGAGCCGCTCATGATCGGCCAGGCGCTGGGCGGTGATGCGCTGGCGCTGCACCAGGAGGACGATGATGAGCAGCAGGGCGGCGGCGCCGAGCGAGGCGGCGGCCGTGCTGGTCCAGGCGGTGGCATAGAGCGGGCCCAGCGGGGTGAAGGAGGTGAGCCGCCAGCCATGCTTGGGCAGGCGCAATTCCTGCAGCAGGAAATAGCCCGAGGCTTCGGGATCGGTGCCGGCGAGATAGGCGAACTGGCCGCCGCGCGAATTCCAGCGATCGGTAATGAGGCCGGTATTGTCGATGCCGTTTTCGCCATAGCGCTGCTGGGTGGACACGGATTCGACGCGGGAGCGGGGAATGGTTTCGAGCGGGCGATAGCGCCAGTCGGGACGGGTGGAGAGGATAACGACCTCGTTGGGGTCGAGAATGCCGATCAGTTCGCCCGAGCGCCACCAGGTGGCTTCGATCTCGCCCAGATTGATCTTGGTGACGGCGACGCCCATGGGGCCATCGGGCCCATCAACGCGCTGGGAGAGGAAATAGCCCGGCACGCTGGTGGAGATGCCGAAGGCATAATATTCGGCGCTGCCATATTGCATGGCGTCAGCGAAATAGGGGCGGAAGGAATAGTTCGTGCCGACCAGGCTGGTGAGGGTCCACCAGTTGCTGGCCGCGACCACGCCGCCATTTTCCTCCATGAGGAAGATTTCGCCCGCCCCCGCGGTCTCGTTGAGCTTGCTGAGGAAGCCGTTGGCCGCCTCGACGGCCTGCGGATTGTCGGGTTGTTCAAGTGCGAAGCGAGTTTCGCGGGCCTGGGAAATGGCGACAGGCAGGTAGTGGAAGCGCTCGATGATGGCTTCGAGCGTACGATCGAACAAAGCCAGCCGGCGGTGGGCCTGATCGTTGGTATCGCGGATGGCGGCGGTGAAGGTCATCTCGAAGGTGACCCAGCCCACCAGAACGACCAGCAGCAGGCCGCCGCCGCCCAGGATCAGATGGCGGCGGCCGAACCAGTGGCGCTGGGGCTTGCTGGTGCTGTCGGTCATGGTCCCGGACTGTGGTTCGGCAAGATATTGCCGATGGCCGCGCGGATTTGCGCAATTTCTTGCCGACAGCAATATCACGAGGCCAGGAAACTGCATACCAGCCTTGCGCGTTTCGCGTGGCACGGGGTTTGCATAGTGCCCGCTGCCCCGGGAGAGGAAAACACCGGGCAACATGCAAAAGGGAGGATATCTCTAATGAAGACCATTTCCATGCTGGTCGCCGGCATCATCGCCGGCACCGCGTTCAGCGCCGCCGCAGCCGTTGCGCAGGACTACCCGACCCAGCCGGTGACCATCGTCGTGCCGTTCTCGGCCGGCGGCCCGACCGATACGGTGACACGCCTGGTCGCCGCGGCCATGAGCGAGGATCTGGGTCAGCAGGTCGTGGTGCAGAATGTGGGTGGCGCCGGCGGTACGCTGGGCGCGGGCCAGGTGGCCGCCGCCAATCCCGACGGCTATACACTGCTGCTGCACCATATCGGCATGTCGACCGCCCCGGCGCTTTATGCCAGCCTGCCCTATGAGCCGATGACCGACTTCGCCCCGATCGGGCTGGTCACCGAAGTGCCGATGACCATCGTGGCCCGCAAGGATTTCGAGCCGGCAACGCTGGAAGACCTCATCGCCTATGTGAAGGAAAAGGGCGAGGACATCACCTATGCCAATGCCGGCATCGGTGCCGCCAGCCAGCTTTGCGGCCTGCTGTTCATGGATGCGCTCGGCACCAAGATGACCGAAGTGCCCTACCAGGGCACCGGCCCGGCCATGACCGACCTGCTTGGCGGCCAGATCGACATGATGTGCGACCAGACCACCAACACGACCAGCCAGATCCAGGCCGGCGAAATCAAGGCCTATGCGGTGACCACGCCCGAGCGTATCGCCGTGCTGCCCGAGCTGCCGACCCTGGCCGAAGGCGGGCTGGACAATTTCAACCTCGCCATCTGGCACGGCCTCTATGCCCCGGCCGGTACCGACCAGGCCATTATCGACCGGCTGAGCGCCTCGCTGCAGAAGGCCCTGGCCGACGAGACCGTGGGCAACAGCTTTGCCGAGCTGGGTACCTATCCGGTGCCGGCCGACCAGGCGACCCCGGCTGCCCTGGCGCAGAAGCTCGAAGGGCAGATCGCGCTCTGGGCTGAAGTGATCAAGGCCGCGGGCGTTTCGGCGCAGTAAGCAAACAAACAGCGCGCTCCGACCGGAAGGCCGGGGCGCGCATTCGGGGGAGGGTAATGATGGCAGTCAATGCTTCGCGGAATGACCTGGCGTCGGGCGCGATCTTTGTCGCGTTCGGCGCTTATTTCGCGCTGGAGGCGATGCGTTACGAATTCGGCACGCCATTCCGCATGGGGCCGGGCTTCATGCCCATCATGCTGGGCGGCATATTGGTGGCACTCGGGGTCGCGGTGGCGGCCAAGGGGCTGGGCAGGCCGGACGAGGATGCACCAGCACCCTGGCCCTGGCGAGGTATCGTGCTGGTGCTGGGCACGATCATTTTCTTTGCCGCGACGCTGCGGGGACTGGGCTTCCTGCCGGTCGTGCTGATTTCCGGCTTTGCCACGGCGATTTCGAGCACGCGCAACACGGTCTTGTCAGCACTCGTCGTGTCGGTGGGCCTCTGCATTCTCTGCACGCTGATCTTCGTGGTCGGGCTCGGGCTCATCGTGCCATGGGTCGGCCCCTGGCTGCGCTTCTAGGGCGGGAGACTTTCAATGGACCTGCTGTCGTCACTCGCTCTCGGCTTCACCGTCGCGCTCGACCCGATCAACATTCTCTACTGCTTCATCGGTGTGCTCCTGGGCACGCTGGTTGGCGTTCTGCCCGGCATCGGGCCGACGGCGACCATCGCCATGCTGCTGCCCATCACCTTTTCGCTCAATGCGGAAACGGCGCTGATCATGCTGGCCGGCATCTATTATGGCGCCCAATATGGTGGCTCGACCACGGCCATCCTCATCAACCTGCCCGGCGAGAGCTCGGCGGCGGTGACGGCCATCGACGGCTATCAGATGGCCCGCAAGGGTCGGGCCGGGCCGGCCTTGGCCGCCGCGGCCATCGGCTCGTTCTTTGCCGGTTCGGTGGCAACGCTTCTCTTGGCCTTTTTCGCGCCGCCATTGGCGCGGGCCGCGCTCAATTTCGGGGCGCCGGAATATTTCTCGCTGATCGTGCTGGGCCTATTGGTCTCCATCGCGCTGGCGCATGGCTCCATTCTCAAGGCGCTGGGCATGATCGTGCTGGGGCTGCTGCTGGGCATGGTGGGACAGGATATCTATACCGGCACGCCGCGCTTCACCTTCGGCATCCGCGAATTGTTCGGGGGCCTGAACTTCGTAGCGGTGGCCGTGGGTGTGTTCGGCGTGGCCGAAATCCTGCGCAATCTGGAAAACGAGACCGAGCGCGAAGTGGGGGTCAAGGCGGTCAAGAATCTCTGGCTGACCAGGGACGATTTCCGGCGCATCGCCATGCCTATCCTGCGCGGCACGGGGCTGGGCTCGGTGCTCGGCGTGCTGCCGGGCGGCGGGCATATCCTTTCGGCCTTTGCATCCTATTCGGCGGAAAAGCGGCTGTCCAAGACGCCGCAGGAATTCGGCCATGGCGCCATCGAGGGCGTAGCGGGGCCGGAATCGGCCAATAATGCGGCGGCGCAGACCTCGTTCATCCCACTGATGACGCTGGGCATTCCGGCCCATCCGGTCATGGCGCTGATGATCGGGGCCTTCATCCTGCAAGGCATCACGCCCGGCCCCAATGTGATCAACGAGCAGCCGGCGCTGTTCTGGGGCATCATTGCCTCGATGTGGATCGGCAACCTGCTGCTGGTCATCCTCAACCTGCCGCTGGTGGGGCTGTGGGTGAAAATGCTCTCGATCCCCTATCGGGTGCTGTTCCCGGCCATTGTGCTGTTCGCCTGTATCGGCACCTATTCGATCAACCAGAATATCTACGACATCTATGCCATCGCCTTCTTCGGCATCGTCGGCTACCTGCTGATCCGCTTCGGTTGCGAGCCGGCGCCACTGCTGCTGGGCTTCGTGCTGGGACCGCTGCTGGAAGAGCATCTGCGGCGGGCGATGATCATTTCGCGGGGCGATCCGATGATCTTCATCGAGCGGCCCATCTCGGCGACGCTGCTGGGCCTGGCCGTGCTGGCCGTGGTCATCGCGGTGCTGCCGAGCATTCGCAAGAAGCGCGACGAGGTGTTCGTGGAAGAGGATTGAGGCCACCTCCCCCGATATTCTCACCATGACAGAGCCCCCGGAGCAAATCCGGGGGCTTCTTTTTGCGCTGGATGGTGGTGTCACGCCCTCATGGTTCGAGGCTCGTGAAGACCTCGCACCTCACCATGAGGGCTATTGCTAGCTCGGTGGGCGGCTACTCAGCCGCGCCGCGCTCGTCCAGCATGACGTCGGGGCCGTTGGGGTCGCCGGGGGCGGTTTCTGCGCCGAGATCGGGGAAGGCAACGACGCGGTTCTGGCGGAAATCGAGGCGGACCACGAGCAGGCCTCGTTCCTCGAACCAGGTGAGCAGGCGCCGGGCGCGGCTAGCCGAGTGAGTGCCGTAGAGCCGGGCCAGGGTGGCGTCGGAGGGGCAGGGGGCTGATGTCAGTGCGGCCTGGGCCAGGACGAGGAAGACGCCCTGCACGTCATCGGTGAGAGTTTCGGACAGACTGAGCGCCTGTTGCCAGCCATCGGACTGGGCGATCTCGGTATCGGGGGCGACGCGGGCGACGGCGAGCTTGCGCTTGAAGGCGGGCAAAGCCGGCGGCTCCCCAGGCACGCGACGGATGCGACAGCGGACCAGGAAATCCTGATAAAGCACGGCGACGGTGCGGAAGCTGGCATCGGGATCATCAAGCAGTTCAGCCATGATGGCGTCGATCTGGCGGTCGCGCTCGGCCTCGTCGATCTCGGGGAAGAGGCTTTGCGGCGCCTCTTCGGCCTGCGGCCGGGCGCGGGAGAGCTGGGCCAAGAGCTCATTGGTCGAGGGTGGCGGGGGCGGCGCGGGACGTCGGACCACCGGGCGCGCCTGCTCCTCGGGCGAAGCGGCGAAGATGAGGTCGGCGGCGTCGACCGGAGCTTCCGGCAAAGGCGTCAGCTTGGGGCTGGTGGAGCGGGCCGAGGTTTCGACCGCGCCGATGGTGACCGGCAGCGGGCGGCGGGAGATGGCGGGGCCGAGGGCGACGAAATGGCCGCGGGCCAGGTCGCGGAACTGCTCGGCCTGGCGCTTTTCCATGCCGAGCAGATCGGCGGCGCGGGCCATATCGATGTCGAGAAAAGTGCGGCCCATCAGGAAGTTACTGGCTTCCGCGGCGACGTTCTTCGCCAGCTTGGCGAGGCGCTGGGTGGCGATGACGCCGGCGAGGCCCCGCTTGCGGCCGCGGCACATGAGGTTGGTCATGGCGCCGAGCGACAATTTGCGTGCTTCGTCAGAGACTTCGCCGGCGACGGCCGGGGCGAAGAGCTGGGCTTCGTCGACGACAACGAGAACGGGATACCAATAGTCGCGGTCGGCATCGAACATGCCGCCAAGGAAGGCGGCGGCGGCGCGCATCTGCTGCTCGACATCAAGGCCTTCGAGGTTGAGCACGACGGAGACGCGATGCTGGCGGACGCGGGCGGCGATGCGGGTCAGCTCGGCCTCGGTTCTGTCAGCGTCGACCACGGTGTGGCCGTAACGCTCTGACAGCGTTGTGAAATCGCCCTCGGGATCGATGATGCATTGCTGCACCCAGGGGGCGGATTGCTCGAGCAGGCGGCGCAAAAGGTGCGACTTGCCGGAGCCCGAATTGCCCTGGACGAGGAGACGCGTGGCCAGCAATTCCTCGAGATCGAGCGTGGCGGGCGCCGTGCCGCCGCTCGTGCCCATGTCGATTGCTACCTTCATCCGGTCTCCTGATAGCGGGATAGGTCCCGGTCAATCGGGAGTCACGCGTGGGAAGAGTTGGTTAGCAGACTGTTAGCATTGACGAGGGCGATTCGTGAAAGGCGCGAGGTGGAAAGGCACAGGGTCCGCTCTGGTCTAGCTATAGGTGGGCATGACCAGGTCCGGCATTCTGGTGGTGACCAACCGCCCATCCTCCAGCACTTGGACTTCGTTGGGGCCGACGGAGATGGCGAGAGGTCCGCTCGGTGTTTCGATCGCGCCGGTTACTGTACGCGCGACCAGGCCGATAATGGCTTGTAGCTTGCCTGAACGGTCGGTGACGAGGCGGGTGCCGTGAGGGAAGGTGTAGAGCTGCTGGCTGTCGCGGTAGATGGTGGCTGAAGTGCCGTCGTTGAGCAGTTCGAATGTGTGGCCATCGACCTTGCGGCGATAGGCGGTCTGATGGCCCTGGTGCTTGTGGATGACTTCGCGGGGGACGAGGCCTGACAACCAGAGGCTGCCGTCAGGACGGGGGAGGATGCCGCAGAGACGTTCGACCATGTCGAGGAGGCAGAGGATCGAGGGCGAATAGCTTTCGGTGTAGCCAGGAGCGCCGGTGAAGGGGCTCAGCGTCTGCGGGAAGGTCTCCATCTCGAAGAGGGCGGCGAGGACCGGCATCTGCGCCCAGGTGAGTTCGACATGGCGGTGGTGATGCTCGAAGGCGTGGGCGGCGCGGATGATGGAGAGGAAGTTGGAGGGGCCGGACCAGGAATTCTGGCCGAAATTGGGGTCGAAGCGCGGATCGTCCAGCGCGACTGACGTGAAGGGGTATTTGGCGAAGAATTTGGACGTGTTCAGCAGGTAGCGGCTGAGGGCTTCGGCGAAAAAGGCGTCGTCGCCGATTTCGCAGGCGAGGACGCGCAGCAGGACATCGGACTGGACGCGGATGTGAGCGCCATTGCGACCGCGGTCGTAGAAGAAATGGTCGGCCTTGTCATAGCATTGCGTGAACAGTGCCTTGAGGCTCGCTTCGGCCTTGTCGCGCCAGGGTTGGGGGTCGTCGCCCAGTTCTTCGGCGATGCGGGCGAGGTAGAGGCGCTGGCAGATGACGTTTGCGGTGAGGTCGGGTGCGACGAAGGGTAGGACGGGATTATCCGGGTCGCAGCGGGTCGGGTCATTGCCGAAAGGGCTGTCGGGGACGTGCCAGAAGCGAGCAGAGAGATCGTGGCCGGTATCGTAGGTGCAGAAGGCTTCGACGCCGCCGGTGCCGCGCGTATTGCGATAGGTGGCGAGCCACGCGTCATAGCGGGCCATGGCGGCATACATGCGAGCCAGGAAGGCGCGGTTGCGACCATCGAGGCAATAGTGGTTCCAGACCGAGCGGGCCAGGGGCGTGACGAGCTGGATCTGGGCGAAGGCGGGGCCGGACTGGGTGATCTTGTAGGGGATGAGGCCGTCGTCGCGCTGGTGATCGGCAAAGGCCGCATAGGTTTCGGCGGCGACTGATGGCAGGAAGCGGTCCATCAGCTCGGTATTGATGGCGCCGGTGCTTTCGAGCCAGCAGCCGTGATAGACGCCGCCTTCATGCAGGATCGGGCCGGTGACATCGGTGGACTTGATGCAGGCGAAGAGTTCGGAGACGGCCTGGTAATAGCGATTTTCCAGGCGCGGGGCGGATGCGGCGAAGGCGACGCCGGCGGCTTGCCATTCGGCGAGCGCGGGATGGTCGCCACCGAGGCGGGCGGCTGTGTCGGTGTTGCGGAGGCGGGCGAGGAGGCTATCGTGGTCTGTCATGGTTCAAGCTCAGGGGCGTAAGTCACCTCTCCCCTCAGGGGAGAGGTCGGCGCATAGCGCCGGGTGCGGGGGTCAGCGGTGCGGGTGGCACCGAACCCTTCACCAGCATTGAACCCCTCACCCCGCCCTCTCCCCTGAGGGGAGAGGGAGCCAGGGTCTGGTGGCTCCATCGGGACGGAGGGGCATTATCCACCGGTTCCGCCCAGCCGCATGCCTTCGGCGTCGAAATAATGCGCGTCATCGGGGTGGAGCGAGATGGTGAGCTTTTCGCCGTTCTGGTGGCTGGATTTGCCGGGCGCCTTGACCAGGATGGTCTGGCCGGTTTCGAGGCGGAGATAGATGAAGACTTCGGAGCCGAGATATTCGACCAGGGTGATGGTGCCTGACACAGTGAGGGGACCGGTGGCGTCGATGGTGAGCTGTTCGGGACGGAGGCCAATGGTGATGGGGCCAGCGGCGGCGACACCTTCGGGCAAAGCGATGGTGCCGAGGCCGGGAATGTCGGCCTTGCCGTTGGCGGCGGTGGCGGCGAGCAGGTTCATGCGGGGGGAGCCGATGAAGCTGGCGACGAAGAGGTTGCGCGGGAAATTGTAGAGCTCGAAGGGTGTGCCGACCTGTTCGACATTGCCCTTGTTGAGCACGACGATGCGGGTGGCCATGGTCATGGCCTCGATCTGGTCGTGGGTGACGTAGATCATGGTCGTGCCCAGCCGCTGGTAGAGGCCGGCGAGTTCGACGCGCATCTGGACGCGCAGTTCGGCGTCGAGATTGGAGAGCGGTTCGTCGAAGAGGAAAAGCTGGGGCTCGCGCACGATGGCGCGGCCGATGGCGACGCGCTGCTTCTGGCCGCCGGAGAGCTGGCGCGGCTTGCGCGCGAGCAGTTCCTCGATCTGGAGTATTTTTGCCGCTTCGGCGACGCGGCGGGCAATCTCGTCCCTGGGCATGCGCAGGTTGCCCAGGCCGAAGGCGAGGTTCCTGCGCACGCTCATATGCGGGTAGAGCGCATAGGACTGAAAGACCATCGAGAGGTTGCGCTGGGAAGCGGGCAGGTCGTTCACGATGCGCTCGCCAATGGCGATGGTGCCGTCGGTGATTTCCTCGAGGCCGGCGATCATGCGCAGCAGGGTGGACTTGCCGCAGCCGGATGGACCGACCAGGACGAGGAATTCGCCGGAGCGGACGTCGAGGTCGATGCCGTGGATGACCTCGAAGCCGGAATAGGCCTTGCGGACTTCGCTGAGGGTGACTGAGGCCATGAGTATGCTCTTACTTGAGGCCGCTCATCGCGATGCCGCGGATGATGAGGCGCTGGAAGATGATGAAGAAGAGGAAGATGGGCAGGATGGAGAGGATCGACATGGCGAACATGGGGCCGTACTGGCTGGCGCCGTCCTGGCTCAAAAACATGCGCAGGGCCAGGGGGACCGTGTAGTCCTCGACCTTGTTGAGATAGACCAGCGGACCCAGGAAATCCTCCCAGGTCCAGATGAAGCTGAAGATGGCGGCGGTGGCCATGGCCGGCAGGCTCAGCGGCATGATGATGGCCCAGTAGATCTTGAAGGGCGAGCAGCCGTCGATCATGGCGGCTTCATCCAGTTCGCGCGGAAGCTGGCGGAAGAACTGGATCATCAGGAAGATGAAGAAGGCTTCGCCGGCGAGGAATTTGGGCACGATGAGCGGCAGGTAGGTGTTCACCCAGCCCAGGTTGAGGAAGAGCAGGTATTGGGGGATGAGGACGACGTGATAGGGCACCATCAGCGTCATCATCATCAGGGCGAACCACATATTCTTGCCGGTGAATTCCAGCCGGGCAAAGGCATAGGCCGCGAATGAGCAGGAGATGACATTGCCGATCACCGAGAGCACGGTGACGAATGTGGAATTGAGGAAGAAGCGGGTGAAGCTGACCGAGAGGGCGCTCCAGCCCTGGCTGTAATTCTCCCAGTCGAAGGTGGAGGGCCAGAGCGAAAGGCTGCCGAAAATCTGGTTGTCGGGCTTGAAGGAGGCCGACACCATCCAGATCAGCGGATAGACCATGATCAGCGAGGTCAGGATCAGGAAGATATGCTTGAGCAGGCCCGCGCGCCTGGCTCTGATGGCGCGGGCTTCGCGATATCGCTTGGCGGTGAGGGCTGTGGTGTTGATGGCGGTGTCGGTCATGGCGTTGGACCAAAAGTCATCTCTCCCCTGAGGGGAGAGGTCGACCCGTCGGGTCGGGTGAAGGGTTCGGCGTTGCGCTTGGGCAGAGTGCTCCCACCAGCACCGAACCCCTCACCCCACCCTCTCCCCTGAGGGGAGAGGGAGCCGGCGCCCGGTGGCAACGATTTGGTCGCAAGCTTCATGTTACCCCCGCTCGTTTTCGTAGTGGACCCAGTATTTGCTGGTCCAGAAGGCGATGGCGGTGAAGGCCGCGATGATGACGAGCAGGACCCAGGCAAGGGCTGAGGCATAGCCCATGCGGAGATAGGAGAAGGCTTCTTCGTAGAGATAGACGGTGAAGAAGAGCAGGCTATCGAGCGGGGCGCCGCTGCCACCGGAAATGATGAAGGCGCCCGAGAAGCTCTTGAAGGCCTCGATCATCTGCAGAACCAGATTGAAGAAGATGACCGGGGCGAGCAGGGGCACGGTGATGGCGAAGAATTTGCGCACCGGACCGGCGGCGTCGATCTCGGCGGCCTCGTAGAGCTCCTGGGGAATGGCGCGGAGGCCGGCCAGGAAGATCAGCATGGGCGAGCCGAACTGCCAGACGGCGAGGACGATAAGCGTCCAGAGCGAATAGCGCGGATCGGACAGCCAATAGGGGCCGTCGCCGCCGAAGAGGCGCAGCACGGAATTGACCACGCCGTCATAGTTGAAGAGCTGGCGCCAGAGGATGGCGACGGCGATGGAGCCGCCAAGGATGGAGGGCAGGTAGAACAGGGCGCGATACCAGCCGATGGCGCGGATGCCCTTGTCGAGCGCCATGGCGACGCCGAGGGCGAAAATCAGCTTGGCCGGAACCGAGATGACGACGAAAGAGAAGGTGACCTGGAGCGCCTTCTTGAAGCGGTCGTCGAACTGGAACATGTAGAAATAATTGTCGAGCCCGATCCACTGCGGGGGGCGGACGATGTTGTATTTGGTGAAGCTCAGCCAGAGTGAAGCCAGGATGGGGCCGATGGCGAGCAGGAAAAAGCCGATGAGCCAGGGCGCCAGGAAAGCGTAGCCGGCGAAATTGCGTCGGAAGAATTTTTCCATGGGCATGGTCCTGCTCGATGCGATTCCCTCCCCACAAGGGGGAGGGTTAGGTTCTATCTTCCCACTGGGCGCGGGCACCCTCTCCCCTGAGGGCAGAGGGGGTGGGGTGAGGGGTTCAGTGCTGGTGTTAGGCGCAATGCCGGTTGCAGCGCAAAACCCGTCACCCGACCCTTCGGGTCGACCGCTCCCCGGTGGGGGGGGGTGGCTTGTGGTCCAGCCGGAATCACGCCCGGGGCCGGATAGCCGGGGCCTGGGCCAGGAAGTCGGCGGGGGCTTCGGAGATCGATTTCTCGCCCAGAAGGACCGAGACCGCGACGCGCTCGAAAGTCTGTTCGACTTCGTTGGAGCCGCTGGGCGGCGGGGGATCGAGCGGGGCCGTCTTGCCCTGGATGGCGTCGAAGAAGGCCACCGAGACCGCCTCGGCGGGTGACAGGTTGGGCTCGAGGGCGGCGCGCACGTCCGAATTGGACGGAATGCCGCGTTCGAGGCCGAGAATGGCCGTCATGTCGAGATCGTTGACGAAGGCGCTCATATAGGCGGTGGCGGCTTCCGGATCGACGCTGTCGCGGGTGAGGCAGACGAACTGGCTCGGCTGGATGATCGAGCCGGGGATCATTTCCGGGGTATTGGGATACATGGCCGCGCCGAGCGCATCCTGCACCAGGCCCTGGGCGCCGACGAGCTGGTTGCTCCAGACATAGGACATGGCCGACTTGCCGGTGACGACGCCCAACTGGCTGAGATCGGACACGCCGGCCAGGCCCGCCGATTCCGGACCGGCCGGGGTGGCGCCGGCATCGCGGATGGTCTGCCAGATGGACCAGTATTCCTCGACGATTTCCTGGGTGGCGCCATAGGTGCCATCGGGGTTGAACATCTTGACGCCCTTCTGGACGATGAAATCGGAGAAGTTCTGGTAGTCGGCGGTATTGTCGTCGGTGCCGGGGACGCCGGTGGCTTCCTTGATCTGCGCGCCGATGCGAGCGAGGTCGTCATAGGTATAGCCATAGGGGTCGAAATCGGTGCCGACGGCGATGCCGGCTTCCTCAAAGAGGCGTGTATTGTAGATGGCCATGTGGGAATTGGCGCCGATGGAGAGGGCATAGAATTTGCCATCCACGGTGCCTGCATCGATGGCCGACTGGTCGATTTTGCTGATGTCGAGGCTCTTGCCGACATAGTCGTCGAGCGGGACCACGGCGCCGTTGGCGATATATTCGAACAGCACGCCATAGCCCTGCTGGATCACGTCGGGCATGTTGCCCCCGGCGATCTGGGTGGTGAGCTTGGTGAAGTAGTCGGCAAAGCCGAGGGTTTCACCGGACACGACCGTACCGGGGTTCTTGGAATTGTAGAGGTCGATGACGGCGAAGGTGCGCTTGTCGCGCTCGGGATTGCCCCACCAGAAATGGCGGACCTGCTTGTCCTGGCCGAAGGCCTGGGGGCCGAAGGCCGAAAGCAGGGCAGCCGAGCTGGCGGCGGCCCCGGCCCTGGTCATGAAGGTTCTGCGATTCAATTTGCTCATGTGGTGTCCTCCCTCTTGAGCGTTGTCCGTGTGGCAACTCCTCCCCGAGCCGCCGATTTACGTACCTCTGCGCTTTCCCGAAAGCTGGTGTCAGTGGCCGCGCCGGACCCGGGAGAGATATCGGTAGACTGCCCGGCGCGGCAGCCTGCGGAGTGACAGGCTATTTGGGCTTCATGCCGATGCCACCATGGGCGGCTGATGCGGCATGACGATCTGACGCTGGCGCGGCGTGAGCCGGGCGAGCAGTTCGGGGCTGGGCACAAAGCGGTGGCGGAAATAGCCCCAGCTCGGGCCGTAGCGATAGACGGTCATGCGGCGCTCGCCCGGATTCACCCGGCGGGCGGCGCCATGCATGATGGCATCGACGAAGATCAGCGCATCGCCGGCCTTGAGATGGACCTCCACAGCGCCCACGACGCCATCGACCGAGGTCTGCTCGTCGCGCCTGTCGAGCGCGACGGTCTGCGGATGGCGCAGGTTGGATTTGTGGCTGCCGGGAATGACCATGGTGGCGCCATCGCCGGGGCCGATATCGTTCAGCGCGATGAGCACGTTGATCTGGCCGCAATGAAACTTGCCGGCATGGAAGCGGTATTGCGTGCGGATAGTGCCCATATGGCCGCCGGAATGAAGGCGCAGGGCCTGGCCCGGGCCCCGTATGGTGGCGAAGCATTCATCGATGAAGGCGGGACCGTGATGGCCGTCGAAATTTTCCGGATCGTCGGCGCCGATGAAATGGACGGCCTTGGCGAACCAGCTGGGATGATCGATCATCTTTTCCCAGACCGGGCCGGCTTCGTACATCTGCTGCAGCATGATGCCTTCCTGGCGGGCGGGATCATTGTGCAGATAGACATGGCCGCGGAAGGTGCTGCCGACGAAGCCTTCAGCTTCATCCAGGGTGGCGTTACAGGCGGCAAGCTCGTCGGGAGAGAGGGCGCTGGGAACGACGACATAGCCGTTCAGATCGAACAGGTAGCGCTCCATGTCGGTGCATGGCTGATCGGTCATGTTTCTGCCTCCCGCTCGCCCGGTTTCGGGTCATGTGCGGGGTGATGGCAGGGGAGAAGGAAAGGTCTGTCCCGCCAACCGCGACCGCACGGTTGAGATCGTCTGCGGGTCTCTCAGAAGGTCGATACGAGCATCGGTCCGTTGTTCGAACGGTCAGACCGAAGACGTACCGCGTAGCTCACGCTTGACCACATACCCTGGCTGGGCCCCGCAGGGCCCATGACGTGTCTCCGGCCGTTCCTGGGGGATTGTTCCCGCTCAGATGGCGCGAGATTGGCAAGGGCGCGGCCCGGCGTCAATCATAAAATTTGGGATGCGGAAATAATCGTGGACGGGCAATGAGTTAGGGTGTGTATTCTTCCATACAAGACGGAAATTGCTGGGATATTGGTTTTATTCTCGATCGTCATCTCGGGCTTGAGCCGAGGACACTTTACTCAGCCAGCGCTCCGCGGTGCAGAGCCCACGGGTCGAGCCCGAGGGTGACGCGCGGTGGGTGGGCGAAGGGTGGTGCCGTCTCGCCTACAGGTCTCGCAGCAGCCTTGCCGGTCTGGCCGAAGCTGCGCGGAGGATGGTCAGGGCGCCCAGCAATGCGGTGATGGCGATGGCGACCAGCAATACGACGATGAGGGCGTCGAGGTTGAGCGTGAAATCAACATTGAGCATGACCATGCTGACCAGCCAGCCAAGGCCGATGCCGAGCAGGATGGCCGGGAGGGCCGCGAGCACGGCCAGGATCAGATATTGGGCGAAGGCAGTGGCCATGAGTTCGATTCGGGTGGCGCCGAGCACCTTCGATATGACCGTATCGGCTTCGCGCTGGCGGCGGCCGGTGGCGAGGCTGCCGACCAGGACCAGCAGGCCATTGCCCACGGCGAGGCCACCGACCAGGACGGCGGCGAAGGAGAGCTGGCTCAGGGCGTCGGTGATCTGCTTGAGCGTGTCGCCGATGGCGATGAAGCGCAGGTCGGGGAATTGTGCGGCCAGTTCGCGCTCGACGGCCTCCTCGCGGCCGGGCGTGGCCGTGACGGCGGCGAAGAGCGTGGTGGGATAGCTCTCGATGACGCCGGGCGAGAAGGTGGCGAGGAAGTCGATGCCGCCCTGCCAGGAATAATCGCGGAAGGAGGCGATGGTGGCGGTGACCTGTTCGCCGAAAATGGTGAAGGTCAGCGTGTCGCCCAGATCGACGCCGAGGCCGGAGCGCAGGCTTTGATGCAGGGAGACCAGGCCCGGGCCGGCATAGTCTTCGGGCCACCACGCGCCCGAGGTAACGCGGGACGAGGCGGGCAGGACGGAGCGGAAGGTGAGGGGCACTTCGCCGGCAAGGAGGAAGGTGGCTTCCGGGCCGCGGGTGCGCACGGTTTCGGCGGGCCGGCCGGCGATTTCGGTCAGGGCGCCGCGCAGCATGGGCGTGGCGACGAAGCGGGGAATGTCGGTGCCTTCGCCCGCCATGGCGGCCAGGGCTTCGACTTCGTCGGGGAAGAGATCGGAAGCGACCAGGGTTGGGACATCGAAGGCCGAGGCGCCGAGGAATTCCTGGCGCAGATTGGCCTGGAGGACGAGGACGACGACGAGCATGGCGAGCGCCATGCCGGCGGAAACGACGACCGAGGCGGCATTCTGGCCGGAGCCGGAAATGGCGCGCAGAGCGTGGCGCGGAATGCGGGCGCGCGGCTCGGGCAGGCGGGCCAAGGCGAGCTGGATGGCGCGGATGAAGCCCTGGAAGGCCACGGCCGCCGCTGCGGCGGCAAGGCCGAAGGCGGCGACCAGCACGGCATCGCCTGTCATGAGCCAGGCCAGCAGGAAGAAGGCAATGCCGGCGGCCATGAGCGGAAGGACCTGCCAGGAGAGCAGCAGGGCGGCCCAGTCGATCGGCGGAGCGGCAAGGCCCTTGGAGCGGAAAAGCAGGACCGGACGAATGGCCTGGGTCTGCTGCAAGGGCAGATAGGCAAAGGCGAAAGCAGTGACCAGGCCAGCCGCGGCAGCGACGGCGAGCGGCTGGACATGGATGGTGGCGGCCAGGTCTATGCCCACCGCACGGCCGATGACGGGCAGGACGGCGAAGGCGGCACCGCCACCGATGACAAGGCCGATGCCGACGCCGACCGCGGCCAGGGCCGCGACCTGAGCGAAGAAGTGGATGAAGATGCGCGATCGACCGGCGCCCATGGAGCGCAGGATGGCGATGACGCTGGCGCGCTCGGCGATATAGGCCTGCATGCCGGTCCAGACCGAGACGCCGCCAATGAGCAGCGAGCCGAGGCCGACAATGACAAGGAAACGCATGAAGAGGTCGTAATAGCGCACCATGTCGCCCAGGCCATCGCGAGCGGAACGGACGGTCCAGCCGCTATCGGCGAAGGCGGCTTCGAGCGCGGGTTTGCCTGCTTCGGCATCGCGGTCGTTGAGCAGGAGCTTGTAGCGGAACCAGGTGCCCAAGCCCGGCAAAGGCGAGGTGCGGTCGGAAACGGCGGCGAAGCCCTGGTCGGTGACCAGGGCGGTGAGGCCGAGGCGGAAGCCGCGCACCGGACCATCGGGCAGCTTGCTGAGGGTGCCGCGCACTTCGAATTCGGTGCCGCCCAGGCCGAAACTATCGCCGATGGCCAAGCCCAGCTGGTCAAGCAGGACCGGATCGAGCAAGGCGCCGTGGACCTCGCCGGTGGGGGCAAGCAGGTCATAGACGGACTGGCCGGCGGCGAGCTGGGGGCTCAGCACCTGGCCGAGCAGGGGATAGGTCGGTCCGACTGCGGAAAGGTCGACAAAGGCATCGCCATTGGCGGATTCGGCGCGCAGATTGGTGTCGGTTATGGTCGAGATGATGCCGAAGCTGGCCATGGCGGCGAGCTCGGCATCGGTCGCCAGGCGGTCGGCGCGGGAAAGCTCGATATTGCCGCCCATCAGTTCGGCGGCCCCATCGTCAATGGCGCGAGTGATACTGGCGCCGACGGAATTGACGCCCGAGATCAACGCGGTGCCGACAGCGAGGCATACCACGAGCAGCAGGAAGCGGCGCAGGTCGCCGCGCATGTCGAGCAGGCCGATGCGGACGGCGCCCCAGAAGGCGCCCATCATTTCTGCCCCGTGGTTTCGGTCAATTCGCCCGCCGTCATGGTGAAGACGCGGTCGGCGCGGGCCGCCAAAGCCGGGTCGTGGGTGATGAGCAGGACCGCAGTGCCTTGCTTGCGGGCGAGGTCGAACATCAGATCGACCACGATGGCGCCGGTCTTCTGGTCGAGATTGCCGGTCGGCTCATCGGCCAGAAGCAGCGGCGGATTGGCGACCATGGCGCGGGCCAGGCCAACGCGCTGCTGCTCGCCACCCGACAGAGCCGAGGGGCGATGGTCGAGCCGGTCGCCCAGGCCCACGGCGGCGAGGGCTTCGGCGGCCTTTTCGCGGATTTGGGAGAGTCCCAGTTCGGGCGCGGCGATTTCGAGGGCGAGGCCCACATTGTCATGTGCCGAAAGGGACGGAATGAGATGGAAGCTCTGGAAGACGATGCCCAAAGTGCGGCGGCGGAAGCGGGCGAGGTCATCCTCATTGAGGCCACCCAGCTCAGCGCCGTTGACTACGACCTGGCCCGACGTGGCGCGTTCGAGTCCGGCCAGCAGCATGAGCAGGGAGGTCTTGCCGCTGCCGGAGGGACCGACAATGGCGACGACCTCGGCCGGCGCCACGCGCAGGCTGACGCCCTTGAGGATGTGGAGCGGGCGGCCGGCGACCTCCAGACTGTAGGTCACGTCCCTTGCATCAATGATCGGCGCGTCCGTAGTCACCTGAACCGTTCCCCTCTTGGTTCGCCCTGGGCGTCGATGTATCCCGGCTGCCCATTGGCCGTGATTTGTAGCGCCCAGTCAGTAGCGAAATCGTAACAACGGCGTCAGAAGTGTCAGATTTCTACTGGCTTCGAAATCTCCGCACTGGCAGACATAAACAGAATCTGATGTCACGGAGCAGCAGGAGGGTGCTTACGCGATGAAGACGTGGTGGGGGACAGGGATCGTTTTGCTGGCGATGCCCTTCATGACGCTGGCGCCGGTACAGGCTGCCGGCGAGATCGCGCTGCTCGAATCCTATGTTGGCAGCTGGCAGGGCGAGGGCGCGCTGGTGGGCGGCGACCAGCCCGAGCCGTTCCGCTGCCGGCTGACCGTGGCCAAGGGCAATGCTGGCAAAGTGAATTATACCGGGCGTTGCGCGCTGGTGAATGCCACGCTGTCGATCAGCGGCACCATCGCTTTCAACGACAGCGCCAGGCGCTATGAAGCGGCGATGAGCTCGAATGCCGGATTTACCGGACTGGCCATCGGCCAGGAGCGGGGCGGTCAGATCAGCTTCGACCTGCGCGAGCAGCAGAAGGACCGCGGGGGCAGCGACGTGCGCATCGGCTCGCGTATCGTGCTTGTCAACGGCAATATCACGGTGGACTTCGAAGTGGAGTTCAACAATTCGGGCGAGGTGCTGACCGCCTCAGTCCCCTTCAGGCAGTGAGAACGTCTGGAAGCCGAGGCGGCCGGCCGACCGCCTCAGCGCCCGTCAGCTGGTGAGCTTGAGAGCGGCGTAGCCAGCCAGGGCCGCCACGGCGCTGACCGAAGTGCCCCAGGCCAGATCGACCAGGCTGACCATGAGCGGCCAGTCCCGGATGGTCGAGAGATTGGTGAAGTCGTAGGTACCGTAGGCGACCAGGCCCAGCAGGGCACCCAGGCCCAGCGCCATGAGCCACGAGCCTGCGGAGGCCGCAGGCAGAACGGCGAAAAAGACAAGTCCCACGACATAGACCAGGTAGAAGGCGGCGGCGACCGGCAGGTTGGGGCTGTCGCGCAGCAAGGTGCCGAGCAGGGGTTTGTACAGGCGCGGTACAGCCAGGCTCAGCCAGATGAAATCGAGCACGAAGAAGGCGACAGCGGTGGCGCCGTAGGCGATGGCAAAGGGCATGGCGGGTTCCCCGATCCTGTGCGCGAAGGGTGGCACGGCCGGGCGGGGCGGCCAACCGAACTTTTTGCCTGATGGTGCAAAATAGGGCGCGATGCGCTGAAACTTTGCCGGGTGCAATTCCGTAGCTGGGCCTAACCCAGTTCAGGAATTTCCCGCGTGCTGCATCACCACTCTCACCCCGATCTTGCCCATAACCGCCGTATCGCGGTGATCGGAGGCGGCATAGCCGGCCTCTCGGCCGCCTGGCTGCTGAGCCGGCGGCACGAAGTGACCCTCTATGAGAAGGAAGACTGGCTGGGCGGGCACGCCCATACGGTGGATGTGGAGACGGCGCGGGGTCCATTGGCGGTGGATACCGGCTTCATCGTCTATAACCAGGCCAACTATCCCAATTTCGTCCGCCTGCTGGACCAGCTCAACGTGGCGAGCACGGAAACCAACATGTCCTTCGCCGCTTCGGTGGGCGAGGGGCGGTTCGAATATTCGAGCGACCTACTGGGACTGGTCGGGCAGACGAGCAATCTGGGGCGGCGCGACTACTGGCAAATGCTGGCCGATATCGTGCGCTTCTATACCCATGCCGAAAGCCTGCTCGACAGCCCGGAAATCGAGGGCATGACGCTGGGCGACTTCCTCGACAGGCACGGCTATTCGCCGCAACTGGTGGACCTGCATGTACTGCCGATGTGCGCGGCGATCTGGTCGAGCTCGGCCGACGCGATCCGCGGCTTTCCCATGCAGGCTTTCGTGCGGTTCTTTTCCAGCCATCAGTTGTTCAAGGTGGGGCGGCGGGCCAAGTGGCGTACGGTCACGGGTGGCAGCCGCAGCTATGTGCGGGCGCTGGTGACGGATTTCGCCAGCCCGGTGCGGACGGCACCAGCAGCCAGGGCGATCAACCGGCAGGGCGGGCTGGTGACAGTGGAGGATGCGCGCGGCGAGCGGGACGTGTTTACCGATGTCGTGCTGGCCAGCCATGCCGACCAGGCCCTGGCACTGCTCGACGATGCCGACGACATGGAACGGCGGGTGCTGGGGGCATTCGGCTATACGAAGAACCGTGCCGTGCTGCATGACGATCGCTCGCTGATGCCGCGGCGGCGGCATGTGTGGGCGAGCTGGAACTATATCGGCGGTGTGGGCGAAGATGGCGGGGAGGCACTCTGCGTCAGCTACTGGATGAACCGGCTGCAGAAACTCGACCGGCGGCAACCAATCTTCCTGACGCTCAATCCGCCGCGCGAACCAAAGTCGGGGCAGGTGTTGCAGAGCTTTGAGTATGAGCATCCGCTGTTCACGCAGGCGGCGCTTTCGGCGCAGCGCGAGCTGTGGCAATTGCAGGGACGGCGTGGGACGTGGTTCTGCGGCAGCTATTTCGGCTATGGCTTCCACGAGGATGGGCTGCAATCGGGGCTCGCGGTGGCCGAGCGGTTTGGCGTGCAGCGGCCCTGGGCCATGCCAGCGAACCGGATCGCGGAAGCGCCCGCCATGCTTGAGGCGGCAGAATGAGCGCAAGCGCCCTCTATATCGGCACGGTGGCGCACAAGCGGCTGCGGCCGAAGGCGCACAAGCTGCGCTACCGGGTGTTTTCGCTGCTGCTCGACCTCGACGAGTTGCCTGGGCTGAAGCTGCGCTGGCTGGGGGTAAACCGGCCGGGGCTATTGAGCTTCCGTGAGGCGGACCATGGCGATGGCGGGCCGTTGCGGCCATGGGTGGCGGCGCGGCTGGCCGAGGCGGGCCTCGTGGCGGAGGGGCCGGTGCGGCTGCTCTGCTATCCGCGCATGCTGGGCTATGTGTTCAATCCACTGACGGTCTATTTCTGCCATCATGGCGATGGCGGGCTCGCGGCCATCATCTATGAGGTCCACAATACGCATGGCGAGCGGCATGCCTATGTGCTGCCGGGCGGCGACGGCGTGGTGCGGCACAGTTGCGAGAAGGCATTTTTCGTCTCGCCCTTCATGCCGATGGATTGCGTCTATCACTTCACCATCAGTCCGCCGGGCGAGATGGTGAGCGTGGGCATCGTCGAGGGCGACGGCGAGGGAACGCTGCTCACCGCGTCATTCGCGGGAGAACGCGAAGACCTGACCGATGCCACGCTGTTGCGAGCAGTGCTGGCGCATCCGCTGATGACGCTCAAGGTGACGCTGGCCATCCATTGGGAGGCGGTCAGGCTGCTGGCAAAGGGGTTGCGGGTCTACCGGCACAGGCCGCGCCCATCATAGGCGGCGGACCATGCGGCGGGTGATGGCGAAGAAGAGCCAGTAGGGCAGACTGCCCAGCAGCTTCATCAGCAGCGCCATCTGCCAGGGGAAGACAATCTCGAAACGGTCGCGTTCGAGCCCGGACATGATGGCCTGGACCGCCTCGTCGGTATCGATGAGGAAGGGCATGGGAAAGCTGTTCTTACGGGTCAGCGGGGTATCGACGAAGCCGGGATTGATGAGCGTCATCTCGACGCCCTCGGATTCAAGCTCGGGCTTGAGGGATTCGGTGAGGGCGATGAGGGCGGCCTTTGTGGCGCTATAGGCGCCGGAAGTGGGCAGGCCGCGATAACCTGCAACCGAAGCGACCATGGCAACGCGGCCGGCGCGGCGCTGGCGCAGCCGGGGCAACACGGCGCCGAGACTGTAGACGGCACCCATGAGGTTGGTGTTGACCACATGGGCGAATTTGCCGGTGTCGAACTTCTGAGCACTGACTTCGCTATTGGTGCCGGCATTGAGAATGGCCAGAGTGATCGGGCCGATGCCGGCCTCGATCTGGTCAACGGCGGCGCGGACGGCGGCCTCGTCGGTGACGTCGAGCGGCACGGGCAGGATGGCGCCGGGACGGCCGGCCTCAGCGGCCAGGGATACAAGATCGGCCTCGGTGCGGGCGCTGGCGGCAACGGTCATGCCGCGGGCGGCCAGGGCCAGCGCCAGAGCGCGACCGATGCCGGTGCCAGCACCGGTGACCCATGCCGTTCCGGTGAAAGTCTCATGCGCCACGTGTCTGCTCCGTCATGGTTATTCGGAGAAGATACGGGTAAAGGGCGGAAAAGTTCTCTCGACGCGAGAGTTTGTCGGCGGATATCGCCGCCGTCGCGTCTGCAGATAGAGACCTCGCTTCCCTCCCCACAAGGGGGAGGGTGGGCGTGGTTGCGGTGGCCAGAAGCGGGCTATTGCGCCCCTATAGCTTGACCAGCGTCTTCACGTCGACCGGCAGGCCGGTGGCGAAGGACTGGTTGGCGGCGATGCCGGTGAGGATGGACAGGGCACCGTCGCGGTGGTTGGCGCCATAGCCGGGACGCGGGGTGGCATTGCCGAAGATTTCCTCGAGCATGATCTTGTCGCCGCCGCCATGACCGCCTTCGCCGGCCTTGATCGGGACGACGCGCGGCTCGCCATGCAGGGGGAAGTGGTAGAGCTTGACGCCCTTGGCCGCGCCTTCGGTATCGGAGGTGGAGCCGGCATTGATGTAGGAATTTTCGTGCACGGTGAGTTCGAGACGCCCGCCGGTGCCGTTGATGGCGACGTTGAAGCCCTCCCAGGGGGCATAGGCATAGAGCGAATAGGTCATCACCGCCTTGTTGCGGTAGCGGACCATGACATTCATCGTGTCCTCGATGGAAATGCCGTCGCCGAAGACATTCTGGTCGCGCTGGTAGCCGTCTTCCTTTTCGGCGTCCCAGTAGAGGCCCTTCTGCACCGGGTTGGCGGTGAGGTCGATGGCGAATTTGTCACCCTTGGCGGCCTCGACGCCCGTGGTGCGGGTATAGGGCGTGAAGACGCCCCGTTCCTCGGCATTGGCGCGGCCATAGAATTTGAGGTCCCCCATGCCGAAGACGATGTCGGGCTGGGAGCCCAGCCAGAAATTGACCAGGTCGAAATGGTGGGTGGATTTGTGGACCATCAGGCCACCGGAATTGCGCTTGTCGCGGTGCCAGCGGCGGAAATAGTCGGCGCCGTGGCGGGTATCGAGCAGCCATTCGAAATGCACCGAGGTCACGGTGCCGATGGCGCCGGAGGCGACCAGCTCGCGCAAAGCGGAATTGTGCGGGGCGTAGCGGTAGTTGAAGGTGACGCGGACGTTTTTGCCGGTGCGTTCGACCGTATCGAGAATGGCCTGGCACTTTTCCTTGTCGGTCGTCATCGGTTTTTCGGTGATGACGTCGCAGCCGGCTTCGAGCGCGGCGATGATATACTGGTGATGGGTGCGGTCGATGGAGGTGACGATGACCGTGTCGGGCTTGTGGGCGGCGATCATGGCCGCGAAGTCGGCCGCCTTGTAAGTGGGCAGCTTCTGGCCGCCGAATTCCTGCTCGATGACCCGGTTGGTATAGTCCATGCGCACCTGGTTGGTGTCGCACAGGGCCACGAGCCTGGACTGTTCCTTATGCGGACCCAGGATGGCCTCGTAGAACATGCGTGCGCGACCGCCGGTCCCCACGAGCGCGTAGGTCTTGGCCATTCGTTTCTCTCCGGTCTCGATACTATTCAGCTTGCCACCCCGAGCGGGATGCAGAACCCATCTACCATACAAGATTGGAAAAGAGTACTGTTTCTTTGTGCCGGCCGGCGCCAGATTCCTGTGGAAGGCCGCAAAGAGCGGGCGCGGGACAGACGCGTTCCGTCTCATGGTCGGGGAAGGGGAATCAGCATGGCCGTGAATGTGTCCGACAGCGTGACCGAGGAAACCATGGCGCTCCGCGTCGTCGGCGCGCTGCGCGACGATATCGTGACCATGACGCTGAAGCCCGGCGACGTGATTTCCGAAAGCGACATTGCGGGGCGCTACGGCGTGTCGCGCCAGCCGGTGCGCGAGGCCTTCATCCGCCTGGCGCAGCAGGGGCTGCTGCTG
The DNA here is from genome assembly GCA_966192215.1 of uncultured Devosia sp. GTDB lineage: Bacteria > Pseudomonadota > Alphaproteobacteria > Rhizobiales > Devosiaceae > Devosia. Next base: position 13,390 of record CBIGSA010000002.1, on the reverse strand, counting down.
ATCCGGCCCAAGCGGGCCACGGTGGTCAAGAAAATCTCGCCCGAGGGCGTGCGGCAGAGCCGGTTCATCCGCGAGAGTATCGAAGTCGAGATCATCCGCCGGGTGGCGGGGAATCCGGGAGAGGCCAAGGCGGTGTTGGGCGAATTGATCGCCGAGCAGGAAGCCGCCTCCAATGCCGGGGACAGCCGGCGCTTCCATACGCTGGATGAATTGTTCCACCGCACGCTGGCCCGGCTGGCGGGCGTGGAATATGCGTGGCAGTTGATCGACGACCACAAGATGCAGCTCGATCGGGTGCGCTACCTGACGCTGGGCGTATCGTCGTCGCAGGTGGCCATCGGGGAGCACAAGGCCATAGCCAAGGCCGTGGCCGCAGGCGATGTGGAGGGCGCGGAGGCGGCGATGCGCGCGCATCTGGCGCGGGCCGAAGTGCTGCTGACGCAGACGATCAGCGACCATCCGGACTATTTCGAATAGGTGCAGGGGGTTGACCCCGGCAGGCCTGCCCGCGCAAACCAGCGCCGGGCCGATCGGCCATGGCAGGGAGAATGGTGATGAAGACGCGACTTCTGGGCAAGACGGGCTATGAAGTGAGTGAAATCGGGCTGGGCTGCTGGCAGCTCGGCGGGGATTTCGGCCCTGTCGGCGACGAGACGGCGGGTGCCATTCTCGATGCGGCCAATGCGGCCGGCGTCAATTTCTGGGACACGGCCGATGTCTATGGCGGGGGGCTGAGCGAAAGCCGGATCGGGGTGCATGCCAAAGGACCGGGCGTGCATGTGGCGACCAAGCTGGGGCGCGGCAGTGGGCTCTTTCCGGACAATTATTCCAAGGCCGGCATCCGGGCGAGCCTGGAAGGTTCGGCGCAGCGGCTCGGCGTTGCCGCACTGGACCTGGCGCAGCTCCATTGCGTGCCGCGGCCGGTGCTGGAAGACGGCGCGATCTTTAGCTGGATGGACGAGCTCAAGGCCGAAGGCCTGGTGCGGCATTGGGGCGCCAGCGTCGAGACGATCGAGGAAGGGCTGATCTGCCTCGAACAGGAGGGCTGCGCGACCCTGCAGATCATCTTCAACCTGTTCCGGCAGGATGCGGCGACGGAGCTGCTGCCCAAGGCGGCGGAGAAGAATGTCGGCATTATCGTGCGGCTGCCGCTGGCCAGCGGGCTCTTGAGCGGGAAATACGACAAGACGACGCGGTTCGACCCGAGCGACCATCGCAACTACAATGCCGATGGCGCGGCCTTTTCGGTGGGCGAGACTTTTTCGGGCATTCCGTTCGAACGCGGCGTGGAGCTGGTGGCAGAACTGCGCGGACTGGCGCCTGAAGCGCTGCCCATGAGCCAGTTCGCGCTGCGCTGGATCCTCGATCACCCGCAGGTATCGACGATTATTGCCGGGGTGAGCAAGCCGGAGCAGCTTGCGGACAATGTGGCGGCCAGCGAGCAGAAGAACCTGTTCCCCGCGCTGATGGGGCAGCTGGGGGAATGGTATGAGCGCGAGGTGAAGCCGGAGATCAGAGGCGGGGTTTAGGGCACGCCGATCTGCGCGCCATGCCGGCCTGCAAATGGCCGCGCCCTGCGCTTCCGGTGCTCACGTACTGGAGTATGCTCCGCTCCGGTTCTCGGGCGCAGCCATTTCAGACTCGGCCTGACACGAAGCTCGACATGCCCTTTGTGCCACGTTCCGAATGGGGAGAGGCTCAGAGTCTGGTGAGCCCCTAGCGGATCGTGCCGCGCCTCCCTACGTTGTGACCAACAACAAGAACCCCGCCGAGTAGTAGTCCCATGTCCCATCCCGCTTTCGAACTCATCCGCGACGAACAGATCGCGGAGGTGAACAGCCAGGCGCTGCTCTATCGGCATAAGAAGACCGGGGCGGAGGTGCTGAGCCTCGTCAATGACGACGAGAACAAGGTGTTCGGCATCACCTTCAAGACGCCACCGGAGGATTCGACTGGTGTCGCGCATATTCTTGAGCATTCGGTGCTGTGCGGATCAAGGAAATATCCGGTCAAGAAGCCGTTCGTAGAGCTGATCAAGGGGAGCCTCAACACCTTCCTCAATGCCATGACCTTTCCGGACAAGACGGCCTATCCGGTGGCGAGCCAGAACCTCAAGGATTTCTACAACCTGGTCGATGTGTATCTGGATGCGGTGTTCTTTCCGCTCCTGAGCGAGGACACGTTCCGGCAGGAAGGCTGGCATTACGAGCTGGAGGATGCCGCCTCGCCCCTGGTCTATAAGGGCGTGGTATTCAACGAGATGAAGGGCGTGTTCTCTTCGCCCGACGCCGTGATGCGCGACATCTCGCAGCGCTCGCTTTATCCCGATGTGACCTATGGCAAGAGCTCCGGCGGCGATCCCAAGGTCATTCCCGAACTGAGCTACCAACAGTTCAAGCGGTTCCACGAGACGTTCTATCACCCGTCCAATACGCGGGCCTTCTTTTCGGGCGATGACGATGCGGGGCAGCGGCTGGCTATCCTCGACGAATATTTCAGCCAGTTCGAGCGGGCGCCTGTCGATGCCGAGGTAAAGCTGCAGCCGCGATTCAATGCGCCGCGGCAGATCGTGGCCACCTATGCCGGTACCAGGGACGACGGCAAGGCGCGGGACGGGATGGTTTCGGTCAACTGGATGATCGATCCGCCGGCGGACCGGACCGAGGCCCTGAGCCATGGCATGCTGAGCTATCTGCTGGCGGGCAATCCGGCGGCGCCGTTGCGCAAGGCGCTGACCGAGAGCGGGCTGGGCGAGGGCATGACCGGCGGCGGGATCGGCAATGGGCTGCGCCAGCCGATGGCGAGCTTCGGCATGAAGGGGATCGACCCTGATGATGCAGGAAAGGTTGAAGCGCTGATCCTGTCGACGCTGCAAGAGATTGCCGGCAAGGGCTTTGCCGCCGAGCAGCTCGAGGCGGCGGCCAATACGTTCGAGTTTTCGCTGCGCGAGAACTATACCGGCTCTTATCCCCGCGGCATGGTCTACATGTTCAATGCGCTGGGGACCTGGCTACATGAGGGGGATCCCCTGGGGCAGCTCAAGTTCGAGGATGCGCTGGCCGAGCTCAAGGACAAGGCCGGCAAGGGGCATTTCGCGAGCGAAATCCGCCGGCTGTTCCTCGACCATATGCACCGGACCACGGTGACGCTGAGCGCGGACCCCGAGCAGGGCGCGCGCGAGGCGTCGAAGGAAGCCGATATCCTGGCCGAGGTGCGGGCGGGGTTGGATGAAAAGGCGCTGGAGGCCACTGTCGCGGAGACGGAACGGCTCAAGGCGTTGCAGGAGGCGGTGGACCCGCCGGAATTGCTGGCGAAGATTCCGACGCTTGGTCTGGAGGACCTGCCGCGCGAAAGCAAGACGGTGCCGATCGAGACCGGCCATCTGGGCGAGGCGCGGTTATTCTACCACGATCTGCCGACGCTGGGGATTGTCTATCTCGATTTTGGCTTCGACCTGCATGTACTGGACAAGGAGTTGCTGCCTTATCTGCCGCTGTTCGGACGGGCGCTGCTGCAGACCGGGACGAGCAAGGAAGATTTCGTGTCGCTGACGCAGCGCATAGGTCGGCTGACCGGCGGTGTACAGCAGCATCGGGGCCTCTCGGCGCGGCAGGGCAGCGATGGCAGTGCGGCGTGGTTCTTCCTTTCGGGCAAAGCGGTGCCGGACCGGGTGGGCGATATGCTCGACATCATGGGCGACGTGTTGCTCGATGCGCGGCTGGATAACCGGGCGCGATTCAAGCAGATGGCGCTAGAGGAGAAGGCCGGCTTCGAGGCGCGGCTGGTGCCGAGCGGCAATGCCATCGTCAATACGCGGCTCAATGCCGGGTTGACCGAAGCGAGCTGGATTGCCGAGCAATTGGGCGGGGTGAGCTATCTCACCTTCCTGCGCGAGCTGGTGGGGCGGATCGAGAGCGACTGGGACTCGGTCGAAGCGGCGCTGAAGCGCATTCGCGACACGTTGTTCAATCGCGGGCGCATGGTGATCAATGTCACCGCCGATGGGGCGCTGTGGGGTAAGGCCAAGGGCGAGATCGAAAGCTTCCTGGGACGGCTGCCGAATGGCGACTTCGCGTTTGCCGACTGGGGCATCAGCTTCGCCCCGAAGTCGGAAGGGCTGATCATTCCGGCGCAGGTCAATTATGTGGGCAAGGGCGCGAACCTGCGGGCGCTCGGCTTCGAGCTGAGCGGTGCCTCGGCAGTGGTACTCAAATTCCTCAACACAACCTATCTCTGGGACAAGGTGCGGGTGCAGGGCGGGGCCTATGGCGGATCGAGCCGGTTCGACCTGACATCGGGCAATTTTTCGTTCCTCAGCTATCGGGACCCGAACCTGCTCAAGACGCTGGATGCCTATGACGGTGCCGCCAAGGCGCTCAATGCCGGGATCGGCGAGAATGACCTGACGCGCTCGATCATCGGGGTCATCGGGGATGTGGACGGATATGAATTCCCGGACGCCAAGGGCTATTCGTCGATGTGGCGGCAGTTGACCGGGACAACGGATGCGATCCGCCAGCAGCGGCGTGACGAGATATTGGGGGCATCGGCTGCGGATTTCCGCCGCATGGCCGAGGCAGTGGACGCGGTGGCGCGACAGGGCCATGTCGTAGTGCTGGGCGGGGAAGCGGCGATCAAGGCGGCGAACGAGAAGCGGCCGGGGCTGCTCGCGGTCAGCAAGGTGATGTAGCGCTATAACCGCTCGTGGATGGTTTGCATCTGTTCGATCTCGCGGCGCTGGGCCGCCTTGATGTCCTCACACAGGGCCGCGAGTTCGGCATCCGTCAGGTCGGCCTCGCGGCACATCAGGATGGCGCCGGAGTGATGCGGGATCATGGAGCGGATGAACTGGTCGTCGCCGATGGCAGCCTGCCAGCGGATGGCCAGGAAGGCGGCGATGAAGGCCAGGACGAAGAGAGCGTGCAAAGCCAGGTTGAGCGGGCGTGACGGATACATGCCCGGCATGGTCAGCAGCATCAGCGGGCCCATGGGCGCGGCCATCATCACGGCCATATAGGCCATGTTGATATTGTTGTAGAAATCGCCCCAGCCATCGATCATGGCGAACATCACGAAATACATGATGACGAGGCTGACGGCGATATTGAGGGCGAGCAGCAGGTAGGGCCTGGCCATGGCTTTCACCTCCGGGATGAAGGTGAAAGCCGGCCGGAAGCAGGAAGTTCCTCGCGTTGGACCGTTGACTGGCTGTTCTTCTCCCCGACGGGGAGGGAACAAGAGGGCTAGGCCGTCTTGTCCACGACCGCGCCGGTATCGGTGGAGGCCTGGAGCGCCTGCATCATGCGGCGCTTGATTTCGTCTTCCACGGCGGCGCGGGCTTCGGGATCCATCTGTGCGAGGTCACCTTCGCTCATCTTCATGTCTTCGAGGATTTTGTCGCGCAGGCGCTCCAGCGGGGACTTTTTCGCAACTTCGAGGAATTCTTCCTCGGCGGTTTTCGGCAGGAGCGGAGAGCTGCCCTTGGCGCTGAGCAGATCGCTGAGCGGGAAGGAGCGCATGCTGGACTGGACGGATAGGGACATTGACGCCTCGGCGGAACAAGTGCCGAAAGTCATTCAAATTTCGTGCCATTATCGCGGTGCCGGAATTGCGGGATTTCGGCGCCTGCTGACAGGGAATGGCAGTGCCAGGCGGCAGATTGTGCCGGCTCGAACCTGCCGGGTTGAACCGGCAGCGACCAGTGGACGTTGGGTGAGAAATGGCCAGCCAGATCCTCGACCGGAACCTCCATATCAGGGCGATCGACGCCTATATCGACCCTTCCGTGCCGCGGGAGCGGGCGATCATCACCCATGGCCATGCCGACCATGCGCGGAGTGGCCACAGGGCCGTGCTGGCGACGCCTGACACAATCGCCATCATGAAGGTGCGCTATGGCGAGGATTGCGCCGGCAGCTTCGAGGCGCTGGATTTCGGGGTGCCGTATCGGATCGACGACGTGACCATCACCTTCTATCCGGCCGGACATATTCTAGGTTCGGCGCAGGTGCTGGTGGAGCAGGGCGGGCAAAGGGTGGTCGTCACAGGCGACTACAAGCGGCTCGCCGACCGCACGGCGCAGCCTTACGAGCTGGTGGAATGCGACCTGCTGGTGACAGAGGCGACTTTCGGCCTGCCGGTGTTCCAGCATCCCCATCCCAGTGTCGAGATCGGGCGATTGCTGAAATCGGTGGCCGACCAGCCCGAGCGGAGCCATCTCATCGGCTGCTATGCGCTGGGCAAGGCGCAGCGGGTGATTGCGCTATTGCGCGATGCCGGGTGGGATGCGCCGATATACCTCCATGGCGCGATGCTGCGGCTCTGCGCGCTCTATGAGGAACTGGGTGTTCCGTTGGGGAATCTGCGGCCGGCGCTGGATGTGCCCAAGGCCGAACTGGCAGGACAGATCGTCATCGCACCGCCCTCGGCGATCCGCGACCGGTGGAGCCGGCGCTTTCCCGATCCGGTGAACTGCCAGGCCTCGGGTTGGATGAGCGTCAAACAGCGGGCGCGGCAGGCGCTGGTGGAACTGCCGCTAGTAATTTCGGACCATTGCGACTGGGGCGAATTGGGCCAGACCATCCATGAGAGCAAGGCAGAGACCGTGTGGGTGACGCATGGGCGGGAGGATGCGCTGGTTTATTGGTGCCGGAAGCAGGGCTTGCAGGCGGAACCGCTCAATATCCAGGGCTTCGAGGACGATGGCGGGGAGGGCGCGGAGGAATGAAGCGCTTTGCCCAGTTGCTGGAGCTCTTGGCGCTGACGCCGTCGCGGACGCGCAAGCTCAGCGCGTTGACGCAGTATTTCCGCGAAGTGCCGGACCCCGATCGCGGCTTTGCGCTGGCGGTGCTGACCGGGGCACTGACTTTCCGCAATGTGAAGCCGGCTCTGCTCAAGGAGACGGTGCTGCGCGAGGTGGACGAGACGCTGTTCGCCATGAGCTACGACTATGTCGGGGACCTGGGCGAGACGATTGCGCTGATCTGGCCGCATCATGCGCGTCGGGAGGACCTGCCGGAGCAAGGCAACCTGCCGTCACTGACCGACCTCATCGAGCTGTTCAACACGACCAGCAAGAGCGACCTGCCCAAGCTGATCGCGGGTCTGTTGACGCAGGCGGATATCAACGAACGCTGGGCGCTGGTGAAGCTGGCGACGGGAGCGCTGCGGATCGGGGTTTCGGCGCGGCTGGCCAAGACGGCGCTGAGCGAGATGAGTGGCGTTGATGTGCAGGAGATCGAGGAAGTCTGGCACGGACTCAAGGTGCCTTATCTCGATCTCTTCGCCTGGCTGGACGGCAAGGCCGAACGGCCCCATATCGACCAGTCGGCGCGGTTTCACCCGCTGATGCTTTCCAATCCCATCGACGAGGAGAAAGACCTGGCGCGGCTCGATCCGCAGGATTTTTCGGCGGAGTGGAAGTGGGATGGAATCCGGGTGCAACTGGTGCTGGGCGGGGGCACGGTATCGCTGTTTTCGCGCACGGGGGACGATATCGCGGCGGCCTTTCCTGACATTGTCGAGAATGCGCATGGGCTGGGCGTGCTCGATGGCGAATTGCTGGTGGGGCGGGATTTCGAGGCTGACAGTTTCAATGCGTTGCAGCAGCGGCTGAACAAGAAGGTGGCGAGTGCCAAGCACCTCAAGGAATCGCCGGCCTTTATCCGGGTCTATGACATGCTATTCGATGGGCGCGAGGATATCAGGGCTCTGGGCTGGACCGAGCGGCGGGCGCGGCTGGAGGCGTGGTTCGCGGCCAATCCGCAGACGCGGCTGGACCTGTCGGAAGTGCTGCTCTTTGCGGATTGGGGCGACCTGGCGCGGCAAAGGCGGCAGGGGGCGGACGAGCATGGCCATGAAGGGGTGATGATCAAGCTGCGCTCATCGCCCTATGTGCCGGGACGACCAAAGGGCTACTGGTTCAAATGGAAGCGGGACCCCAATGTGGTCGATGCCGTGCTGATGTATGCCCAGCGCGGGCATGGCAAGCGGTCGAGCTTTTATTCGGACTATACGTTCGGCGTGTGGAAGGGGAATGAGATCGTACCGGTCGGAAAGGCCTATTTCGGCTTTACCGATGAGGAACTGAAGCTGCTCGACAAGTGGATCAGGGCCAATACGGTACAGGCCTTCGGGCCGGTGCGCGAGGTGCGCAAGGAACTGGTATTCGAAGTGGCGTTCGACTCGGCGCAGGAGAGCACGCGACATAAATCGGGCGTGGCGCTGCGATTTCCGCGGATCAACCGGATCAGGTGGGACAAGCCGGCGGCGGAGGCGGCGACGCTGGAGGACATGATGGTGTTTATTGGGAGCACCTAGGATGCATCGATATTCAGGTGATGCCGGCCTGCAAACGTCAGTCTTCTGCGCTTCCGGTGCTCACGTACTGGAGTACGCTCCGCTCCGGTTCTCGAAGCCCGCCGTTTTCGACTCGGCCTGACCTGAATCTCAATGCATCCTGGGTGCCCCGAAGGAGGATGTGCGATGTCATCACGATCTATTCATGAGCGCCTCGTGGCGCTGGAGAAGCAGATGCAGGCGGCGGCCGAGGCGATGGATTTCGAGAAGGCGACCGCGCTGCGCAACGAGATGGCGCGGATCAAGGGAGAGGCGCCGGTACAGGCGGGTGATCCCGATACGGTGACGGTCAGCCAGCCGCCGCCGGGGGCGATGGGGCTGGGCACGCAGGTGCCGGTGCGGCAGCCACCCAAGGGGTGGGTCAAGCCGAAGAAGCCGGACCTGATGACGAAGAATGTGAAAGGGCGGAAGTAGTCAGCGCCTGTCGTAGTGGAAACGGCACTGGTTGATCCAGAGTACATCGCCTTCGAGCCGATAGGCCAGGCGGTGTTCCTTGCTGATGCGGCGAGACCACCAACCCTCGTGATTGCCCTTCAACGGTTCCGGTTTTCCCAGGCCAGAAAACGGCGAGCGCCGACAGTCCTTGATGAGCGTGTTCAGCTTTCCGAACAAGTCGGGATCATTGGCTTGCCAATATTGGTAGTCTTCCCAGCCGGGCTCCGTGAAGAGCAGCTTCATTCCGGCCAGCTGGCCTCAATGCCGCGCCCAGCCTCAAAATCCGCATTGCCGCGCGCTAGACGCTCTGCATTTGCCTGAGTGCTGGAAAGGTGGAGCGTCTCCTTCCAGGACTCGAACTCTGCCAAGGACACGACGACGACAGGTTCCTTGCCACCGGTCCTGGTAACGATCAGTGGCTCCATATCGGTCACGACGGCATCGATGTCCGCCGCGATATTCTTGCGGAAGTCTGAAATGGATTTCGCGCGCATGGGAGGTCTCCTTGTGGAGGTATGTACGATATTACGTACAAAAATTCAAGTCACCCAGCCTTATCAAGCCGCTCCTCGGCCAGCTTCCTGATTTCCTTCAGTTCGGAAATCGTGGTCTGCAAATCCTGGAGCTGGGCTTCCAGCGAGGCAAGGCGCTCGTCGACCTTGGCGGTGAGGAGGTGGACCTGCTGGGTGCGGTTGGCGTCGTAGAGGCTGAGATAGTCGGAGATATCGCGCAGCGAGAAGCCGAGGCGCTTGCCGCGCAGGATGAGGATCAGGCGGGCACGGTCGCGGCGGCGGAAGATGCGGGTGGCGCCGACGCGTTCGGGGGCGAGCAGGCCCTTGGCTTCGTAGAAGCGGATGGCGCGGGTCGAGATGCCGAACTCTTTGGCGAGATCGGCAATGGCGAAGAGATCGCGGTTTTCGGAGACGGAACGGTTCACTTCTTCGCTCTTGTCTGGGCGTATTCCTCACGCAGCTCCTTCTTGGAGAGCTTGCCGATGAGGGTCTTGGGGAGGGCATCCTTGAAGATGATTTCCTTGGGCATTTCGATCTTGTTGAGGCGCTCGGCAAGGTATTTCTTGAGGGTTTCCTCGGTGACGGACTGGCCGGGTTTGAGTTTGACATAGGCGACGGGGGCCTCGCCGCGATATTCGTCGGGCACGCCGATGACATTGGTTTCCTCGACGGCCTCATGGGTCATCAGCGCCTCTTCGATGGTGCGCGGATAGACGTTGAAGCCCGAGCAGATGATGAGGTCCTTGATGCGATCGACGAGGAAGACGTAGCCATCTTCGTCCATATGGCCGACATCGCCGGTGCGCAGCCAGCCATCCATGAAGGCCTCCTTGCTGGCTTCGGGATTATCGTAATAGCCGGCCATGACCTGGGGGCCCTTGACCTGCAATTCGCCATTCTCGCCAATGCCGACCGGCTTGCCGCTATCGACATCGACGAAACGGATATCGGTGGCGGGGAGGGGCAGGCCGATGGACATGGGCTTGGACGGTACGCGCAGAGCGGCGCAGCAGACGACGGGGGAGGCTTCGGTGAGGCCATAGCCTTCGGCCAGGATCGCCTTGTTCTTTTTGGCGAAGGCGACGCGCACCTCGTCGGGTAGGGCGGCGCCGCCGGAAATGGCGACCTCCAGGCTCGCCAACTGCTCCGGCGTGACGCTGTCTGCGCGGGCAATAGCATTGAGCAGGGTCGGCACGGCGGGCAGGACGTTGGCGCGGGTGCGGGTCAGCAGATTGAGCAGCGCCTTGAGCTCGAAACGCGGCAGCATGACGACCTGGGCGCCATTGCAGAGCGGCACGTTCATGCAAACCGTCATGGCGAAGATGTGGAAGAAGGGCAGGACCGCGACAATCTTGGAGGGCGGATAGAAGAGGCCACAGCCCCAATTATCGATCTGGCTCATATTGGCCGCGATATTGGCATGGGTGAGCAGGGCGCCCTTGGGAATGCCCGTCGTGCCACCGGTATATTGCTGGACGGCAATATCGTTCTGCGGATCGATGACAACGGCATCGGGCGTTTCGTTACGCGCGATCATGTCGTGGAAATGGGCGATATTGGCCGCGATGGGGGAGGCGCCGAGCCTGGCCAGGTCCTTGCGCTTGGCGACGGAGAACAGGACCTTCTTCACCAGCGGCAGCGCATCGGGGAAGTGGCAGACGACCAGCGACTTGATGTGCCCTGCCTGGACCAGCTTCTCGGCCTTTTCATAGATCTGCTGCAGGTCGAGCGTGACCATGACATCGGCGCCGGCATTGGACGTGATGTGGCTGAGCTCGGGAACCGTATAGAGCGGGTTGCAGTTGACCACGGTGCCGCCGGCGCGCAGCACGGCAAAATAAGCGATGGGATAGAAAGGCGTATTGGGCAGCATCAGCGCGACGCGACTGCCCTTGGTGATGCCGAATTGGTGCTGCAGGGCGCCGGCAAAGGCGATGATCTTTTTTGCCAGGTCGCCGAAAGTAGTGGTGCCGCCCAGGAAATCGAGGGCCACGGCGGAGGGGTTCTTGGCGCAGGCGGCCAGGACCTGCTCATGCACGGGGCGCGTGTCGATCGGGGCATCCCAGGCGATGCCGTCGGGATAGCTGGATATCCAGGGACGGAGCGGGGCGGCGGTATCGGTCGTCGTCATGGTTTCCTCCGGGTGCCGGTTTTCGGCATGGGCCTGGCGCCCACTTGTGTGACGAATATTTCACGGCTTTACGTTAGCGTCAAAGGGGTGCCGGAGGGTGTTGATGGTGCGCGGGGTGGACGTATGGGGCAGGTTCTTACCTCTCCCCTGGAGGCGAGTTCGTCCGCGGGCGGGATGAGGAGGCCTTTTCCTGGGGCAGGCCCTCTCACCCGCCTTGCTTCGCAAGTCGACCTCTCACCCAGGGGGAGAGGTGCGTCCGACGTATTCGGCATTTAGTTGACGTATACGTAAACCTTGCTAGACTGACCTCAACAACATGGGCTGCCCGCGCTATGATCCCCGCGCGGCGGACCCAATGACAGCCGAACGATTCGGCGACGGCCTGACGTTCTGGGGATCGAGTTGCTTGCCCGTGCTGGCGCAGGCAACGCCATGGAGGGCATGCCGTGACCTTTGCGCTTATCGCCATCAGCCTTGTTGCCTTTGCCGTGCTGGCCATGCGGGAAAGCCCGCTGTGGCATTGGGGGCTGGCGGTGCTCGCTATCGGATTGCTGTCGGGGATCAGCGGGGCCGGCTATGGCCTTGGTGCGGGAAGCTGGGTGCTGCTGGGGATCGGCGCGCTCATGCTGGTGCTGAGCGTGGCGGCGATCCGCAAGCCGCTGCTGGTGACCCCCATCTATGGCGCGGTCAAATCCATCCTCCCCAGAGTGAGCCGCACCGAGCAGGAAGCGCTCGATGCCGGTACGGTGGGCTGGGATGCCGAGCTGTTTTCCGGGCGCCCGGACTGGAGCAAGCTCAATGCCATCCGGCCGCTGACCCTGAGTGAGGAAGAGCAGGCCTTTCTCGATGGCCCGACCAACGAAGTCTGCGCCATGATCGACGACTGGGATACGCGCAACAATCGCGCGGACCTCAGCCCCGAAGTCTGGCAGTTCCTCAAGGACAAGGGATTCCTGGGCATGCTCATCGCCAAAGAGCATGGCGGGCTCGGGTTCGGCGCGCAGGCACAGTCGATGATCGTTTCCAAGATCGCCAGCCGCTCGGTGGCGGCGGGGATCACGGTCATGGTGCCCAATTCGCTCGGGCCGGGCGAGCTGCTGGAAAAATACGGCACGGCCGAACAGAAAGAGAAATATCTGGGCAGGCTGGCCAAGGGCCAGGAGGTGCCGTGTTTCGCGCTGACGGGTGTGCATTCGGGTTCGGATGCCGGCGGTATGCGCGATATCGGCGTGGTCACCAAGGGCACCTATCAGGGCAAGGAGGTGCTGGGCGTGCGCCTCTCCTGGGACAAGCGCTATATCACGCTGGCGCCAATCGCGACGCTGGTGGGCCTGGCTTTCATCCTCAAGGACCCGGATAACCTCCTGGGCAAGGGCGAGAATATCGGCATCACGCTGGCGCTGGTGCCGCATGACCATCCCGGCGTTGAAATCGGCCGCCGGCATTTCCCGGCGCGGCAGGCCTTCATGAACGGGCCGACGCGCGGCAAGGACGTGTTCATCCCGATGGATTTCCTGATCGGTGGCACGGACTATGCCGGGCAGGGCTGGCGCATGCTGATGGAGTGCCTCTCCACCGGGCGCGCCATTTCGCTGCCGGCCATCGGCTCGATCTCGATCAAGCAGAGCCTGCGGGTCACCTCGGCCTATGCGCGGGTGCGGCGGCAGTTCGGCATTCCGGTGGGCATCATGGAAGGCGTGGCCGAGCCCTTGGGCGAGATGATCAAGCGCGCCTATACGTTCGAGGCCGCGCGGCGCCTGACGGCATCCATGGTGGATGAGGGCCAGCGGCCGGCGGTGATTTCGGCGCTGCTTAAATATCGCACGACCGAAGCCATGCGCGACAGCGTGGACGACGCTTTCGATATTCATGGTGGGCGCGCCATCCAGGACGGGCCGAGCAATTACCTGTTCGGCGGCTATATGGCGACGCCGGTGGCCATCACGGTGGAAGG
>CBIGSA010000001.1:0-58105 GCA_966192215.1 uncultured Devosia sp. | reverse complement strand
TGCGCCAGTCGGGATCATCCAATAGGTTCCGCCTCGCTTCGGACGGGTTAGCCCCTCCGGATACCCAATGGAATGGGGCCATAGCTCAGCTGGGAGAGCGCTTGCATGGCATGCAAGAGGTCAGCGGTTCGATCCCGCTTGGCTCCACCAGCCTTCGCTGCTCCGCAGCTTCGGCTCGGCAAGCCTTAGTGGTTTGACCTGAAGTTTGCGGACATCACTGGCGAAGGCTGTCGCGTCGGAGTTGCGTTAGCAACGCAGACGGACCGACCTCTCCACAAACTCGATTTGATCCTGCTCGATGTCCGGCTAAGCTTCGGCCATGCAGTATGTCTACATTCTCCGCAGTCTGGCCGAGCCGGGGCGCCATTATGTCGGCACTACTGCCGACTTGAAGGCTCGACTCGTCAAACACAATGAGGGCGCGGTCAGCCACACCTCGAAATATGCGCCGTGGCAGATCAAGACCTATCTGGCCTTCGACAACGAGGCACAGGCTTTCGCCTTCGAGAAATACCTCAAGACCGCCTCCGGCCGCGCCTTTGCCAAGAAGCGGCTATAGCTCCTGCCATGAATTGACGCCGGCATGGTGCTTGGTTCTTCTGGTTCCGCCCCAGAATCGGATGCACCGTGCCCAAAAAGCCCATCACAATCTCGCCCACCCGCGCCCGCCATTTGTGGATCGCCGCCCAGCGCCTCGATTCGGCGTCCCCGTTCGGCGACGGGCCGGCGGCCACATCAGCGGCCATTGCCCATCTCGGTTATGTGCAGATCGATACGATCAATGTCATCGAGCGCTGCCACCACCATATCCTGTTCTCGCGCATTCCCGGATATCGCCGGGCCGACCTTGCCCAGGTCCAGTCGGGTGACAAATCGGTCTTCGAATACTGGACGCATGCGCTGAGCTATGTGCCGACGGCCGACCTGCCTTTTTTCATCCCGGCCATGAAGCAGTATCGGGAAACGCCCAGCCGCTGGTTCGGCTCGGTGACGCCGGACGAAGTCAAAAAGATGCTGAAGCGCCTGCGGAAAGAAGGGCCGCTCTCTATCCGCGACATCGGCGACGACGAACTGGTGGACAAGGATCACCCCTGGGCCAGCCGCAAGCCGAGCAAGCGCGTGCTCGAAATGATGTTCTTCCAGGGCTTGGTGACGATCGGTGCGCGGCAGGGCATGGTCAAGACCTATGACCTGATGGCGCGTCATTTCGGCGCCGTGCCCAGGCCGGCGACGGCCCGCCAGATCACCGCCTACCAGCTCGATCGTGCCCTGCGCAGCCAGGCTGTGGTGAGCCTCGATTCCATCTGCCATCTCGATGCGCCGAGCAAGAAGGCGGTCAAGGCGCTGATCGACAGCCGCCTGCGTCGCAAGCTGCTGGTGCCGGTGGCGATCGAGGGCGCCGAAAAGAGCCAGCACTGGGTCAGCCCCGAGGCGCTCGACGCCACGGCCAGCGAGCCGCCCAACCTGGTCCATATTCTCTCGCCCTTCGATCCGCTGATCATCCAGCGCAAGCGGCTCAAGCTCTTCTTCGGCTACGACCACCTGTTCGAGGCCTATCTGCCAGCTGCCAAACGCAAGCTCGGCTATTTCGCCCTGCCCATCCTGATGGGCGACCGCATCGTTGCCGCCTTCGATCTCAAGACCGACCGCGCCGCACGCAAGCTGCTGATCCAGCAGGCCACCTGGCTGGAGGATGTCGGCGCCGAGGGCCGTGCCGCGGTGGATGCGGCGCTGGGCCGGTTCGAGGCGTTTCAACTGGGGGAGTGACGGTGCCACGCGTCAGTGGTTCGAGGCTCGCAAGAGCTCGCACCTCCCCATGAGGGTTACTGGAACACCGAGCCAAGAGTAGCCCTCATGGTGAGGTGCGCTTCTTCAGCGCCTCGAACCACGAGGGCGGGCTCACCGAACGCCTCGCGCCGGTTCGCGCCTTTCCATCCCATCCGGCCCGCGCTAAAAGCCTTGCCGCGAAGTGGGGACCACCTATGGCGACTTATACCGATATTGCCCGGCGGGTGTATAACCACACCTGGAAGCTCGATCCGATCGTGCGCAGCCTGCTCGATACCGACTTCTACAAGCTCCTGATGCTGCAGATGATCTGGGGCCTCTACCCCAAGGTCAGCGCCACTTTCTCGCTCATCAACCGCACCAGGTCGGTTCGCCTGGCCGAGGAAATCGACATCGACGAGCTGCGCGCCCAGCTCGATCATTGCCGCACCCTGCGCGTCTCCAAGAAGGAAATGATCTGGCTGGCCGGTAACACCTTTTACGGCAGCAAGCAGATTTTCCAGCCCGGCTTCCTGCGCTGGCTGGAAAATTTCCAACTGCCCGACTATCGGCTGGAAAAGCGCGACGGCCAGTTCATCCTCGAATTTCCCGGCCTGTGGCTCGAAACCACCATGTGGGAAATCCCGGCCCTCGCCATCATCAACGAATTGCGCTCGCGCGCCGCGATGAAGCATTACGGCCCCTTCACGCTCGATGTGCTCTATGCCCGCGCCAAGGCGCGGATGTGGGACAAGGTGGAGCGGCTGCAGAAGCTGCCCGACCTCAAGATTTCCGATTTCGGCACAAGGCGGCGCCATTCCTTCCTCTGGCAGCGCTGGTGCGTCGAGGCGCTCAAGGAAGGGATCGGCGAAAATTTCACCGGCACGTCCAATGTGAAGCTCGCCATGGATACCGATCTCGAGGCGCTCGGCACCAATGCGCATGAACTGCCCATGGTGCTGGCGGCGCTCGCCCGTTCCGACGAGGAACTGCGCGAAGCCCCCTATCGGGTGTTGCAGGACTGGAAGAGCTATTATGGTGGCAACCTGCTGATCGTGCTGCCCGATGCCTTCGGCACCGATTCTTTCCTGCGCGATGCGCCCGACTGGGTGGCCGACTGGACCGGCTTCCGGCCCGACAGCGCCCCGGCCATCGAGGGTGGCGAGCGCATCATCAAGTTCTGGCGGGAACGCGGCCGCGACCCGCGGGAAAAGCTGCTGATCTTCTCCGACGGGCTCGATGTCGACATGATCGAGGAAGCCTATCTCCATTTCGACGGCAAGGTGCGCATGGCCTTCGGCTGGGGCACCAACCTCACCAACGATTTCGAAGGCTGCTCCCCCGACGGGGCCAATCCGGGGCTCGACCCCATTTCCATCGTCGCCAAGGTCAGCGAGGCCAATGGCCGCCCGGCGGTCAAGCTCAGCGACAATCCCGCCAAGGCCACCGGCACGAAGGATGAGATCGCCCGCTATATCCGCATCTTCGGCGATGCCGGGCGGGTGGAGCACCCGGTCAAGGTCTAGGGCAGCTCGGATCGGGACAGCGCGAACTGTAGCCCATAGGCGCCGCGCTGAATGGCGGTACCGGCGCCACAGGCGATGATGGCATGGTTGCTGATGAGGTTGCCGCGCAGCTCGGTAATCACGTCCATGCGTACCGCCTCGACCAGCAGGATCCAGTCGGCATTCTCGCTGGCCCCGCGCAGCCGGGTCTCGGCCGTCTCGGCGCGGGACGCCGCTTGCCCCTCCAGCAGATGCACCCCGACAATGCCCCTCCGGGCGGCGGCCGGCTCGATCACATCGCGGGTCATCGCCGCGACGAAGCCATTGCGCTCGACCCGGCTGGAGAGTCGCATGGTTTCGATGACGACGCCGGCCCCGCATCCGGCCGACGCCGTCACGCTGCATACCGTGCGCGACATCTGCGTGAAATGGGCCATGACCTGCCTTGTCCAGGGCGTCGGATCGTTGAGCGCCGCCATATAGGCCGCGGACGTCACGTCGGCGAGGGTTTCGGCCTCGTAGAAATTGAAGAAGCGCGGGCTGCCGTCGATCGACATATAGCGCCGGCCCCGCTGGAAGCCGGGCAGGGCGACGCGATCGGGAATATGCTCATGCACATGCCAGTTGAGAAACTCGTCCTCCAGCTCCGGCTTTATGCCGTTCCATATGGCCACCACGGCCTTTCCCAACAAAGTCATGACACCTCACACCGGCGTGGCCTGAACACTGGCCACCGCGCCGGAATTGTGTAACGACCCAGTCGGTTATGGCAATCCGGCGCACTGGAACTCGCAGGCATGCTCCGGCATTACCGGTTGTGGAGAACCTTCGGCTCCAGGCGGCTGTTAACGTCTTGGGAACCATGCCGGACTAGCCTTGCAGTGGGGGCTCCGACAGGGGCCGGTATGACTTTGCAGCTCATCGATATCACCGTTCGCGACAAGCAGGCGCATCCACGCCTTGCCGGTCGGATAAAGGGTCATGTGCGCGCGGTGCTGGTGGAAGATGCCGGGGCGGGCGAGCAGACCCATGAACTGGTCATCCCGGTCTGGGCCGACATGCCCGAAGGCGCCAGCGATGCCGATATCGACATGGCCCTGATGGTCAAGGCCGCCGACATCGTTTCCCGGCTCAAGGCGAATTTGAATCCGGCTTCGTCCGGGTCAGCTCCGCGATGAAGGCGCGCTGCACCTGGGTCAGTCCGCCCGTGCGGCGCGGTGGCAGGGCTGGGGCCTCGATGGGCTCCACCGAGACATGGCGATATTGCGGGGCGTGGGCATAATAGCGGGCGGCGCGCTTGAGCTCGGCCTCGGCGCGCAGGCGCTTCTCGTCGCGGACGAACCAGATGACCGTCGCAATGACGATCGCCCACATTGCCAGCAATTCCCAAGCCATGTCCGCCTCCGGGTTACCCGAGCGTGATAGCTAACACAGTCTTAACAGCCAAACGGAAGCGGCCATTAGGCTTACCGGCTAAAGTTTTATGGGTTTTGGGCGCGAGGCCGATGTTCGTCGCCACCTCCCCCTTGCGGGGCGCTGTTCGCTTTGGCCGCCTTTACCCACGACGTCATTCCCGCGAAGGCGGCAATCTCACTTTGAAACCGCGCAGGAAAAAGTGAGATCCCCGCTTGCGCGGGGATGACGCTGTGCTTGAGCTATAAGTTCGCAGTGAACCCTCCCCTCAAGGGGGAGGGCGAGGCAGGAACCGAGGCCCGGCGCTGCTACTCCGCCGCCACCGGCAGTTTCTGGCCACGGTTGAGGGCCACCAGCATGGCGCGCACGTCGTTTTCGGCCGCCTTGGTCACCAGCTTGCGGTTGTCGGTGTCGCGCAGCGGGCGCGGCGTGCCGAAGGCGACCGTCACGTCCTTGACCGGGCCGCCCAGGATTTCCTTGATATTCTGCTTGACCGACTTGGACTTGATCCAGGCGATCAGCGAGCGCTCGGTGCGCCCCACCGGCAGGCCCTGCAATTTCGTATAGGCAATGGTCAGCGGCTGGATCATCACATCCTCGGCGCCGGCCTCCATCATGGCATGCTGGGCCGCCCCCACCAAAGCCGAACGGAACGGCAGGACATGCGTGCCGATATCGGACTGGCCCTCGGCAAACAGCAGCACGGCATTGCCGCCGGCCATATGCGCGCCCATTTCCTGCGCCGTGCGCCCGGCATCGGAACGCCTTGTGCGGTCGACGAAGATCGTTTTCTGCAGCCGCGCCATCATGCCGACGAAAAACCACTCACCCACTTCGCGCTTGGCGACAAAGGTCACGTCGGCCACCGAGCCCACCGCGATGATGTCGGTCCAGGAAATGTGGTTGGAGACCAGGAGCGTCGGCCGCCCGGTCGCGGGCTGGCCGATGACGGTCACCCGCATGCCCAGGAATATGCAGCCGAGGCGGTGGAAAAAGCGCGGCAGCACGCCCCAGAACGGGAGCTTGAGCGCATTGATCAGCGCCTGCAGCGGGATGATGACGATCATCACCGGCAGGAAGACGAAGATGAAGAACAGGACGCGGAAGATCATTTTTTGAGTCTGTCGGAGCCTTCGATGGGCACGGCATAGAGTTCGAGCCGATGGTCGACCAGCCTATAGCCCAGCCTTTTGGCGATGACCTCCTGGATCGCCTCGATTTCCTCGTTGCGGAACTCGATCACGGTGCCGCTCCTGATATCGATCAGGTGGTCGTGATGCTCGTCCGGGATCAGCTCGAACCGGGCGCGGCCATCCTTGAAATCATGCTTGGTCACCAGCCCCGCCTCCTCGAAGAGGTTGACGGTGCGATAGACGGTGGAAAGCGAAATCCGCTCATCCACCGCCGAAGCGCGGCGATAGAGCTCCTCGACATCGGGATGGTCGTCGGCCGCTTCGATCACCCGGGCAATGATGCGCCGCTGGTCGGTCATCCGCATGCCCTTGGAGACGCAGGCCTCTTCCAGCGTCGGATCAGTCTGGCTTCTGCTCACGCCTGGCCTCCAAACCTGTCCATCCTGATCGACGGGGTTATCCAAGATCACGCGCCATGACAAGCGCGGTGGCCTGCGACCCATCGGCCTTGGCATAATAGCCCTTGCGCGTGGAAATCGTGGCAAAGCCCTCGCGCTGATAGAGCTTGATGGCCGCTGCATTCTCCTCGCTGACTTCGAGGAACATGCGCCTGGCCGGCGTCAGCAGCAGGTCCGCGAACACCGCCTTCATCAGCGCCTGGCCCACGCGCTTGCCGCGCCATTTGGGGTCGACGGCAATGGTCAGGAGTTCGGCCTCGTCGGCCACGACGCGGATCAGCGCAAAACCGGCAATGCGGCGCCTCGCGTCGCAGGCTACATAGACCGGCGTATTGGCATCGCTGAGGAAACTCTCGAATTCGCCTGCCGGCCAGCCACGATAGAAGCCGGCGGCATGGATGCGCGCCAGTTCCTTTGCGTCGGCCATTTTGCCGGGCTCAATATGGAGGCCATGGGGGGCCATCCAGAGCTTGATCATATGCCCCGCCTTTCGATCCGCGCCGCCGTCTGCGGCTTGGCATCGGCATCCCGGATATAGTTCGGCTCGGGCGGATTGCCAGCAGGGTCGAGCGTGGCGCCATGGCGGGCCAGGGCGGCAATATCGATGAAGGGCGAGGTAATCAGCGTCATGCCCGGCACCACCGCGGCCTGCGCGATCATCATCGGCAGCAGGTCCGCCCCGGTGGTCGGCAAAGCCGGGCCGGCAAAGATCTGGAAATAGGCTTCGTCCCGCCGCGCATCGAGCAACACGGTCGAGGGCCCGTCCACGCCCAGCGACAGGGCTACCAGGCTCGATACCCCCACCACGGGAATGCCGCGCGCCAGCCCGATGCCGCGCGCCGCCGAAAGCCCGATCCTGAGCCCGGTAAACGAGCCCGGCCCGGTGGTGGTCACCACGCATTCGAGATCGGCATAGTCCAGCCCGTTGCGATCCAGCAGCGCCGCGATCCGCGCGAAGATCGCCTCGGCCTGGCCGGTGGCCATCTCATCCACCGACACATCCACGCGCCCATCGGCCAGCAGCAGGGCCAGTTGCAGGCGCGGCGCGGCGGTGTCGATGGCAAGGGTGATGGGCATTGCGTTTCCAGCGGAATTGGCACGGTTTGCCCCTCGGAGTTGATCCGAGGATCGGAAACGCGACCGAACATGCTCTAGCGCTGCCCGCGGGCGGTGTCGAGTGTGCTGGCGCCTACCAGCGCCAGAGCAGCCCGGCGGCATCCTCGGCGTTGAAATGCAGCGTCACTTCCACGTCGCGACCGGGATCGTGCACCTCGTCGACATATTGCCTTTGCAGCAGGGTCACCACTTCCTGGTCGGGATCGGCGCGCAGGAAGAGATAGTCGAAGCAGTCCTGCGTATCGCCCTGGCGCGTGTCATAGACGGCAAGCCGCAGGTCCCACAGCATGCGCCCGTTGATCACGCTGTGATCGCTGCGCCGCGTCGCCTGCATGGTCGGCACCCAGTCATAGCCGGTTTCGCAGACAAAGCGGTCGTCCTTGAACACGCCCTTGTCGGTAAAGGTGATGTCGGTCTCCGCATCCCAGGCATTGCCGATCTCGAAAGTGGCGCCCAGGTTGGTCACCTCGAGATAGATATCGGTCCAGGCGCAGGTGTGGTCCTGGTTGATATAGCACCACTGTTCGCTGGCCCGCATGAACTGGACCAGGTCGTGCACGGCCACCGGCTTTCCGGCCTTATGGCCGTCGATAATGGCCTGGATATCGGCGTCGAAAGCCATGGCGGCCGAACCCGTTGCCAGCGTGATCGCCGTGGCGGCAAGCAGCATCTTCATTTCGTCCCTCCCGGTATCCGCAGACCGCAGGAACCATACCATTCCGTCATTGCGGCGAAAGCGGGAAGCAGCATCACGGTTGACAAGAACAATTTATGTAACAATAAAAGTTACATGAAACGCTCCAGCCGCCTGTCCCTCGCCCTCCATGCCCTCGTCCACCTGCACAAGCAGCCGGACGAAGCCATTACCTCAACCACCCTGGCCCAATGCCTGATGACCAATCCGGTCGTCGTGCGCCGGGTGCTGGGTGAATTGCGCGAGGCGGGCCTTGTCATATCAACCAAGGGTCATGATGGCGGCTGGCGTCTGCTGCGCCCGGCAGGCGAGATCAGCCTGCGCCAGGTCTATTCCGCCATGGGCGAAAGCCTGCTCATCCGCACCGAAAGCGATCCGGGCGATATCGGATGCGGCATCGTTCGTACCGTCAATGCCGTCATGGGCGATTTCCTCGCCGATGCCGAAGCCCTGCTGGCGGCAAGGCTGGAGCGCGTGTCGCTCGACGACATCGCCCGCCAGGCCCAGCCCAATCCCCTCCACCCCCATTCCGGAGCCCATAATCATGGATGACGTCATCATCATCGGCGGCAGCTTTGCCGGCCTGGCCGGCGCCTTGCAGCTCGGCCGCGCCCGTCGCAAAGTCACCGTTCTCGATACCGGCCTGCCGCGCAACCGCTTCGCTGGCCATTCCCATGGCCTGCTTGGCCACGATCACAAGCCGCCGCTCGATATCCTGGCCGAGGCCCGCCAGCAGCTTGCCCGCTACCCCACGGTCCGGCTCGTCAATGCCCGCGCCGAAGCCATTACCGGTGTGGCCGACGATTTCTCCGTCCTCACCGACGATGGCGAAAGCCTCAAGGCGCGCCGCCTGCTGCTCAGCTATGGCGTGGCCGACCAGATGCCCGATATTCCGGGTTTTGCCGAATGCTGGGGCAAGTCCATCGTGCCCTGCCCCTATTGCGACGGCTTCGAGGTCGCGGGGCAGCATTGGGGCCTGGTCTGGTCTGGTCCGCAATCGGCCCATGCCGTGTCCCTGTTCCACGACTGGACCGATCGCCTGACGCTCTTCGCTGACGGCCACGACATCTCGCCCGAGACCCGCGCCGACCTCGCCCGCCGCAACGTGCCGGTCGTCGATGGCAGGATCAGCGAAATCGCCAATGCCGATGGCCACCTTTCCACCATCAACCTCGACACGGGCGCAAAGGTGGAAGTCGACGTGCTCTTCGCCCATCCGCGCAACCGGCCCTCGACCAACCTGCATGAGGCGCTGGGGCTGGAAACCGTCGACACGCCGGTCGGCATCGCCCTCAAGGTCGATGATCGCCGCGAGACCTCCATGCCCGGCATCTATGCCGCCGGCGACCTGGCCAATCCCATGGCATCTGTGACACTGGCCAGTTCGCACGGGGCCATGGCCGCGATTTTCGCCCAGCAATCGATGCTGGTGTGAGGCAGGACAAGGCCACAGGCACGGAACCCACCCTCCCCCTTGTGGGGCTTCGAGCCGGCCGCAGGCAAGATCGCTCCAGTGGAGCGATCTTAGGTGAGAAGGCCATGAGAGCTATGCTCGAATGGCTGGAAGCGAGATAGGACTTAGCGTCAGCTAAGTCCGTTGAATCGAGCAGGGGTGGGGGTATGGTTCCGCGAACACAGTGCGCGTGACTCACCCCCACCCTTGATCCCTCCCCACAAGGGGGAGGGAGACGACTGCATCATCCGCAGCCCGCTCAGACACACCAACTACCCTCCACCTCCACGCACTCTTGCCAACACCTTAGAACAGTTCTAATCATTGTTTAGAACAATTCCAAAGTGTGACGCCCTATGCTTTCCCTCCTGCCCGATAACCGCCGCAGCTTTTCCAGCCTTTCCGAGCGTGAAATCCTGTCCCTGGCCGTGGCGGCCGAGGAGGAGGATGGCCGCATCTATTCCGAATTCGCCACCCGCCTGGCCGACACCTATCCCGGCTCGGCCGCCCTGTTCGAAGCCATGGCCGCCGAGGAGGACGAGCATCGCCGGCGTCTGCTCGATCTCTATGTCGAGCGCTTCGGCACGCGCCTGGTGCCCATCCGCCGCGAGCATGTTCGCGGCTTCGTGCAGCGCAAGCCGCTCTGGCTGATGAAGACGCTGACGCTCCAGGCCGTGCGCCAACAGGTCTGGGAAATGGAGGAGGGCGCCTATCGCTTCTATATGGAAGCCGCCAAGCAGGCGACCGACGCCAATATCCGCAAGCTGCTCGGCGATCTGGCCGCGCAGGAGCGCAAGCATGCCGATGCAGCCGATCGCATCGATGCCAAAGTGCTGGGCGCCGAGGGCCGCGACAGCGAATCCACAGAGTCCCACCGCCAGTTCGTCCTGACCTATGTGCAGCCGGGCCTGGCCGGGCTCATGGATGGCTCGGTCTCTACCCTGGCCCCGGTCTTTGCGGCCGCCTTCGCCACCGGCGATACGCACCAGACCTTCCTGGTGGGCCTGGCCGCCGCCATCGGCGCCGGCATTTCCATGGGCTTTACCGAAGCAGCCTCCGACGATGGCAAGCTCACCGGGCGCGGTTCGCCCATCAAGCGGGGCCTGGCTGCCGGCATCATGACCGCTATTGGCGGGCTGGGCCATGCTTTGCCCTATCTCATCGCCGATTTCACCCTGGCCACCGCCATCGCCGCCGTGGTCGTGCTGGTCGAGCTCTGGGCCATCGCCTTCATCCAGAACCGCTACATGCAGACGCCATTCTGGCGCGCCGTATTGCAGGTCGTGCTGGGCGGCTCACTGGTTTTCGCTGCGGGGATTCTCATCGGCAACGCCTAGGCTGCGCCGCGCAGCGCCTCGAGCCGGTTATCGAGGATCACCCCGACGCTTTCGCATTCGCGGGCGATCTCGGCCACGAAATCGGCCAGCATTTCCCGCTCCAAGGCGGCGGTCGAGCGCACCACCATGGCCGTGTCGCGATGCAGCGGCTCGAAATCGACGGGTGCGATTTCCACCAGCCGCCCGGCCTTGACGTCGTCGGCCACGGCGGAATTGACGAAAAAGCCCAGGCCCTGGCCCTTGATCGCCAGCCGCCGCGCCGGTCCGGTGGGCAGTTCCACGCTGGTTTCGGCCAGCCGTACCAGGGCGGCCGCGGTTTCTGGCTCGGCTTGCCACCAGCGCAGCGAAATCACTCGCGGCACCAGCGCCAGCACGTCCTCGATGGTGGGCTTGGACGATAGCCGGCTGGCAATCTCGGGCGCCACCACCAGCGGCACGCGCTCGCGCATCACCACCAGCGGCACCAGGTCAACCACCAGCGGGTCGATATTGGGCCAGCACAATATGCCCATTTCCACATCGCGCTCATGCAGCATGGCGGCGATCTGCGCCTGCCGCCCCTCGCTCACCACCACGTCGACGCCGGGGTATTTCTCCTGGAAGCGGAGCAGCGGCTCGGTGATCAGCGGCGAGACCAGGCTCCGCAGCGACGCGATGGCGATCCGTCCGCGCTCCACCCGCCGCAAGGCCTCGCGCCCCTCCTGCGCCGTGCCGATGATGCGCCGCGCAAAGGGCAGGAAGGTCATGCCCTGGTCGGTCAGCGTCACCACCCGCCCGCGCTGGAACAGCGTTACGCCCAACAGGGTCTCCAGCGCCCTGATCCGCATCGAGGCCGTGGCCTGCGTGATATTCAGATAAGCCGCCGCCCGGGTAAAACTCTGCTCCCGCACAATGCGGTCAAAAGTACGAAGCTGGTCGAGGTCCATTGGATTTGCTGATGACGCTGGAGAAATTCAGGGAGAATTCCAGCCTAGCATCGGCAATTGTGATGGGGAAGGGTGGCTAGCTCGCCTTGTTCCGCGCCCGCGACGCCTCGGCCAGTGCCCGTTTTGCCGCCTTGCGTTCCGCCGCCACGGTGACAACCGCATCGCCCAGATGCGCCGCGCCCTGCTGGCGGGCAATGTCCATCTGCCGCTGCCGCTCGGCCGCCGCGGCGTGCTTGTCGGCATCCCCGGCGCAATGCGGGCAGCTTATGCCCTCGACATAGTCGGGGCTGGCCCGGTCCAGGATGGTCAGCGGATGCCGGCAGGCCCGGCACAGGGTCGCATCGCCTTCCGCCAGCCCATGTCCCACCGAGACGCGCTCGTCGAAGACGAAACATTCCCCCTGGAAACGGCTTTCTTCCTGCGGCACCACTTCGAGATATTTGAGGATCCCGCCCTTGAGGTGGAACACTTCCTCGAAGCCCTGGCTCAACAGATAGCTCGATGCCTTCTCGCAGCGGATACCGCCAGTGCAGAACATCGCCACCTTCTTGTCCCGCTGGGGATCGAGATGAGCAGCCACATAAGCCTTGAATTCGGTGAAGCTCTTGGTCGCCGGATCCAGCGCTCGCTGGAACGTGCCCAGCCCCACTTCATAATCGTTGCGCGTATCGACCAGCACCACGTCATTGCGAGCGATAAGCCCGTTCCAGTCCTCCGGCTCGACATAGGTGCCCACCTGCCGCGCCGGATTGGCTTCCGGCGCCCGCAGCGTCACGATTTCCGGCTTCAGCCGCACCTTCATGCGCAGGAAGGGCATGGTGCTGGCGGTGGAATATTTCACTTCCGCGCCCTCGAGCCGTCCGCCCAGCATCTCGCCCGCAAGCAGCCATTCCGCCAGCGCGTCGATCGCCTCCGGCGTCCCGGCCACCGTGCCATTGATCCCTTCCGGCGCCAGGATCAGCGTGCCCTTTATGCCGCGCCCGCAGCAGAAGGCCGCCAGTTCCGGCTGGATCGCTTCGGCATCGGGCAGTTCGGCGAATTTATAGATCGCCATCACCTTGTATGGTTGGTCGCTCTGGGGCAGATTAGCGTTCATATTGCGCGTCGGTTTCGTCATCGGCCCGCTCATATCATTGCCCGCCCACCGGGCCAAATCGAGAAATCGTTGGGAGACGACCATGACCTATCGGGCCGATACGGCGCGCTATGACACGATGCAATACCGGCGCTCGGGCCGGTCCGGCCTCAAGCTCCCGGTCGTCAGCCTCGGCCTCTGGCAGAATTTCGGCGGCACGCGCGACTATCCCTCGGCCATGGAAATCCTGGGCTATGCCTTCGACCAGGGCATTACCCATTTCGACCTCGCCAATAATTACGGCCCGCCGGCCGGCTCGTCCGAGGAACTGTTCGGCCAGGTCATGGCCCGCGATTTCCGCCCCTATCGCGACGAGCTGATCGTCTCCACCAAGGCCGGCTACAATATGTGGCCCGGCCCCTATGGCGAATTCGGCTCCCGCAAATATGTGCTCGCCAGCCTCGATCAGTCGCTCAAGCGCATGGGGCTCGACTATGTCGATATCTTCTATTCCCACCGCTTCGATCCCGAGACCCCGCTGGAGGAAACCATGGGCGCCCTGGCCCATGCCGTTCGCTCGGGCAAGGCGCTCTATGTCGGCATTTCCTCCTATCCGGAAAAGGAAACCCGCGAGGCTCATCGCATTCTCAAGGAAATGGGCGTGGCGACCACGATCCATCAGCCCAGCTATTCCATGATCAATCGCTGGATCGAGAACGATCACACGATCGATGCCTGCGGCGAGCTCGGCATCGGCATCATCGCCTTCTCGCCCCTGGCGCAGGGTGTGCTGTCGGGCAAATACAATTCGGGCGACAGGACCGGCACCCGCGGCGAAAATCCCAATGGCTCGCTCCGCGCCAGCCATATCGAACCGCGTGTTCTCGCAGCGGTCGACCGGCTGGGCGACATTGCCCGCTCCCGCGGCCAGTCCATGGTGCAGCTTGCGCTCTCCTGGGTCCTGCGCCGCCCGGAAATGACCTCGGCCTTGATCGGCGTGCGCAGTCTCGACCAGCTCAAGGACAATCTGGGCGTGCTGAACAATCTCAGCCTCAGCGCCGCGGAAATCGCCGCCATCGACGAGGCGACGAAGGACGGCCAGATGGAGCTCCACCCCCGTCCCAGCGGGTGGCTGCGCTAGGCCATGGCGGGGCGGCCCTGTGCCGCTCCCGGCCCATTGCGCCGAATCCGGCAAGCCGGCATTAACCCCGTCCGATTGTGATGCATCTCGCTTTTTGACATTCGCGTTGGCCCTTCACTGATGAAGGAGTGCACCAATGCGAACCAACAGCTACATTTCGGCGGCTGCGCTGGCAGCCGCGCTTCTCGCCTTCGGGTAGCGACGACGACAACGACAGCGCCACGGACGATAGTGACGGCGCCATTGGTGGCGAACTGGCCACCCCGGTCGGCGCTGGCTTCGGCATAGCCACGCTCGACTGCAATATCGGCGTGCTGGCTCTGGCCAATGGCCTCTATGCCACGCCGGGTGCGATTGCGGGCGCCGATAGTCTCGAACTGGTGCGCATTGATGGCTGCGAGCGCAGCCTGGTCGATACCGAGATCAGCACGATCCGCTCCGCCATCGCGGTCAATCCGGCCATTTCGGGCGCCCTGGACGATGCCAGCATCCCGCTCGATCACGTCATCGGCGCCACCATCCAGGGTGGCACGCTGACGCTCTTCATTGAACCGGCGGTAAGCTAGCCGCCATCGATACGCAATCCCGGCCCCGGCCGGGATTGCCCTCAATCAGGCGGCCCTGGCCCGCAGCTGTGCCACCAGCCGGTCGATGGTCATCGCCATGCCCGGCTCCACCCCCATATCCAGCCAGGCCTGTGCGGCCGCGTCGCTCAACTGGTCGGGCAGCCGCAGCGACACGACCATCCGCGTGCGCGCGCCCACTGGTGTCAGTTCCACCGTCACTTCCGGCCCGTCGGGCTGGTCGGTGTCCGGCCAGCCGCCACTGGCGCCCCAATAGAAGACCAGCCGCCGCTGCGGCACGATTTCGCGGTAGATGCCGCCGGTCATGTAGTCCCGCTCGGCATTCTCCACCATATGCTGCCGCCAGGCCCCGCCCACGCGCAGGTCCACCGAGGTCGGCCTGGTCGGTGTGGTATCCGGGTTGAAGAACCAGTCGAGATATTGCGGCTCAGTCCAGGCCTGCCACACCACATCGGGCGGGGCATCGAGCATTCGTGTCAGCGTGAAGCCGCGCTCCAGATTGTAGGTTGCCATCACTGCTCCCCTTCCTTGCGAGCCTGCATCATCGTCTTGAGCTGGACCTCCAGCCGGTCGAACCGTTCGTTGAAGAACTGCCGGTATTCGGCCAGCCAGCTATCCGCCGCCTCCAGCGGCAATGTTTCCAGCCGGCATGAGCGGAACTGCGCCTCGCGCGCCTTGCTGACCAGCCCGGCTTCTTCCAGCACTTTCACATGCCGCGATACCGAGGGCAGTGTCATCGCGAACGGCTCGGCCAGCTCATTGATCGTCGCCGGTCCATGCGTCAGCCGCGCCAGGATGGCGCGGCGCGTCGGATCGGCCAGGGCGGCGAACGTGGTGCTGAGCATGTCGGCCATAATTGCATACCTTGCTAATTACGTGATGTGTTAAATACGGCGCGCAAGACGGTATGTCAACCCAGGCTGGTCAGGGTGAAGCTCACCTTCCCTGGCGGGAGGGCAGCAGGAGTCGACGCTATCCGCTGGAGGCGTAGGAGCCTCCTTCAGCGATGCCCGACGAACCGCTCCATGCCGAATGGCTTGATGTCGATGGCGGTGGCTTCCCCGGTCATGGCCTGTGCCAGCAATTCGCCGGTCGCCGGGCCCAGGGTGAAGCCGTGATGGGCATGGCCGATCCCCACATAGAGCCCCTCATGCCGAGGCGCCTTGCCGATAATGGGCATCATGTCGGGCGTGCAGGGGCGGGCACCCTTCCAGGGCTGCGGATCGAGCCGCTCGCCCAGCGGGAACAATTCCTTTGCCGCCTGTTCGGCCTTGCCGAGCTGGATCGGCGTCGGTGCTGCGTCGCGCATGGCGAATTCCGCGCCCGTGGTGAGCCTGATGCCCCGTGCCATCGGCGCCAGCACATAGCCCACTTCGGCATCGAGCACGAGCTGGTTGAGCCTGGCGCCGCCCTCGGCGCCGTAATGCATGTGATAGCCGCGCTTGACGAAGAGCGGCAGGCGATAGCCCAGCCGGTCGAGTATGTCGGGTGCCCATGGCCCCAGCGCGATCACCGCCTGCTGGCCGGCATGCCTGGCCCCGCCCACATCGGCTGACCAGCCATCCCTGTCCCGCACCAGCCCGCTGGCAGCGCCGGATACGAAAGTCCCGCCCAGCCGCTGGAACAGCTCGAAATATTGCGTCACCAGCGCACCCGGGTCGCGTACCGTCCAGGGGTCGGTCCAGTGGATGGCGCCGGCCAGCCCGCCCTTGAGGTCGGGCTCCATCTGCTTGAGTTCGGGCCATTCCACCACGCGGTGGGAAATGCCGAACTGGTCATGGTCCTGCCGCGCCTTTTCCGCTTCCCGTCGCAGGCCCCTGTCGCTGCGGAAGGCCAGCAGCCACCCGCTCTTGCTTACCAGCGCCTCGGCCTCCGGCCCCGCCTGCGCCATCAGCTCGGCATGGGTCACGATCGAGCGGGCGATGAGCGGGGCATAGCTCTGCACCACCTTGCGGTAGTGCTCGGGCGAGGATTCCCACCAATAGCGCAGCAGAGCCGGCGCCAGCCGCGGCAGCGCCAGCGGCTCATAGCGGGCGGCGGTGGACAGATGCAGGCCCACCTGCATCAGCGTATGCAGGTCGCGGGGAAAGGCATGCGGCCGCACGCCTTCGCGCTGGATGATGCCGGCATTGCCGAAACTGGTCTCGCGCCCCGGCTGGTTCTTGTCGATCAACGTAACGCTGCGTCCGCGCCGCAGCAGGTGGATGCCCGTCGCCACCCCGACAATGCCCGCTCCCAGAATGATGACGTCGTCCATTTCGGCCTCTCATGCCCCCATCGGCAGCCCGATGCTAGCATGCGGCCTCAGCCGGTTTCATGCAATTGTGGCAGCCGCTTGCCGCGCCACCGCAGAAACATTCGACGAAACAGGCAAATGACGCAACAATATCCGGTCAATCCGCCCGCTTTGGGATAACCACTTCGCCATCTTCCTTGGTAAAGGGCCCGATATCGGGATTCTCCAGGATCTCCAGAACCACCTCGCTGGGCCGGCATAGCCGCACGCCGCGCGGCGTCACCACGAAGGGCCGATTGAGCAGGATGGGATGGTCAGCGATCGCATCGAGCAGCGCATTGTCATCAAGATCGGGATTATCGAGCCCCAGCGCGGCATAGGGCGTATCCTTCTGCCGCAGCGCCTGCCGCAGACTCAGCCCCGCCGCCGCCACCAGTTCCATTATCCGCTCCCCGGTGGGCGGCGTCTTGAGATATTCGATCACCGTCGGCTCCACGCCCGATTGGCGGATCATGGCCAGCGTATTGCGCGACGTGCCGCAATCGGGATTGTGATAGATGGTGACGCTCATCGTGCCTCTTCCTCCATGGGCCGCAACAGCCAGCCCGCCAGCCCCAGCGCCAGCAGCGCCCCGGCGATCTGGGCCAATATGAAGCCGGGCGCATCCACCGGCCTGATGCCGGAAAAACTGTCGGTCAGCGCCCGCGCCAGCGTCACGGCCGGATTGGCGAACGAGGTCGAGGCGGTGAACCAGTAGGCCGCGGTGATGTAGCATCCCACCAGCGCCGGCACGGCCTCCCGCCGCAGCTGCATGCCGGCGAGGATGACCAGCACCAGCCCGAACGTGGCCACCCCTTCCGACAGCCATTGCCCGCCGCCGCTCCGCACCTGCATGCCCCATTGCCATAGCGGCAGGTCGAACATGGCATGGGCCAGCAGCATGCCCACCACGCCGCCGGCCACCTGAGCCCCGCCATACAGCGCCGCATCGCGCCACGACAGCTCGCGCCGCAGCGCCGCGACCAGGCTCACCGCCGGGTTGAAATGCCCGCCCGAAACCGGGCCCAGTATGGTGATCAGCACGAACAATATCGCCCCGGTGGCGATCGTGTTGCCCAGCAGCGCCAGGGCGACATCTCCGGTCAGCCGCGCCGCCATGATGCCCGACCCCACCACCGTCGCCAGCAGCAGTCCCGTGCCCAGCGCCTCACTCGCCAGCCTTCGCGACAGGCCCGTCACGCGGCGCCCGACGATTTGGCGGTCGACCCTTCCATGGCGCCGATCCCGGCCAGCTTGGAGCTCAGCGCCATGCGGTCGATGCTGTCGAGCGGCAGGCTGGCAAAAGCTGCGATGCGGTTGCGCAGGTAGCGCAGGGCATCCTCGAAGGCCGCGCGCCGCTGGAATTCGGTGCCGGCCATCGCGGCGGGGTCCTCGATGCCCCAATGCGCCGTCATCGGCTGGCCCGGCCAGATCGGGCAGGCTTCGCCCGCGGCATTGTCGCAGACGGTGAAGACGAAGTCGATTTGCGGCGCGCCGGGCCGGGCGAATTCGTCCCAGGGCTTGCTCCGCAGCCCTTCCGTACCGATCCCGGCGGCGCGCAGCACCTCCAGCGTCATGGGGTGAACCTGGTCCTTGGGCGTACTGCCCGCCGAATAGGCGCGAAAGCGGCCGCCGCCGACATGGTTCAGCAGCGCTTCCCCCAGAATGGATCGGGCCGAATTGCCGGTACACAGGAACAGCACATTATAGACGCGGTCAGCAGGCATTTTTCCCTTCCTCCGGGCTGCAGCAGGGCGTGAATTCGGCCACCAGCGGCGCGCAGAGCTCGGGCCGTCCCCCGCAGCAATCCTGCACCAGGAAGCTGGCAATCTCGCGCACCCGGTCCATTTCGGCCCGGTAGCGGATGGTCCGGCCCTCGCGCTTGGCGGCGATCAGCCCGGCCCGGCTCAGGATGGCCAGATGTGTCGACATCGTATTCTGCGCCACGTCCATCGCCCCGGCGATCTCACCCGCGGGCAGTCCTTCCGGCTCGTGCTCCATCAGCAGCCGGAACACGGCAAGCCGCGTCCCCTGCGACAGGGCGGAGAAAACCATGATGGCGTCATTTGATTCCATATATCGAGATATATCGAATTATAGCACGCGGTCAACGGCAACCTTTTGCCCTTGCCGATTGACGGATTTCTTCAATCCTGCGGCCCGGCCGCTGGCTAGAAACTGGGTCATCAACCCAGGGAGTTCCGCCATGACCACCACCGTCAAAACCCTCGCCATCGCCATCCTGGCCATCGCCGCCGCCCAGCCCGCCCTGGCGGCCGAAACCACCATCACCCTCGACAAGGGCATTGTCGGCACGCTGTCTTTGCCCGAAGCTGGCGCCACCGGCCCGGCCGTTGTCATGCTGCATGGCTTTGCCAGTTCCCGCGACGAAATCGGCGGCATCT
Organism: uncultured Devosia sp.; assembly: GCA_966192215.1. Classification (GTDB taxonomy): domain Bacteria; phylum Pseudomonadota; class Alphaproteobacteria; order Rhizobiales; family Devosiaceae; genus Devosia. The sequence goes on along the minus strand of CBIGSA010000001.1, from coordinate 38,823 downwards.
TCGCCGCCCAGGCCGCTTCCCTCGCCCAAGCCGGCATCGCCTCGCTGCGCGTCGATTTCCGCGGCTATGGCGACAGCGACCCGGCCAGCGAAGCCTCGGTCACCATCGATCGTATGCTGGAGGATGCCGCCATTGCCCGCAGCCACCTGGCCGGCATCGAAGGCGTCGACCCCGCCCGCATCGGCGTGCTCGGCTACAGCTTCGGCGCTGCCATCGCCATGCTGGACCAGCAGCATTATCCAGCCATCGTCACCTGGGGCCAGATGGGCGATCTCAAGGGCGAATTTCTCGAATTCCTCGGCCAGGAGGCTTTCGATACCGCCCGCGAAACCGGCAATTTCACCGTGGATCTGGGCTGGCGGGTCATCACGCTCGATGCGCCCTTCTTCGACAGCATCGAGCAGCACGACCTGGCCGCCGCCTTTGCCGGCTTCGATGGCCCCTTCCTCACCATTGCCGGCGAAGCCGATCCGGCCACCGGCTATTTCGAGCAATATCTGGCCTTGGCCACCGGCCCCAAATCCGCCCTGACCATCCCGGGCACCGATCACATGCTGGGCGTCTACAGCAACCAGCCCGAAATCGCCGCCAAGGTTATCGCCGAAACCACGGACTGGCTGGGAGATAATCTCTGAGCATAATTGTCCACCCTCCTCCTTGCGGGGAGGGTGGATACCATCTGCTCGGACTTGCGTCGGCTATGAGGTGAGAAACGGACGGTCTGCTTTTCGGGGTAACGCCAGTGAAGCGGACAATCTTCCGGCCAACTTGCCTAGGCCGCGTCGATTGATCACTCCGTTGCACCTCGCAGAGGTTGCGCTATCTTGAACGCATGACCAAGACATCTCTTCTTTGGCCGGGAGTACCCCTCGCACTCGGCTCGGCAGCGCTTTTCGGCGCCTCTGCGCCGCTTTCCAAGCTCCTGATCGGTTCGGTCGATCCATGGCTTTTGGCGGGCATTCTCTACCTCGGAGCCGGCCTCGGACTCGCTATCGTCCATGTGGTGCGCCCATTGATCGAGTTGCCATCGCCAGAGGCTCCGCTTCGCCGGGCTGACATGCCTTGGCTCGCCGCCGTTGTCGTATTCGGTGGCATGCTGGGACCCCTATTCCTGATGTTCGGCCTGTCGCAGACCAGCGCCTCTTCTGGATCCTTGTTGCTGAACCTGGAAGGTCTGGCCACGATGGCGATCGCGTGGATCGTGTTCAGGGAGAACGTAGATCGGCAGCTCATTCTCGGTGCGGCAGCCATCCTTGCCGGCGCAGTGCTGCTGTCCTGGACCGGCGACGGCCTTAGCCTCGATACCGGCAGCCTGTTCATCGCAGCTGCTTGCCTGAGCTGGGGCATTGACAACAATCTCACCCGCAAGCTCTCGTCCGCAGACCCCGTTGAAATCGCCATGATCAAGGGCCTAGTCGCCGGCTCGACCAATCTTGTTCTGGCTCTGTCGCTCGGGGCGTCGCTGCCCAGTGCGGGTTTGATAGGTGCAGGCGCGTTGGTCGGCTTCCTCGGCGTAGGGGTGAGCCTTGTCATGTTCATGCTGGGTCTCCGCCACCTGGGGACTGCTCGCACGGGGGCGTACTTCTCGTTGGCGCCCTTCATTGGCGCTGTGCTTGCGATAGCCATTTTCCAGGACAGCATCACCTGGCAGTTGGCCGGGGCCGGTGTTCTCATGGCCATTGGCCTATGGCTGCACCTGGCGGAGCGGCACGATCATGAGCATTACCACGAAGCGCTTGAGCACGACCATGCCCACGTGCATGACGCCCATCATCAGCATGTTCACGACGGTCCGATCACCGAACCGCACTCGCACTGGCACCGGCACGAACCCATGCGGCACAAACATCCGCATTATCCGGACCTCCATCACCGCCATGGGCATAGTCACGGATAAGCAACCGCTGTCGGCCGCAACAACGCCTGCTTTTGGGTGTTTGCAGGTTCAACCTCAACGGCCGAAAGGGGGCCGTGTACGGACTGTCGGGTTTTGGTGGGCCGGCGCCAGATAGCGGACATTCGGGGCATTGGTAGGCAGATGGCAGCCGTGGGGCCGGGTATAGACTAGCAGTTGTCAGGATGATCCGATATTGGACCAGCTGCGTTCGACCCAAGACATCGGCACAGGCGGCACAGCAAATATCTTATTCAAAATGTCCTGGATAGTGCATATTCGACCATTGTGGCGGACCGTAGGGTGCTCTTCGAGCCTGCCGATAACTAGCCCTGACTGCCCCGCAAGATCTCCGACAGCTTTTTGCTTTGCTGCTCCTTGTCGGAAACATCGATGCCAGAAAGGAGATCCACCAGATGACTGGTCATCAGCTCCGATGCATCGCGTTCGCTATTGGCCGCAATAGCATCGACCAGGGCCTTGTGCGCATGGCTCTCGCAGAACGCGTCATTGCGCCGAGAATAGAGCGAGATGATCAGGGCAGAGCGGGAGCACAGGCTGCGCACAAACTCAGTCAGGATGGACTGACCGGCAATTTCAGCGATGCCCTCGTGGAAGCGTGCCGACAACAGGACGGCGTCGCCCTGACGGTTCTCATGCAGCGCCCGGTGTTCTTCTTCGAGGTGCTTTTGCAGCATCTTGACGTCGGCGGGCTTGGCAATGGCCGCCGCCATGGCCGCCACCCGCGGTTCGATCAAGGCCCGTGCCTCGAATACTTCGCGCGCTTCTTTCTTAGTCGGCTTGGCCACAAACGCACCGCGGTTGGGCTCGAGCTGGACCAGCCGGTCATGCGCCAGCGCCTGCAGCGCGGAGCGAACAATCGTGCGACTGACGGAAAACACCTCACCCAGCTCGTCCTCTGGCAACTTGGTGCCAGGAGGAATGCTATGCGCGAGTATTGCCGCCTTCAATTCGTCGTAGATGGCGCTCCAGCGCGCTGAGGCGTTCTTGGTTTCGTCGATATTGAGCATGTGGACCCCGGCCCCTTCCTTCGCTAGATAGGCAGTTCCCCATTGCAAGGCAAGTTTGCATTCACCCTGATGCAAGTTCGTGCACAATGTCACGACGCCTTATGGTCATGAACGCAGGGGAAAGCTGGGCGGAAAGATCTCCTCGCTTGTGCGACGCCGGTAATCACGCGCGCTGTAGCCAGCCTTCATGCGGGTGAAATAGTCCTGCAGCCTATGCTGCATCGCAGCGGCATCAATGCCAGGAAGCTGCTGACCTTCCATCACCGAGCGTCCGTTGACGATGACGGTGTCGATATTGGCGCCAGTACAGTTCATATGCAGCGTGCGGATCGGGTCGTCGATCATCCCGACCCGTGGATCGGTGAGGTCGACGATGATCATATCCGCCTTGGCCCCGACCGCTAGGCGTCCGAGATCGTCCCGCCCCAGCGCCCTGGCGCCGCCCAACGTGGCCGCGCGATAGATATCGGCAGCACTGCCCGCCCCGGTGCGGCCCTCCATCAGTTTGGGCACATGCACGCCGATATCGATGTTGCGGATCATGTCGGGCGGATAGGAATCTGTGCCCATGGCGATCTTCACGCCCGCCGCGAGATAACGCGGCATGGTCTCGAGCGCCGTCCCGTAACGCAGCGACGTCATCGGACAGTGGATGACGGTGGCGCCGCTGGCAGCAAGGCGTTCTAAATCGTCGGGTGAACCATCAGGGTTGCGACTATGGCCGCCGATGAAGATGCCGTGCGGGATCAGCAGGTTCGGCCCCAACAGGCCGGCTTCGTCAAGCAGGTCGAGTGGGCTCTTGCCATACCAGTCCTTGAGGTAGCGCAACTCCTTCTGGCCCTGCAGGCAATGCAGGCGCACCTTGACGCCGAGCCGCTGTGCTGCCTCAGCGGTTCGTCGCATCAGCGCTGGAGTAACGGTCTCGATGCGCGCCGGCAGCAGGGCGCCGCGGATCAACCCGTCGTGGCGCCCGTCGAAATCCTCGACGAAGCGGATTGCATCGTCGAGCCCGGCCTCCCCCAGCGCTTCATTCCACAGCACATCGCGCGCACCGTCGCCGAGGACGACATTGACGCCCGAGCGGTAGCTGGGTCCCATATACACGCGCAGACCGAGACGCCCGGCGATATCGGCTGCCGCGGCCCATTCCTCATAGGTCTCGCACCAGGCATTGTGCATCTCGCCGCCGATGGGCATGGCGGTGGTGATGCCGTTGCGGATCAGCTGAACGAAAGCGAATTCATGCCGGAAGTCGCGATCGGCGGGCGGAAATACGTCGTGCCGGCGATGGTGGAAATAGTCCTCTGACCACTCGAGCGCCGACGCGGTATCTGGCCCGTGCCAGGTGTCGAGGATGGCATGGTCGATATCGGCCAGCGCGTCGAGGTCGATGAAGCCCGGACTGAGGATTGCCTCGCCGGCATCGATGACGCGATCCGGTGTGCCGGGAAAGTCCCGCCCGACGAAGATGATGCTGTCGCCCTCATAGGCCACCGCGCCATTGGCGATGATAACATGGTCGCCATGCTCGTATCCGATGACGAAGGCGGCCTTGACCAGAGTGATCATGGCTGCGTCGCCGGGGGCGTCGGCAGGGTGATCGGCGCATCGAAGGTGCGATGGATCTGGCCCCAGCCCGGACCTGTCAGGTGGTCCTGCAGTCCGCCGCGCTCGACGACCGCCCAGGACTGGCGCTCGGCCTCATCCATGATGGCCTGGACATCCACGGTCTGGATGACGCGATCACGCATCAGCACGCGACCATCACAGATGACCGTCTCGACATCCTGCCCCACCGCTTCATAGACCAGGCGGTGGATCACCATCCAGTTGGGCACTAGATGCGGCTTGCGCATGTTGACGATGGTGATGTCGGCCTTCTTGCCCACTTCGAGCGAACCGACTTCGTCCTGCATGCCCAGTGCCTTGGCCGCGTCGACCGTAATCATCTCGAACAGCTTGCCGGGCGGCAGCAGATAGGCGTCCTGGTTGCGCCAGCGATGCGCCAGTTGCACCGAGCGTGCTGCCTGCAGGATATCGAACGTCGCCCAGGGCGCGGTGCCGTCGGTGGTGATGGCGACATTGACCCCGCGCTGCATCATCTCGATGACCGGCGCACGTCCGCCCTGCGAATGGGTCATGTTGGTGCCGGTTTCGGCGAGGATATCCACTTCTTCCAGCGACAGGCCGATGCAATGCTGCAGATGCACATTGGGGCCCAGAATGGCGCTTTCGGGATCCTGCCAGGCCATGCGCACATGCCCGGCGAAGGCATCTGAATGGATCCGCGTCTTGTGCCGCGCCGCCAGTTCCTTGACCTTGCGGCCCTGCATCCGGTCTTCCGGCGTACTGCGGGTGGCCCGGTCCGGCGTCGTCGGGTTCGACGGGTCGATCGAGGGCATGATGGTGAAGGGCGTCACGAAGGCCTTGATCCGCCCATTGGCCGTGCCGTTCACCGTCTCGATGACGGCTTCGGCACCGGCCAGCATCTCGTCGAAACTGACCGAATAGGCCTTGGGCGTGCCGCCGTGCCAGCGCGTGGTCGGGTGCGGCCACGGGAAGCCCGCCGGTCCGCAGCAGACGATGTCGCGCAACCCGACGTCGGTATAGCCCTTGGTCTGGTTGATAGCGAAGGTCGGATCGTCGCTGCGCGGCGCAGAGCCCACGACGCTGACCGATGTGGTGACGCCATTCTGCAGCCGGTCGACAGCGGAGAGATAGCCGTCCGCCAGCCAGAACTCGGGCGTCGTATAGTGGAAGTACATCGGCGTGACGATGCGCATCCACAGCGACGGCGTATCGGCGCCCAGCGTCTTGACCAGCGAATGACCGGCATGGCCATGCGCATCCACGAGGCCCGGAATGACGGCCCTGCCTTTGCAGTCGATCCGCTCGGCACCAGGATATTGCGCCGAGAGGTCGGCAGTGGTGCCGACGCCGACGATCCGGTCGCCGTCATAGGCGACGGCGCCATCCTCGATGATGCGTCTTTGCGCATCCATGGTGACCACGGTGCCGTGGACGAGCAGGGTTACAGTCGAGCCGCTTGTGGCAGGGTGCATGACGTCGTCCTCAGAGCCGGATGAGTTCGCGAGGATAATCGGTGATCCACTTGGCGCCGGTGGCCGTCACCAGCGCCATGTCGCCGATGCAGACATGGCCCAGTGTCGGCAGGGTAAAATTGGGGTGGATTTCGATCACCATGTTCTCCATCACCAGCGGTCCCTCGCCGTCTTTCGACTTGTCGCGCGCCGCATTGAGCACCCCGGCACAGCTGGGTTCGGCATAGTTGATGCCCAAAGCGTGGCAGGATTGGAAGCGGAATGGATCGGCGGTCCGCTCATAGGGACAGAAGGCATCGATCTCTGCTTCGAGCACGTCGCTGAGGCGCGACAGCGGTTGCCCGGGCACCAGGGTTGCAAGGGCCTTGTCCTGCATGTCGATCAGCCGCGCTGTGCAGTCCAGCAGTTCCTGGGTGGGGGTGCCGCGAATGCCCGTGCGTAGGCATTGGGCGTAGTAGCCTTCAACCTGCAGCGTTGCCCCAAGCTGCACGCGGTCATTGGGGCCCAGGCTGTCGTTGAGCTCGAACAGCTCGAAATAGGTGGTGGGCGGACGCTCGCCCGTCGCCAGCCAGAGGCCGGCATTTTCTGAACCCATGCGGCGGCCGGTGAGCTCGACCTCGGTCATGATCTGGGCCGGCGTCGCATCAGCCATGCCGCCGACCCGCATGGCGGTATCGACCATGGCCACGGCGATCTCGGCGCCACGCAAATGCATGGCGATCTCGTCGTCGTCACGCCGGAGCCGCATGTCATGCAACAGCTTGTCGAGGCTGGCGCGACGCGGGAAGGTCTGATCGAGCGCATCGCGCAGGATCACCGGCATTTCGCCCTCGGCATAGGTGGCGATCGTGCCGCCACCCAGGGCCTGAACTGCAGCCACCGTCTTGCGGGCCAGGTCGGCCGTTCCCGCATAGGCCGTGGCCGCACCAAGCCCGACCAGCCGCTGGTTGAAGACGCGGGTAACATTGGGCCCGGCCGAGACCACCTGCAGATCGCCCGATAGCGGCACGATCAGCGTCGACGCGGCCCCGCCGGGAGACCAGCCGCAGAGATAGTGCAACACACCACCGCCACCGATGCGCGAGGGATTGCCGAAGACGACCAGCGTATCGACACCGGAACCGGCCATGATGGCCCGGGTTGCTGCAAGACGGAGCTGGAGGCGGGAGAGAGGGATGGAGGGCATAGATATCTCGGTTGGTTAGCGGATGCCCGAGCTCATCAGCCCGCGCACATAATAGCGTTGCAGGGCAATGGCCAGGATGACGAGTGGGACCGTGACTAGCGTCACGCCGGCAAAAAGCGGTCCGTCGAGCGGGAAATTGGGTGAAGACTTGATGCCCGCCAGCATGACCTGCGCGATCTGTTTCTGAGGGTCGGGCATGATGACCAGCGGCCAGAGATAGGCGCTCCAACTCCAGATGAACTGAATGAGTACCAGCGTCGCCAGCGCCGGTCGCACATTGGGCAAGGCGATCCGCCAGAAGATCTTCCAGGAACTGGCGCCATCGACCCGCGCGGCGTCGCCGAGTTCGGCCGGAATGGCAGCGAAGGCCTGGCGCATCAGGAAGATGCCGAAGGGCTGGAAGGAAAACGGCAGGAACAGTGCCGGGTAAGTTCCCCCCAGGCCCATGCCCGTCACCACCTGGAACAGCGGCACGAGGATGACCTCGAGCGGAATGAAGGACGTTGCCAGCGTCGCGGCGAACAGGATGTTGCTGCCCGGGAAACGCAGCCGTGCAAATGCATAGCCGGCCAAGGTCGAGGTGATCACCGCCAGCACCACCTGGCCGAAGCTGGCAATCAGGGTGTTGAGCAGGTAGCGGTGGAAATCGAGATCGGCGAAGAGGATCCAGTAATTCTCGAAGGTTGGATTGGGCGGCACGAAGCTGAAGATCGACAACGGGTAGCGCGTCTTGACGATGTCGCCGGTGCTCTTGAACGAAGTCAGCGTCGACCAGACGATCGGAAAGGCGAACAGAACGGCGATCAGGATCAATAGCGCGATGCCGACGACAGGCTTGCGGGCCTGGACCCCTTCTCCTCTCTGGGGGCTTACCTGGACTGCGGCTTCGGGCGTGGAGGTTGCGGAGCTCATCGTTGCATCCCCTTGGGCTGGCGGGTCAGCAGGACCTGCAGCAGGGTGATGACGAGCATCACCAGCAGCATGACCATGACGCTGGCAGAGGCCAGGCCGGGCGAGGAAAACTCGAAGGCCTGCGAATAGGAGTAGTAGGTGACATTGCTGGTGCGCCCGTTGGGGCCGCCCTGGGTCAGCAACATGATCGGTGTGAACAGCCGCGCACCCGACACCGTGACCATGAAGGCGGCCAGCAGCAGGCTGGGCCGCATTTGTGGCAGGGTGATGCGCCAGAACATGTTCCAGCGATTGGCGCCATCGATCGAGGCGGCGTCATAGAGCTGGGGTGGAATGGCCTGTAATCCGCCCAGAAAGATCAGCATGGGCAGCCCGACATCCTTCCAGGTGGTCATCATGACAATGCTGAAAATGCCCCAGCTTCCATCGGTCAGGAAGGGCACAGTGCCAAGGCCCATGGCCTGCAGGATGGCGTTGAACAGGCCCGAATTGGGTGCGTACATCTGGTTCCAGATCAGCGCACTGATGGCCTCGGAGGCAGCCAATGCCCCCAGGATAGCGGCGCGGGCCAGGGTGGTCCCCGGCAGCCGCCGGTCCAGCAGCAGCGCCAGCGCTAGTGCCAAGGGGATCACCACGGCCAGCAGGAGCGCGATATAAAGCACTGTCAGGAACAGCGCCGACTGGAATGCCGGCTGCGTCAACACCGCGCCGAAATTGTCCCAACCCACCCAGCCGCTGGGACGCTTGGTGAAGGGGTTGAAGGCACGAAAACTGTTGGTCACAGCGGCGCCGAGCGGCAAGAACTGGAACAGGGCCAGGCCCAGCATGGCCGGGAAGATCATCGCCGGCCCGAACAGCAATTCGCCACGCCGCGTCGGGTCGTCCAGCCAGTCCGCTTTTGCCATCGTCATCTCCAACACGAATTGCGGCCGCGACCGGTCGCGGCCGCAATGACGTTTACTTGTACTTGGCCAGCAGGCCGTCGATCTGGGTTGCCGCCTCGGTGAGGCGCGTGGCCACGTCGGCACCCAGGGCAATGTCCTTGACGGCCGGGTTGGCGGCACTGAAGTAGTCGAACCAACCCACGGTCTTGGGCGGGCCATAGGCATTGTTGGCGCAGGATACGGCGAGCATGTTGACCTGGTTGGTCTGGTACTCGGGAATCTCCGCGATCAGCGACTGGCGCACCGGCATGGAGCCCCAGGCGCCATGGAAGGCCCGGCGCTTGGCATCGCTGGTGATGTAGGCGAGCAGCGCCGCAGCCTCGTTGGCATGCGGAGTGCCCGACCAGATAAACGGGGAATCCGCCACCGTAGTCGAATAGGCGATGGTGCCGCGCGGCGCCGGGGTCGCGCCCCAGCTGAAGGGGTCGCCTTCGGCCTTGAAACGGTTGGCGAAGTTCATCGATCCGAACGAGGTCGCCGCGACACCGCCGCGATACATGTCCGGCTGCGCGCCCTGCGGCGTGTAGCCCTTGGTGAAAAGGGTCTGGTAGTTGGTCATGCCCTGCACAGCTTCAGGCGTATTGAGGTAGCCGGTGGCGGTGAAGCCGTCTTCGGATACGCCGAGAAAGGTCTTGTAGACCGAGCTGTCGGGCGCCGCCTTGGGATCGCCCATCATGCGGACCCAGACGCTTTCGAGCTGGGTATAGTTCGAGCCAGGTCCGCCATTGCCATACATGGACGCCGCCAGACCGAAGGTTTCAGTATTGCCAGCCGCACGCAAGCTCGTGGTGATGGCGTCGAGGGCCGACAGATACTGCTCGACCGTCCAGCCTTCGTTGACATCGCTAACCTCGGGCGGTGTTTCCACTCCAGCGGCTGCGAATATGTCGCGGTTGAAGTAGAGGAAGGTCGGGTTGGTTTCCCAGGGCAGGCACAGCAGGTTGCCGTCGAACGTCGCCGACTCGCGCAGCGGCGCATACACGTCCTCGATATAGTCAGGGGTGAGGAAGTTCTGCAGCGGCAGGGCCAGCTCGCCAGCGGCATAGGCCGAGGCAAAGTCGTTGCGACCCATCATGATGTCAGGGGCGCTGCCGGACGCCACATAGACCTGCACCTTCTGTGGCAGGTCGCCATAGGGCACCCGTTCTTCTTCCACGGTGATGTTCGGATAAGCCGCAGTGAACTCGGCATAGGCCAGGCTGAAGGTGTCGTTCACTGCGGGCGGAAAATCCTGGCGCATGAACTTGAGCGTGATCGGCTGGTCGCTCAGTTCTGGCCCCGAATAACCGCCCAGATCGAGCTTGTACTTGCCCGGATTGCTGCCCGGCGCCTGCGCGAAGGCGCGCGACGTCAGGATGGATGGCATCGCCAGCAGAGTGGAGCCGGCGGCCATGCCCTTGAGCATGCTGCGGCGGGACAGGCCACGTTTGAACAGATCGACAGACTTGGTCATAAATGCCTCGCTTGGGTGTGAGAGATCGTTCCGTGTCCCGGTGGCGGGCACGGTGGATTGAGTTTGCAGGTTTGGATGGGCCGGAGCGGCGGGCTATCCGCTCCAGTCCGCGATGCGCCGGCCCCGGCGGCTCACAGCCGCATTCCCGTCGTGGCATCGAACAGATGCAGCCGGCCAGGTTCGGGCTGGATGGAAATCATGTCGCCGCGCCGCACCGCGGGACGGTCCCGGGCGATGACGCTGACGCGCTGTCCGGCCAGTTCGATGACGACCAGCGTTTCCGCACCGGTCGGCTCGACCACCACCACCTTGGCCACGAGGCCCTGTTCAGCGATGGCGAGATGTTCGGGTCGCAGTCCGATCTGCACTGGCAGGTTCGCTTGCGCCGCACCGGAACAGGCCAGTGACTGACCATCTGCCAGCAGCACCGACTTCCCGTCGGCCGCGACAGTGCCGGCCAGCAGGTTCATCGCCGGCGAGCCGATGAAGGTGCCGACAAAGGCATTGACCGGCGCGTCATAGAGGTCGAGGGGCGTGCCAACCTGCTCAACGATCCCGCCCCGCATCACCACGATGCGGTCCGACATGGTCATGGCCTCGACCTGGTCGTGGGTGACATAGATCGTGGTGGTCTTCAGGCGCTCGTGCAGGTCCTTGATCTCGGTGCGCATATGCACGCGCAGCTTGGCATCGAGGTTGCTGAGCGGTTCGTCGAAGAGGAAGACCTGCGGGTCGCGGACGATGGCGCGCCCCATGGCAACACGCTGCTGTTGGCCACCCGAGAGCTGGCGGGGATAGCGATCCAGCAGATGCGTCAGATCGAGAATTTCCGCGGCCCGGGTCACCGCCATGCCAATCTGGCTGACATGGGCACGCCGCATTTCCAGCGCAAAGGAGAGGTTCTGCCGCACCGTCATATGTGGATAGAGTGCGTAGTTCTGAAACACCATCGCGATATCGCGGTCCTTGGCGGGAAGCGCGTTGACCACCCGCCCGTCCAGTTCGATCTCGCCGCCGCTGATGGTTTCGAGCCCTGCAATCATGCGCAGCAGCGTCGATTTTCCGCAGCCCGATGGACCCACAAGGCTGACGAATTCGCCGCTCGCGATGTCGATCGAGACGCCCTTGACCACCTGCGTGTCGGCGAAAGTCTTGACGACGTCGTTTATCCTGACGCTGGCCATATCGCTCTCCGCCGGTTCGATGGCCTAACCGTGGCGCTTTGTATTTTTATTGTCAACATGATCGCATACAAAATTTCTTATTTCGGATGCAAAAACGATGATGCAAGCTGGTGATATTGCCGATCGAGACGTGTGATTACGCTGATCAGTGCGATGCAGACCTTTCATCAAAGCGTTGGTATATGGTACTCCGACGTTACAAAGCCGCTACCAGCCTTGCATCATTCTCATAGCACCTATCTGAAAATCGCATTCGATCTGCAACATATTTGTATACAATAACTCCATGAACTGATGGATGAGCAATGATCGGCATCTTCAACAACAGCCTCCCCGGCCATGAGGCGATGAGCCCTGGCGATATCCTCGACCGCGCGAAGGCCCTTGGCATGGACGCCGTCCTCTTCGGCAATCTGCCGGGCAGCTTCCCCGGTCTCGATCCGCAGATGCTGGCCACAGCGCGTGAGCGGGCGACGGCGCTTGGCATGTCCATCAATGCGGGCGCCGGCACCTTCAATCCCGCGCAACCCAAACGCTGCGGCGCCTTGGCCGAATTGGGCAGCGGCGATGTCGTTGCGGGTATGGAGCGCCTCATCCGCGCCCTGCCCGCTCTTGGTGCCAGCACCCTGTTTTTCGTAGTCGGGATGATCGAGGATCGCGACGATGCCGATGTGTCCTGGGCCGACCAGCTCGAAGGCGTCATCGAGGGTGTGCGCAAGCTGGCGCCGGCGCTGCGGGACACCGGCATCCGCCTGTTGATCAAGACGCATGAGGAAATATCGAGTTTTGAAATCCTGCGCATCATCGACGCCGTGACGTCCGAGCTGCTCGGCATTGCCCATGATCCCGTCAATGTCGCCTGCCGGCTGGAAGACGCTGTCGAATGCACCCGTAGGATCGCGCCGCACGTGGTCCAGATTCACATCGACGATAGCTACACCACCTTCGACGGCGAGCAGATGCGGCGCTACCTGACCCCGCTTGGCACCGGCGACATCGACTGGCCGGCCCTGCTGGCCCTGGTGCCGCAGGCGACGCGCTGGGTCGAATTTCACCGTGGCCAGTTCGCCATGCCGGTGTTTGACGCCGACTGGCTGGCTCACCAGTCCGATGCAAATCTGGATGAGTATCGCAGCCTGCTGCGTGACAGCCTGCGCCGCCTGCGCGCCGGGGCAGCCACACCCGACCAGATCGACGTCTATGCCCGGTTGCAGCCGACCATCGATTGGCTCAAGGCGAAGGGCGCGTTCCGCTGAGGAGCTGGCCCCAGCGGCCATCGAGGTGCTGGGCCAGCCCAAGCCCGTCCAGCGCACCCCAGACGCCGGCCGAGACGCTGTCCAGAACGGGCAGGCCCAGTTCGACCTCGAGGCCGGCACAGAGCGGCGCCCCCGGCAGGTTGGTGCAATAGAAGACGATCGCCTGCGGCCCGGCTTCGGCCACATCAACCGCCATGGCGGTGAGCGTTGCCGCACCCATCTGCGAATAGCTGAAATTATCGCTGAGGCCGGCGCCGCGCGCGGCGACGCAGTGATAGCCCTGGCCCGCCCAGACCTGCGTGATGCGATCATTGACCGCCTGGCGGAACGGCGTCACGAAGGCAAGGCGCTCGATGCCCGCCGCGCGCAGCAGTTGGTCAAGACTCAGCACCGAGGTCACCGCGGGCACGCCATAGCTCTCTTCCAGCCGTCTGCACAATTCGCGGTCGCGATCAAAGCCCAGTTCGCCGCCCTTGCTGCCGTTCCAGCAGATCAGGTCCACCCGGGCATCGGTCAGCAGGCGCCCGGCCTCCAGCATGGAGGGCCAGTGATAATCATCGACCACAGTGTCGACGGGACCAGCAAAGCCGAAGCGCGCAAAATGCGGCGACAAATCGGCAATGTCGCGCGTCATGGCGATGCTGACGCGCTCGACCATGACCTTGGATGAGGGCACGATCGTGCCGAAGGCCTTCATGCCACGCCCTGACGGGCCGCCCGCCGGGCTCGGCCGATCTCGGGGTCGGGCACCGGCACCGCCTCAAGCAGCGAGTGCGTATAGGGATGCTGGGGCTGCTCGAACACCGCCTCACGCGTGCCGCGCTCGACGATTCTGCCCTTCTCAAGGACCGCCACCGTTTCGCAGAGGTGGCGTACCACGGCCAGGTCATGCGCCACGAACAAGATGCCCAGGCCAAGCTTTTGCTGCATATCCTGCAGCAGGTTGATCACCTGCGCCTGCACCGAGACGTCGAGCGCCGAGACCGGCTCGTCGCAGATCAAGAGCTTTGGCCGGATCACCAGGGCGCGCGCGATGGCGATACGCTGGCGCTGGCCGCCGGAAAACGAGCGCGGATAGCGCGACAGGGCTTCTTCGCCGAGGCCCACATCGCGCAGGATCTCGACCACCCTGTCGCGGCGCGTGGCGGCGGAGCGTTCCAGTTTGTGCACGAGCAATCCTTCGCCGACGAGCTCCTCCACGGTCATGCGCGGATTGAGGCTGGCATAGGGGTCCTGGAACACCAATTGCACCTCGCGCCGAAAGCGCAGATGGTCGGCACGGCCCGACCGGGTGACATCAAGCCCGTCGTAGCTGATGCGACCGCTATCGGGCCGCATCAGGCCCAGTGCGCAGCGGATGAGCGTGGACTTGCCCGAACCGGATTCGCCGACGAGGCCGACGGACTGACCCGCCTCAACGGAGAGGCTGATATCGTCGAGCACGACCACGCGCTGGTTGCGACCGGTGGCAAAGCTCTTGGTGACGGACTGCAACTGCAGCATCACAGTCCTCCATGCAGCAGGCAGCGCACGCGGCCATCGGGTGCGATGCGGGTCTCGGGCGGTACGACCTCGCTGCAGGCCGGCATGGCCTGCGGGCAGCGCGGATGGAAATGGCAGCCTGACGGTCGTTGCGCCGGCATCGGCGGGGTGCCGGGAATCGAGGGCAACCGGGCCACGGTGCGATCGACGCGCGGGACCGCATCGAGCAGGCCTTGCGTATAGGGGTGGCGCGGCCCGCGGAACAGCGACAGGACCTCGTTCTCCTCGACGAGGCGCCCCGAATACATCACCATCAAGCGATCGGCAAAGCCGGCGACGATGCCCAGGTCGTGGGTGATCAACATAACCGCCAGTCCGCGGCGCGCCGAAATCTCGTCTAGCAGATCCAGCACATGTTCCTGTACGCGCACGTCCAGCGCCGTGGTGGGCTCATCGGCAATCAGCAGGTCGGGCTCGCCAATCAGTGCCATGGCCAGTACCACGCGCTGGCGCATGCCGCCGGAAAATTCATGCGGATAGGAGCCGAGCCGCTCGGCCGCTCGCGCCACCTTGAGCTCGTCCAGTACGTCTCGCGCCCGCAGCAGAGCCTCACGCCGCGATATGCCGCGAACGCGCAGCGTTTCGGCAACCTGGTCGCCGATGGTCATCAGCGGATCAAGCGAACTCATCGGGTCCTGGAAGACCATGCCGATGCGGCCGCCGCGGAACGCATTCATCTGGCGCGGCGCCAGCCCGACCAGGTCGGTGCCGTCGAACAGCATGCGCCCGCTCAGCCGCACGCGCGGATTGAGCCGCATAATGGCCTGTGCTGTCACCGACTTGCCCGAGCCGGATTCGCCCACCAGGGCGACCCGCTCGCCGCGACCGATAGTGAAACTGACCGTATCCACCAGACGCACGACGTCGCCGCCGCTGCCGATTTCGGCGCTCAGTGCTTCTACCGATAGCAGGGGAGCGGAGCGTTGCGACCGCTCCGGCGCGACCTTTGTGGGGATAGGGCTCATGTCCATGTCCGGTTCAGCTCTGCAACGAAGGATCGCGCCGCACCTGCAGGATATCGGCAAGCAGCGCAAAGGCGACGGCGTTGACCACGATGGCTGCACCCGGCGCGGCCACCGCCCACCAGGCGATCGACATGTAGCTGCGCGCGCCCGAGATCATGGCGCCCCATTCCGGACTGGGCGGCTGCGCGCCGACACCAATGAAGGACAGGCCCGCCAGGATCAGCATGGTGTAGCTGACATCGCCCGCCCATTTGACGATCAGCACGTCGACCGAATTGGGCAGCACATGCTTGAGCATCAGCCGGCCGCGCGAAACGCCCAAGACGCGAGCGCCTTCTACGAAGGGCTGCTCCATGGTCTGGCGCATAGTGGTGCGCAAGATGCGCGCCGTCATCGGCCAGCCGGTCAGCGCCATGGCGATAATACCGGACTGCAGGCTGGGCCCGAGGACGGTAGCAATGCCCAGGGCCACCACAAGCCCTGGCAACGACATGCCGATATCGGTGATCCGCATCAGCAGCTCGTCGAGCCAGCGCGGCCCCACTGTCGCCAAGGTAGCGATGAGCGTGCCGATGGCCGAATAGAGGATGACGACCAGGATGGTGGCGAACAGCGACAACTGCGCCCCCGCAATCAGTCGCCAGAAGATATCGCGCCCCTGGTCATCCGTGCCCAGCCAGTCCTCGGCGCTGGGCGGCATCAGGGTCATCAGCATGTTGGACGTGTAGATCGAGTCGGGCGCTAGGAACGGCCCGACCAGCGCCAACAGCAAGAGTGCAGCCACAGCGGTGAACACGCTGATCTCATAGACCGAGAAGCGGCCGGTCTTCCTGGCTTTGGCAGGCGCGGCGGTGGGCAGGACCAGGGTCATTTTTGGCCTCCGCTGAACTGGGCGCCGCGGATGCGCGGATCAAGCATCAGGGTGAAGATGTCGGCCGCGAGGTTGACCAGGCACACCGTGACGCCCACGAACATCACCGCGCCCAGCACCGCATAGGTATCCTTGAGCGCCACCGCATTGGCCAGATAGCTGCCAACGCCGCGGCGCGCGAAGACCGTCTCGACCAAGATGGCACCCCCGACCATGCCGCCGACCAGCGTGCCGATCAGGCTGACCGTGGGCGGCAGGGCATTGGGCAGCGCATGCCGCAGCAGGATGCGCGGGGTCGATGCCCCCTTGGCGCGCAGCGGCAGGATCATGTCCGACGCCATCACCCCGAGCAGCGTCGCCCGCAGCAGGCGAAAGACCTGCGAGGCAAAGGGCACCGCAAAGACGAAGGCGGGCAGCAGGAGATAGGAGAGCGCATCGCCAAACGCCGGCAGGTTGCCGGCAAGCAGCGCGTCGATGGTCGGCATGCCTGTCATGATGGGGGACGATATCCCGAACGAATGCTGGCCCGAGATCGGCGCAATGCGCCAGACGCTCCCCAGCAGATATTGCAGCATCAGGGCCAGCCAGAAGGCCGGCATGGCGCCGCCGGCGACGGCAAGGATACGGCTGCTGCCATCGAAGGCCCGGCCGCGCCGGGCGACTGCAACCAGCGCCGGCGGAATGGCCATCAGGACCCCAAGTATGCTGGCTGCGATCATCAACTCGAAGGTGCTGGGCAGCACGGCCGTCAACTCGGTCAGCACCGGCTTGGCAGAGACGACCGAGGTGCCGAAGTCTCCCCGCAGCAATCGGCCGAGAAAGCTTGCATATTGCTCGACCACGGGGCGATCCAGTCCCAGCCGTTCGGCTACCAGCGCAACCTGCGCCGCGCTGGCGCCAGGGCCGGCCGCCACCTGCGCCTCATTGCCGGGGAGCAGCTTGATCATGATAAAGACCAGGCTTGCCAACCCCCACAGCGTCAGGATTGTCATCACCAGACGTTGGCCAATGAGGCGCAGGTAGGCCATTGCGGGCTCCTAGGGCAGTTGCTCGTAGGGCAGCGGCTTGAAGTTGCCGTTGACCTGGCCCTCGAGCGGGTTCTTGAGGCGATCACTACGGAAGGCGGAATAGGTACCTGACCAGTAGAGGGGCATGAACACCGATTCGGCTTCGATAATTTCCTGCGCCTGCTTGTACATGTCGCACCGGGCGGCCTCGTCGCTGGTCGAGAGGGCTTCCGTCAGGATGGTGTCGACTTCGGGATTGTTGAAGCCGGCGCGATTGGTGCCGACCGCCGTCGACATGAAGGTATTGGCCAGGAACACGCCCGGATCGGGGAACAGCGAGTTTTCCGACAGCAGCATCAACTGCGGGATCTGCGTGGGATCCTGCAACATCTGCAGATAGTTCGGGAAGGCGATCGGCTCGAGGTTGAGCGTCACCCCGATATCCTTGAGATTGGATTGCAGAAGTGTCGCTTCCTGCACCTGGTCCTCAAAGGCCGGCTGGAACCGCAGCGTCAGCGTCAAATCGCTGACACCTGCTTCGGCAAGCAGCGCCTTGGCCTTTTCCACATCGCGCGCCACGACGGGGAATTCGGGGCGGCACGACAGCGTATCGGGCAGAGGGCCGGCGGGCAGCGCTCCCTGCCCGCGGTGGATGCCCTGGAACCCGCCCTCATAGTCATAGGCGAGGCGGATTGCCTCGCGCACCTTGGCATCGGCCGTAGGGCCGCTCTGGTAGTTGAAATAGATGCCATTGACCGCAGGCGCGGAGCCAAAGACGACGCTGACGCCGGGCTGCGTGGCCAGCACATCCAGATCACGCGACAGGATGTTGCGGGCAACGTCGATGTTGCCGACGGTCAACTCTTCACGCTTGGGCGCGCTTTCGTCGACGCGACGGAACACGAAGGAAAGTGGACGATCGCCGGGCACTTCCCAATAGGTCTCGGCCCAGTCGAGGGTAATGTCGTTGCCAGTGATCGAGGTGAGCTTGTAGGGGCCGCTGCCCGCATCATTGGCGGCCAGCCAGGCCTGCGCGTCGTCCGTGCCGACGTTGGCTTCCACCAGCTTGGAGTTGATAATGTAGATGCGGCTGAGCGAAGTCAGGAACAGCGACGACGGCTTGCTGAGCTTGATGGTGAAGGTCTTGTCGTCGGTGATTTCGGTGGCGTCGTAGACCGCGATATAGGAGGCAACGCCGGTGGCCAGGCGCTTGATGCGATCGAGCGTATACGCAACGTCTGCCGACGTGACCGGCGAGCCGTCGTGGAACGTGGCGCCATCGCGCAGGGTGAAGGTCAGCGACTGCGCATCATCGGCAACGCTGAAGTCGGCCGCCAGCGCCCCCACCACATTGAGGTCGACATCGTAGGTGACCAGCGGGCTATAGACGCGGCTGGTGAGATCGTTGGTCTGGAAGTAGTTGGAGGCGATCGGGTCAAGCGTGTTGACCGAGCCGGCACCGGCGACGATGACAGTGTCGACGCGCTCGGCGCCAAGCACACCTTGCGCAGCCAGCGCGCCGAGGGCGACGCCCGCGGCCAGGGCGGCAACCCTCAAGGGTCCGAATGATCGATGGAGAAAGTGCATGCGATGCTCCCAGTGCCTGTGTCCATGGTCGGCTGAATACACGTTGCGTGTCGTCACGCCGCTTGTCATTTGAGGTATGCGTCTATTTCGTATACATTTCTAGTTCAAATCGAACACGTAAATTGAGGTTCGTCAACTGAGCCTTCTATGCATTTTTTGCGGGTGTGCCGTGCCGGCCCTACGCGCAGACCATGTAGACGGCCAATTTCGTCAAGCCTATCAGGTACTATGGTCGATTTCTGACGAAACGATCTGCGGCGGATTCGTCCGACATGATCGTATGCAGTACAAAAATGATTTGTATGCAATCCAGACAATGTGCATGATTGGCGCTCATAACGCCCGCTACAGGCCGCTGTTCATGCCCAAACCAAACATTCTGCTGATCAACCCCAATACGTCGCCGGGAATTACCGAAACAATCCGGCTTTTGGCGATCGACGAGGTCGGTGACCAGGCAGATTTCAAGGCCGTCACTGCCCCGTTCGGCGCCCGGTATATCTCAAGTCGCGCAGCGGTTACCGTGGCTGGGCATGCCGTGATCGACGCCTATGCGAACGCCATAGCCACCGGCTACCAGCCCGACGGAGTGATCGTGGCCTGTTTCGGCGATCCCGGGCTGGACGCGCTGCAGGAGCTCGCCCCCATGCCGGTCATGGGCTTTGCCGATCAGGGCCTCGTCGCCGCAGCAGCCGCCAGCGGCACCTTTGCTATCGCCACCATCGGCGAAGCCTGGCGCGACATGCTTCTCGAACTGGTGCATCGCCGCGGCCTGACACCAAGGCTGGGCGGCATTATCGTGCTCGACGAGAGCGCGCGAGATCCAGCGATCGGCGGCCCGCGCATTGACGAGGCTGCACGCCTGCTCGAGGCTGACCGCGTTATCATCGGCGGCACCGGTCTCATTCCAATCCTCGACAGCCTCGCCGAAGTGGTGAAACTGCCGGTCATCGATCCGCACCGCGCGGCCTTCCATGACCTGCTGCAGGCCATCGCAAGCCCCGCCGCACCGAACCGCGCCAGCGCAGTGCCGGTGATCGGACTTTCTGCCGCCCTGGCCCGTCTGTTCGAGGGGCCAGCCAACCACGATCTATCGAGGATGCACCATGACGACACCCCCTGACAGCGCCGGAAGAGGCAAGCCTCTGGTGGAGGGGCGGCACCATGTCAGCGCCTTCAACTTCATGCCGGAGGTCACGGCCGGCTGGGACATCCCTACGCCCCTGGGCCTGATCGACAGTACCATCCGCAAAGTGATATACACGGTCGGCGTGAAGCCGACCGAAGGCGAGCTGATCGAGATCTGCGGTCTGCTCGAAGAGCTGGGCATCGAGGAGGAAAGCCTCAATGTCTGGTATCGGGGCGGCGAACCCGATCCGCAGGAACTGGCGGCGGCGCTGGCCATCGCCAAGGCGAAGCCGAAGTTCAAGCTCAATGTCTTCACCGATACCCTCCTGGGCAATGGCGTGACACCCATGCCGCAGATGAAGCAGACCGTGGATCTGTTCGCCGAGGCCGGCTTCAAGCTGCTCAATCCGGGTCTTTTGCAGGCGCCCGACGATGACGCCCGCAAGCGCCAGGCCGACGAAATGGCGGCGATGAACGAGTATATCAAGGCCGCTGGCATGGAGTGGAATGCTACGGTGGCGCAATGCGCGCGCCGCAACTTCGACGAGTTCATGGCGCTGTGCAACACGGCCATCGACAATGGCGTCCGCCGCTTCGACCTTATGGATTCCACCAGCGCCCTGTCGCCGCAGGGCATGACCCACTATGTCCGCACTTTCCGTGACCGGCTGAAATCCCCCACGCCGCTGACCATGCATACCCATGACGATTTCGGCATGGACACCGCCGGAACCATCGCTGCCGTGCTGGCCGGCGCCTCACCCGACGTGGCGCTGAACGGCGTTTCCTACCGCTCGGGTTTCGCCGCGCTCGAGGAAGTGGTGGTGGCGCTCGATGTGCTCTATGGCGTCGATACCGGCATCCGGCTCGACCGGCTGCAATGGGCCTCCGACGAACTGGCGCGCATCATGCGCTTCCCCGTGCCGCCTCTCAAGCCGGTGGTCGGCGCGCACCAGTTCCTGCGCGAAGGGCCCCACGACATCGAGAAAATGCTCGATGGCCGCGCGCCAGGCGACTTTTCCAACATGGGCGGCAGCTATAGCCCGTCGCTGATCGGCGCCCAGTTCAGCTGGGTCTATTCCCAGCAGGGCAACGCCAAGGTGATCGCCGACGCGGCCCGCTCCATCGGCGTGGTGCTGAGCGACGCGCAGGTGAACGAGGCCCAGACCATTATCGAGGACAAGCTGGCGGCTCACCCCGCCTATCCCCGCTGGGCCACTCCTGCCGAAGTCTTCGCCACGATCAGGCGGGTCACCGGCAATTCATGAACTCTTCCTTCCGCGTCGAGACGGTCGCGCTGATCGTCGCCGGCGCCTTGTTCATGCAGATGCTGGACGCCACCATCATCGTCACCGCTATCCCGGCGATGGCAGAGTCTTTCGGTGTGCCGCCGCTCAGCATGAGCGTCGGCATCACGGCCTATATGCTCACTGTCGCCATTCTCATTCCGGCGGCAGGGTGGCTGGCCGATCGTGTCGGGGCCCGCACCGTCTTTCTCTGGGCCATCGTCATCTTCACCCTGGGTTCGCTGCTCTGCGGCCTGGCGCAGCAACTGCCCCACTTCATTGCCGCCCGCATCCTCCAAGGCGCCGGGGGCGCCTTCATGGTGCCGGTCGGACAGATCATCGTGCTGCGGCTGTCCAACCGGGATCAGCTGGTGCGAACGCTGTCGCTGCTGTCCTGGCCGGCGCTTTTCGCTCCGGTCATTGGCCCCACCATTGGCGGCTTCATCACAACCTATTTCTCCTGGCGCTGGACCTTCCTGATCAACATTCCACTCGGCGTCCTGAGCCTGGCGCTGGCCATGTGGCGGATCCCGGACGATGGCCACCGCAATCGCGTACCGCTCGATGGGTGGGGGCTGATCCTATCATCGATGGGTCTGGGCATGCTGCTCGCTGGACTCGATAGCCTCGTGCATCAGGATGTGGACAAGTTCCTGGCTGCTGGACTGATCGCGGCTGGCACGCTGCTCTGCCTGTTCGCCACGCGGCATATGCTGCGCACGACGCATCCTTTGCTCGATTTCTCCATCATGCGCGTCAAGACCTTCGCGCTCTCGAACCTATTGGCCGGCAGCTATTATCGGATAGCGCTCAACACCATGCCCTTCCTTCTGCCGCTGCTGTTCCAGCTCGGCTTCGGCATGACGGCCTTTGAAGCGGGCAGCCTGATGGTCGCCTATTTCGCCGGCAATCTCGGCGTTCGGCTCATTACCACGCCCGTGCTGGAGCGCTTCGGCTTTCGCGCATCGCTGGTCGTCAACGGGGTGCTGAGCGCGGTATCCATCGCGCTCTGCATCCTGTTGTCGGCGACCACCCCGCTCTGGCTGGTCGTGGCGCTGATGATCCTGGGCGGCGCCGCACGATCGATGCAATATACCGCGCTCAATGTGCTGGCCTTTATCGACATCGCGCCGGCGCAGCGCAGTTCGGCATCCACCCTGTCCACCATGCTGATGCAGATCACCATCCTGCTTGGCGTCGTGGTCGGCAGCCTTGGCCTCACCACGGTCCAGACCCTGCGGGGCAGCGACAGCCTTGGGGTGATCGATTTCCAGTTCAGCTTTGCAGCGCTGGCCGTGCTGACGCTGCTGTCGGCGCTGCAGATGCGCCAGGTGCCGCGCGCCTGACCGGTGCGCGGCACGTCGGCTGCAGGACCGGCGCCTAGGCGCCGACGTCGATGATGACAGCCACCGTGCCACCGCCCGCGGGCCCCTGATGGGTGGCGGATGCGGAGATCCAGACCAAGTTGTCCTGTAGCACCGCGGCAAACATGCCGCCCAGCGCAGCCTTGACCTGGTTGCCATACTCAGGGTTCTCGATGATCTGGCGGCGACCGCGGAGGCGGCCCTCGACGGGGAAGCCGAACTTCACATAGACGGCCACAATGCGCTTTCTATCCTCGACCGACAGGGGACCCGGAGCGACGTCCATGCCCGCTTGGTTCAGGGCACGGGTGAGCGCCGCCACGTCGAGGGCATCGGCCATTTCGGCGTGGCCCACCCGCAGCCGCCCGCCAGCGCCCGCCCTGTTGCCAAAGACCATGAGCTGGGTTTGCGGTCCTGCACCACCGACCGGCTCCCATTCATTGGCCGACACGGCGACTTTGGCCGAATAGAGCGAAAAGCGTTTGCCGATGTCCTCAGCAACGGGCATGGCCAAGCCGTCGGCAGCAACCGCCACGCCCAGGCCCGCCGAACCACTCGCCTTGCGAAACAGCGTCTGGTCGTCCATCTCGGGAATGGGCTGGCCGGCGGCGCGGGCCTCGGCAAAGGCTTGCTTGGTCGGATAGTAGGCCTTGCCAACCACATATTCGACGTCGGTGGGTGCGAGGCCGGCTTCCTGCGCCGCCATTCGCACCGCATCGGCATTCGCCTCGACCAGTTGCGTCGTTGCCATCCATTCGGGACGCACCAGCGCCGATCGGGCCACGCCCATGGCCAGCCGCCCGCGACCATCGCTGGCCGGTGGGGCCTCCGTGCGCGTATATAGCACCACATGCGGGGTGAGGATGCCGATGCCGCCCGTGGTGAAGACCATCGGCAGCTGATCGATCTCGCTGGCGGGCCGCGAGCCATTGTCGAGCAGGAAGCGCCGGATGGCCTGATCGGCGTCGAGACGACTGGTCTCGCCCTTCTGCCAGCCCTCCGTCTTGCCCGTGACGGCGATGACATCGTCGGGGCGCAACTGCCCTTCGGCCACAAGACGCTGCAAGCGAGAGACGTCCCGCGTATTATCCAACGTCACCCGAAACGCGCCGATGGCGTAATTCTTCTGGTTCATGATGCCTACGTGAATTCATTCCAATTTTTGTATGCAATCATGGGATTGGATAGAATACAATATCCTTGCGCGTATCCTAACTCTCGTTGTGTGGCCGGGCGGAGTGCTTTCGGGTCATCCATCGGCAGGCATCGGCGCCAACCCAAGTGCGGAACTCGGCCAGTTTTTACCTGGTACCTGATCTTATCCGCCTTGCTGTTCCGGCGCACGGAAACAGCCACTCGCCTTCGACCCCGGGCTCATCTTCGCGGTATCCCGATGAGATGTCCGCTTGCGGGGCCGCGGGAAGCTTGATCGAACGGGAGAAATGGGCGCTTTGCCGATTGACAGTTCACGACCCCATTCCAGCTGTTTAAGGTCAGTTCACCACCTCCTGGAACCAGTCATTCCTTTATCTGGGGGAGAGGTCAACTCCAGCAACTTGCGCCTCACCTCACGGTGCATTGGTTTCGGCCAGACCAGCCTGGAGTTGACGGATGATCTCGCCGATCTGACCAGATGCGAGGAGGCCTGGGCCAAGAGGGCCTGACCGATCCTCACCCACCGGAGGCAGCGACCGAAGCGCGTCCCGGACGCCTTCCGTCATGTGTGCGAATTGCCAATAGATCTCGACCTCGATAGCTTGAGATTGGTCTGGAGCTGCCAGGCTTGCGGCCTTGACAGCATATGCTGCCGCCCCCAGCGCGTGTGCACCCATGTGGCAGACGGCCGAGGCTTGGCCGGCAGCTCTGGCAGCAGCGGCGGCCGCAGCCGACCTTGCATCACGCGCGGTGCTGCCACCGCCAAACCGTCGGCGTATTTCTGAAGCTATGTCCAGTTCTCCGCGCGCGAAGGCCCGCGTTCTGGCAATTGCCGCCCGAGGACGATCATCATCTGGGCATTCAGCTTCAAACAATGGCAGAACGCGCTCAGCGCAGTCTGCGGCCCATTCAGCCACCAAGCGCCGGTCGGTTTCACTTAGCGTCTGTACCGAAATCGGCATTTACCGCCATCCTGTCGTGTCTTTGTTGACGGACATGTTGTGGACCAGCTTAGTCAAAATCCGGACAGGCAAGAACCCCACCCCAAGAACGACGTGGCCGACTGCGGCAGGAATGGCAGCTTATGGGAAACCGAGCACGCGGCCGGAATGGCCGTTTTGGGGCGCTAAGCGGTCGGGTAGAGTAGGGCTGGAGCGGAGTCTGGACTATTGGAATTGGTCAACCATCCGCTCAGCGGGAAATGGGGCAACGCCGGTCTGGGTCTAGACCAGTTGGGATTCAGGCCGTCCTCTTTCGTCGCTGCGTTGAAGCTACATGATTCCCGGAGAATTCCCCGGCAATAGCTGCCTATTGCCTTAGCGGCGGTGTGCCCTGTCTATGCACAAGCAAAGCTATCACGGCGGCGCTGAAGCACACTACGCAACAGATCAACACGGGTGTCAGCAAGCCGAACCGATCGATTGCAAGGCCTGCAAGCAAGGCACCCAAAGCAGGACTGGCCCGCAACACTACGCCATGCACGCTAAGTACGCGGCCCCGCAACGCATCGGGCGATGCCAGTTGCACATAGGTTTGCGTGTTGATGACGCTGGAGGTGACGAAGTAACCCGTCGCCACGGCGGCGGCGATGATCGCGACCGGATGGGTGCTGATCACCAGCACAGCCAAGGCGACGCTGCCACAGCCCCATGCGATGCTGATCCGCTGCCCCAGCGCCGCCTGCTGGTTGAAAATGCCCAACGTCAGCCCGGCGATCATTGAGCCCGCGGCCATGGACGATGTCAGCACGGCCAGGCCGGACGAGGTGGTCTCGAACTTGGCGTCGGCGAAAACCGTGAACAGCTCCAGCATCGACCGCGTGGTGCCGCCGCCGATAAAGAGCAGAACGAGGAGGATGCGGATCTGGCGGTCGTGCATGGCAAAACGCAGCCCGTCCAGCATCAGCTCGAGAATGGATCCGCTTGCGGGCTGGGTCTGCGCGCTGTCGATGCGAATGCGTCCAAGCACGAAGATGAATACGGCTGTGAGCGCAACGTTGAGGAAGAACAGCCAATAGACATCGACATAGAGCAGCAGCAGACCGGCAATCGCCGGTCCGATTAGGCGCGTGGCATTGATCGATACGGAACTCAGGGCCACGGCGGTTCCCAGATCGTCGCGGCCGGCCAGGCTATGGATCAAGGCCATGCGCGCCGGCTGGTTGACGGCGATGGCGCAACCCTGGGCCACGGCGAGCAGCATCAGCACGGGCAGATTGACGCCGGTCACGGCCAAGATGCCTAGCACCAGGGCCACGGCGAGCTGTGCCCATTGCGTCGCCTTGGTCAGCATCAGCCGGCTCCAGCGATCGGCTGCCGCGCCGGCCAGCGGCCCGATGACCAGGATCGGCATCAGGTCGGCCATGGCGAACAGGCCGAGCCACAGTGCGGACTGTGTCATGTCCCAGATCAGCAGCATCATCGCGACGCGGTGAATCCAGGTTCCAGTCTGCGACACGCTGCTGCTGATCAGGTATAGGCCGAACATGCCGTGCGTAAGCAGGCGCACCACGCGCGCCTCTCTGAGCCGGCGGGGCCCTGGCCTGACCGGTCTATCGGCCTCGGCCATGGTTCAGCCGCGCAGCTCGAGCGTTTCGCGGGTCACCGCCTTGACCTGATCCAAATCGAGGTCGAAGCCGAGGCCGGGCTTGGTGGGGGCGTGGACATAGCCATCCGCATCGATCCAGCAGGCATCAAGATAGAGGTCCGGATATTGCATCGTGTCGAACGAACCGCGCGGGACGGCGATCTCGTAGAACGTGCCGTTGCGGATTGCCAGCAGGGCATGCAGGCTCGCCGTGCCACCGACGAAATCGTGCGGTTCCATCTTCATGCCGTGCACCTCGGCGAAATGGGCGAGCTTGAGCAGATCTGTAATGCCCCATGACACCGGCCCGGCGACGATGTCGATGCAACCCCGCTGGATCATGGCGGCATATTCCTGCATGTGCAGGATGCGGTCGGCACCGCGAATCTGCACATGCCGGCGCAGGCGCCGCAGTTCGGCAAGGCCCTCCAGATCGCGGTGGTCGAGCGGGTCTTCCAGCCAGTGGAACTTCAGCTCATCGAGCACCGCCACCATCTGCATGGCCTCGTGGCGGCCATAGGGCCCCGGATAGGACATGGCGTCGAGCATCAGGATCATGTCGTCGCCCACAGTCTTCCGAACCTTCTGGCAGAGACGAATGTCATCAACCAGGTTGCCATAGGGGTGAATCTTGATCGCCTTAAAGCCGGCGGCACGGCAGGCCTCTATCGTCTCCATGAAGCGTTCGTCGCTCGAATGGTGCACCGTCGAGGCGTAACCCAGTACCTTTTTGCGATAACCGCCGAGCAACTTATAGATCGGCTGGTTGAACATCTTGCCGGTAATGTCCCACAAGGCATGGTCGACCAGCCCGATCAGTTCGGTGTGCCACAGGAAGCGCTTCTGCAGCGTATCCTCGATCGCCAGCCGATCGAGCGGGCTGCGCCCCACGACATGTTCGGCAACGGCGGGCCAGGACCGTGCAAGTTGGGTCAGCCGTGCCACTCCGGCCGAGACGATACCGTCGATACCCTCGTCCGTATGCAGGATGGCCACCCCGTTGGCCATGCTCTTGGCACGTGCATGGTGCGCCACTTCCTGGTGCCGGCTCGGCCGTGGCTCGAACAGATGAATGGTCCAGCCGGTAATCTTCATGCGTGCTCTCCTCCATCGCGTGCAGCGATGTCTGTCGCAGTTTTGCCGGGTCGGGGCAAATTTGCCTTTATGCGGCAACATCATCGGCGTGAATGTCGCTCCCCCGAACCCTATTCGTTTGCGTGATAACACCCTCGACCGCTGAATTTTGTCGGCCTTCCCCGGCGTGGCACGACGGACGGTGCTGACGCGTCACTGCGGCGGTTCGCGATGCCGACCGCTGCCGCTCGTCCACACTCACAGGTCGGCCTGCTACTGATGAAGATCGTTTCCGTCGAATGCCTGAAATTGACCTTGCCGCCGCTGGCGCGCCCCACGGCGCCCCGGCCGAACGCCAAGCCCAAGCGCGGCAATCCCCGGCCCATCAACAAATATCCCGACATGCCGCGCGAGCGCTCGAAGATGCCCGGTGATGTCGGCGGCGAAGTCTGGGTGAGGGTGACGGCCGAAGATGGCACCTTTGGGCTCGGGCACTCCCATTGGGGTGATTTCGTTGAACCTCTCGTGCGCCTGCTCTATGCGCCCATGATCGTCGGCCGCGACGCCATGGCCACCGAATTGCTGGGCGACATGATGTGGCGCGCCTCGCAACGCTTCGGGCCCGAAGGCATATCGAGCCTGGCTCGCAGCGTGATCGACCTGGCGCTCTGGGACCTCAAGGGCAAGCTGCTGAAGATCCCCGTCTACAATCTCCTGGGCGGCCCCAGCCGGCCGCAACTGGACTGCTACGTCACCACGGCCGACCTCGACTGGGCGATGGAACTGGGCTTCCGCGCCTTCAAGATCGGCAACCTCGCTCACTACGAGGATGGCATTGCCGGCCTCAACGAACTCGAGGATTCCGTCGCCGCGGCGCGCGAAACGGTGGGTCCCGGCGCCGAACTCATGCTCAATACCGTCATGGGCTACAATGTCGAATTCGCTATCCGGGTGCTCGACCGCCTGCGGCCCTACAACCTGCGCTGGGTCGAAGAGCCCCTGATGCCCTACGACACCGATGGCCTCTGTGCGCTCAAGCGGGCCGTCCCCACCATTCCGCTGGCGACGGGAGAAGATCACCATGGTCGCCATGCCTACAAGCAACTGGTGGACCGCCACGCGGTCGACATCCTGCAGCCCGACCTGCGCTGGTGCGGGGGCCTGTCGGAGGCGCTCAAGATCTATGCTATGGCCGAGACGGCCGGATTGGTCACCATTCTGCATGCCGGAGCCGGGCTGGCGGCGGGCCAGCACTTCTGCATGGCCATGCCGGAGGCCGGCCTTGCGGAATATGTGATGTTCTCGCCGGCCGGGGTGCCGCTGGCGGAGGTGACACGGCTGCCGGGCCTGCCCGTCCCCAGGGATGGCAAGCTTGTGCCCTCTGATGCTCCCGGCTTCGGCTTCGATATCCCGCCCGAATGGTTCGGTGCCTGGCCTCGCGCGTGACCGCGCCTGCCATCCCAATTGAGGCGCTGGACGCCGGAGGACCTTCTGTAATGAGTGCCAAAGCTGAGAGCGCCTTTCGAATTCTGCTTGACCGCGCCGGGATCGATGCCGGCGACCTGGCGGGCGCGGTGCGGTTCGTCGGCGACGACCCGGTCGTGCCCAGCCTGCACCGCTACGGCGCGGCTACGGCCGCGGCGCTCGCCGTCTATGGCGCCGGGATCGCGCTTGTCTGGCGCGAGCGGACTGGGCAGGGGCAGGACATCACCATCGACCTGGCCCGCGCCGTCAATGTCGGCCTGCGCTCGGCCTTTTACTGCACCCAGAACGGCCAGAGTTTTCGTGTCGGCAGCTTTACCCGGGCCGAGAACGTGTTCCGGACCGCCGACGAGCGGCTGATCTATCTGCTGCGGAACACCAATCGGGGAACGATCACCCAGGATCTGGTCGGCCTGCTCCGCTCGCCCAACAGCACGGCCGGCATTGCCGAGGCGGTGGCCAACTGGCGCTGGCATGAGCTTGAGGAGGCGCTCGCGGTCCACAAGGTACCCGGCGCGATGATCCGGCGTCCCGAAGAGTGGCTGGCCCATCCGCAGGGAGCATTTCTTGCGACCCGCCCCGGCTTTCACATCGAAAAGATTGGCGACAGCGATCCCGAGCCGTTCAGCGCCGCTGCTCGTCCCCTCGATGGCCTGCGCGTGCTCGAGGCATCCCATGTCATTGCCGGCCCCTCGACCGGGCGCCTGCTGGCCGAGCAGGGCGGCGACGTGCTGCATGCCGTCAATCCCTTCGAGCAGGAAAAGACGCACGTCCATATCGACACCGCTTTTGGCAAGCGCAGTGCCTATGCCAATCTGAACGCACCCGAAGACGTCGCGCAGATGCAACGGATGGCGTCCGAAGCCGACATCTTCATCCAGAACTGGCGGCCCGGCGTGATGCAGCGCAAGGGGCTGGGGCCGGAAGAACTGGCCAGGCGCCGGCCCGGAATCATCTATGTCTCCATCAGTTGCTATGGATCGGAAGGCCCGTGGGCTGAGCGTGGCGGCTATGAGCCGGTCGGCCAGGCTGTCTCCGGCCTGCAATGGCAGGAGGGCTTGCCGGGCGCGCCGCGTGGCGCCCCCACCGTGACCATGAATGACTACCTTGCCCCCTATCTCGCCGGAGCGGGCATTATGGGGGCGCTGCTGCGGCGCAGCCGGGAAGGGGGGAGCTACCACGTCACCACCTCGCTCACCCAGGCCTCGATGTGGGTTCTCGCCCAGGGTCGGCTCGATCCGGATACCGAGGTGGCGGGCCTGGGTCGCTATCAGCCCCGCGAGGGCGAGGTGGGTAGGCGCACCACGGCCTTCGGCGATGTCACCCACGCCAACCCGATCGTCGACTATTCGGTGACCAGTCCCTATTGGAGCCTCCCGCCGGCGCCTGCCGGCTCGTCCCGGCTGGAATGGCTGCCCCGCTAGCGCGCCGTTCCTCCCCTATCACAATCAGCGAGCAGGCGCGGTTCGGGAGAGCCGCGCCTGCTTGTTTTGGCTATGATCACCGGCGCTCGCCACCATTCACCAAGCACGGGTCGGCTCACGGATATGAATTTCTGCGGTGAATAGTGCTTTGCTAAGCTCGATGCAGTGGAGGGCTGGCCAGAGACCGGTTCCCATACAGCCTCACGCAAGGCGTGGCTGTTCTACGCATAGGGATCAGGACCCGCGTTGCGGGACAGGGAGGATTTCATGAAGATCACAAGTGGCTTGGCGCTCGCGACAAGCGCGTTCGCAATGCTTTTGGGAACTGTCGGGGCCCAGGCACAGATGAGCGACGCCGAAATGGCCGAACTGGTGGCGGCGGCGCAGGCCGAGGGGTCGGTCGTCATCTATTCGGGAGCCAGCAGCGTCCAGCTCGAGCGCTATGCTGCCGACTTCAACAAGGACTACGGCATTCCGGTCGAGATCGTCCGGCTGACCGGTGCGCAGACCACCCAGCGTTTCGCCACCGAACAGGCAGCCGGCCTGCAGGGTGCCGACATTGTCGGAACCAGCGAGTCGGCCTATTTCGACGGGAATTCCGAGTGGTTCATGGACCTCTCCAAGGAGAACCTGCCGCATTACGAAGCCTGGCCCGAGGACTCCAAGTCGCCCTATCGCGTGATCATGTCCCGCGGCGTACTGGGCCTCATCTACAACAAGGACCTCGTATCCCCCGAGGATGCGCCCAGGGTCTGGCAGGATGTCATCGACCCCAAGTGGAACGGGCAGATCATCCTGGCCGATACCCAGTCCAGCGTGAACTGGGGTGGCTGGCTCAAGGCCATGCACGACACGTTTGGCGATCCCTACATCCAGACCCTGGCCGGCATGGACTTCCAGGTCGTTGCCTCGGGCCAGACGGGCGCCCAGCAGATCGCCGCCGGCGCCAAGCCGCTGAACTTTCCCAGCGCCATCTCCTTCGCCAGCGGCCTGATCGCAGACGGTGCGCCGGTCGAATATGTCTACATGGCCGAGCCGACGGTGACCAACCGCTTCAACTTCGGTGCCGCGGCCAATGCGCCCCATCCCAACGCGGCCAAGCTGTTCATGGATTGGCTGATTTCTGATGCCGGCATCACCTCGACCTGCGCTACCAACTACACGGTGAGCCCGGGCGATCCGGATGGCGCGCTGGGCTGCATGGCGCGACCGCAGGGCAATATCGTCGAGATCGCCGAGGGTCTGGACGAGGCCGAAATGACGACGCTCTTCGACATGCTGGGCGTGAAGTAACTCGGTTCACGCCAACCAGATCCCGCAGCCGGCCATCGGCTGCGGGCGCATTCCAGGATCGAGGATGGTTTCCATGACTACCAGCACGATCGACCGGCAACGCCCGGTCGAGGGATCGGTCACGCAGGGTGCGGCGCGCACTGCCGCAGTCCGGATCGATGGCCTGACCAAGGTCTATGGCGGCGCGGTGACCGCGCTCAGCGACGTTTCCCTGCAGGTCCCCGAGGGGCATCTCGTCGTGCTGTTGGGCCCCAGCGGCTGCGGCAAGACCACGCTGCTGCGCTGCATTGCCGGTCTTGAAACGCCGACCTCCGGCCAGATTTCGATCGGTGACACCACCGTTTTCGGCCCCAGGGTATTTGTCGAGCCTGAGCGGCGCGGCCTGGGCATGATGTTCCAGTCCTACGCGCTGTGGCCGCATATGACCGTGTTCAACAATATCGCCTATCCGCTGACGTCGGACACCGGCATGAGCAAGGACCAGATCCGCGCTGCCGTCACCGACCAGATGGACAAGATGGGTATCGAAGGACTCGATACCCGCTATCCGTCCCAGCTCAGCGGCGGACAGCAGCAGCGCGTCGCCCTGGCGCGCGCCATGGTGCGCAAGCCATCCGTGCTGCTGTTCGACGAGCCGCTGTCTAATGTCGACGCGAAAGTGCGCCGGCGGCTGCGCCTCGAGCTCCGCGAGATAAAGAAGGCGACTGGCTTTTCCGCCGTCTATGTCACGCATGACCAGGAAGAGGCGATGGAACTCGCCGATACGCTGGTCGTCATGGAGAACGGCGCTATCGCCCAGATCGGCTCGACCATCGATATCTATCGCCGGCCCAAATCCACCTATGTGGCCGATTTCGTCGGCGAGGCGTGCCGGTTCCGTGCCACGGTCGTCGCCTCCGGTCCACAGGCGGCCACCGTCGATACCGAGCTTGGTCGGCTCGAGATCGGCCTTCATGTCGATCCTCCCGCGGTCGGCAGCGCCGGCTGGGTCGCCGTACGTCCCGAATTCATCCGGCTGCAGCCTGCTGCGGGCGAGAATGTTGTCCGGGTGCGGGCGCGGGTCCGCGAGACGGTCTTTCTCGGCTCGCGCTGGGAGGTTCGCCTCTCGGTGGGCGACACGCTCGTCATCGCCTCGATCACCAATCCCGACTTCGTCGGCCCGCAAAGCGGGTCCGATATCGAGATCGGCATTCCCCAGGAGGCCCTGCTGTGGCTGCCGCGCTGACTGAGACGGGGGGCGGTTCGGCCCACACCATCGTTCGCCGCCAGCGCTTCGGCTTCTATGGCGCCATCGTCATCGGTCTGGCCGCGCTCATCCTGTTCGTCACCGGTTTTCCGCTGCTCCGGATGATCCAGCAGGCCCTGCTGCCTGATGGCGAATTCAGCACCGAATTGTGGGGCCGGGTGTTCTCGGGCCGCGGCCTGGGCGAAGCGGTGATGAATACTGCCATCTTGGTGGTCTGCTGCAACATCCTGGTCATCCCAATCGCCGTCGTGTTTGCATGGCTCAATGAGCGCAGCGATGCGCGCATGGGCGTGCTGTCGACCTTCTTCCCCATCGTGCCGCTGCTGCTGCCGCCCTCGACGCTGGCCATCGGCTGGCTGTTCCTGGGCGATCCGGGGGCAGGCTTTCTGCCCGCCTTCATCAAGTGGCTCCTCTCCTTCGTCGGTGTTGATGGCGGCAGTGTCGGCTTTTCCATCTACAGCTGGTTCGGCCTCGTCTTCGTCTATGTGCTGTTCCTGGTGCCCAACAGCTACGTCATCATCGCCGCCTCCTTCCGTCAGCTCGATCCGTCGCTCGAGGAAGCTGCCCGCATGAGCGGCAAGTCCTGGTGGCAATGCCTGTTCCAGATCGCGATGCCGGCCGTGAAGCCGGCCCTTGGCTCGGCCTTCCTGCTGACCACCATCGCCACGATCGAACTCTATTCCATCGCAGCGATCATCGCCGGGCCGGCGCAGATCATCGTGCTGCCGACCTATCTCACCCGGCTGATCAATGGCCGTTTCCCGCCCGCCATCGATGAAGCGGTCTGCATCGGTTTGATGATGATGCTGGTCGTCGCCTCGATCTGGATCATCCAGCGCCGCATCGCGGTAATGGCGCAATATGCCCGCATCGGCGGCATGGGCGTGCGGCCCAACCGCATCTCCCTTGGTGTCTGGAAGATTCCGGCGCGCATCCTGCTGCTGATCTACATGATGATGACCTCGGTCCTGCCGATCGGAGCGCTGTTCATCGTCTCGCTGCAGAACTACTGGACGCCCCGCATCAACCTCTCGGCGATGTCGATCGACAACCTGATCAATGCCCTGCTGGAGCCGGCATCGGCCGTGGCCATCCGCAATTCGATGGTGCTGGGCATTGTGGCGGCGACGCTCACCGTGTTCATCGCCGGCACCATGGCCATCTATGCCAACGAAGTCGGTGGCCGGCGCGGCCAGTGGCTGGGGCTGTTGACCAAGCTGCCTTCTGCCATGTCGACCTTGGTGCTGGCCATCGGGCTTTTGCTCGCCTTCGGGCCCGCGCCGTTCTTCCTCAACGGCACGCTCTACATCCTCATCATCGCCTATGTCATCGCCCGCATGCCGCAGGCGGCCATTGCCTCCGAGTCGTCGGTGGCGCAGATCGGCAACCAGCTGGTCGAGGCCTCCCGCGTCAATGGCGCCACCAAGGGGCGGACGTTCTGGAAGGTGCTGCTGCCCTTGACTCTTCCGGGCATGGCCGCGGGTTGGGCGCTGATCTTCGCCGACATCGTAGGCGACCTGACGGCGGCGGCCATCCTCTCCGGCCCGCGCAACATGGTCATCGGCTTCCGTATCCAGGACATCTATGAGAGCGGCACCTACTCCAATCTGGCCGCGCTCGCGGTGGTGGTCACAGTCTTCTCGGCAGTTGCTGTCGGCCTGGTCATGCGCTTTGCCCGGCCACGCTTCAGCCGGCTGACCTGACGGTCCCGGCCATGCGTATTGCCATTGCCGGCCGCATCGCCCGGCAACCGATCCTGTCCGCCCTGGCGGAGATGGCGGATGTCGAGCCGGTCGAATTCGACTCGGTCGCGCAGGTGGCGACCGAAGTTCCAGGGCTCGATGCTGTCATCCTCTCCGATCCTCGAGGGCCGGATGGGGCCGTCCTCGCGGCGGCTTTGCGCCGGCCGGATGCCCGCACGAGCTGGGTGCATGTTGTTTCGGCCGGTTATGGCGGAATGCTGTCGCATCCGCTGCCCGACCACCTCGCCATCACCAATGGCGGCGGGGCCGCGGCGCCCGCCGTTGCCGAGCATGCTTTGGCCCTGATCCTGGCTTGCAACCGGCAATTGGCGCTCACCGCCGCAGCGCAGGCCGCCCACCGCTGGGACAATGCGCCAATCCGGCCCTGCCTCAGGACGCTGGAAGGCTCGACGGTCACGATTGTCGGCATGGGGCATGTCGGTCTCGCGCTGGCGCAGCGGCTCCAGCCCTTCGGCGTCACGCTCATCGGGGTGACGCGCAGCGGCGCTGCGCTCGCCGGCCTCGATCGCACCTTCGCCATTTCCGAGATCGAGGCGGCACTTTCCATTGCCGATGTGGTTGTCCTGGCGCTGCCGGGGGCGCCAGATACCCGCCATCTGATGGATGCCGCCCGCCTTGGGGCCATGAAGCCAGGAGCACTGCTGGTCAATGTCGGCCGCGGTACTGTGGTCGACAGCGCAGCGTTGACCGATGCCCTGGTCCGCAGGCAGCTCAGGGGTGCGGCCCTCGATGTCACCGATCCCGAGCCGCTGCCTTCGCACCACCCATTGTGGCGGGCCCCCAACATCGTCATCACGCCCCATATTGCCGGCGGCGGCAGCCATCTCACCGGCAAGCGTATCGCCGACGTCATCGTCGCCAATGTTGAGCGTTTTCAGCGCGGCGCGCCCTTA
Source organism: uncultured Devosia sp. (assembly GCA_966192215.1). Lineage (GTDB taxonomy): Bacteria > Pseudomonadota > Alphaproteobacteria > Rhizobiales > Devosiaceae > Devosia. The sequence continues at coordinate 3,235 of CBIGSA010000001.1, read as the reverse complement.
CTGCATCAGGTTTATCCCGGAGGCCGCTCGTGAAGATCACCGGATACGAGATTCTGCGGGTGGATGGCGGCTGGGACGTGTGGGCCTTCCTGAAGCTGACCACCGACGAGGGCCTGGTCGGCTGGTCAGAATTCAGCGTCGAGCGCAGCCGCCAGGGCCTCGATCTGGTGGTCGGCGCCATGATCGAGTCCATTATCGGGCTCGATCCCACGCGCCCCGCCCGCATCGGTGCGCAACTGTCCCAGCGCGCGCCGCAGGAAGGCCTGCGCGCCATGGCCATCGGGGCCATCGAGAATGCCTGCCTCGACATTGCCGGCAAGGCGCTTGGCGTGCCGGTGAGTCAGTTGCTGGGCGGTGCCTTGCGCGACAGCCTGCCGCTCTACTGGTCCCATTGCGGCATGTATCGCCTGCGCAGGCCGGACCTGTTCGCTCGGCTGGGCATTGCCCCGCCGCTCAGAAATCTCGACCACATCGCCGCCCTCGGCGCCGAGGTGGTGTCGCGCGGCTACCGGGCGCTCAAGACCAATCTCTTCGAGTTCCCCGACGACATCACAAGCCCCGGGGCCATCCTGACGGCGCCGGATCGGCATGCCCGCAACGCCGATCCCGCGCTGGTCGCGGCTGCCGTGGCGCAGATGTCGGCTTTCCGCGATGGCGCGGGGGCGAATACCGAACTGATGCTCGACATCAATTTCAACTTCACCAGCGAAAGCGTCCGGCACCTGGCGCGCGCGCTCGAGCCGCTGGGGCTCGCCTGGCTCGAAGTGGACAATGCCGATCCCCAGCAATTGGCGCGTATCCGGGCCGAAACGCATGTTCCGATCGCCTCGCTTGAAACCCTGCTGGGGCGCCACCGGATAAAGCCCTACCTGCTGGCCGGGGCGGTGGATGTCGCCATTGTCGACCCCGTCTTCAACGGCGTTCTCGAATCCCGACGCATGGCCGAGTTCGCCGGGACCTTCGACGTCAATGTGGCGGCACACAATGCCCATGGACCCTTGAGCGCGGCGATGGCGGCCCATTTCTGCGCATCCATCCCCAATTTCAGGTTTCTCGAATACGACCCCGATGCCGTGCCGTGGCGCGACGCACTGCTGTCGTCACCGCCGCTGCAGATCGTCAATGGCGCCTTGACGGTGCCGACAGGTCCGGGATGGGGCGCCGATATCGACGAGGCCGTGGCGCGTCGGCATCCAGCCGGCTGACCCTCCCGCTCAATCATCCAGTTCCGGCCGGTGGCGCGGCGGCGGCAGGTGGCGCGAAATGTCGAGGAAGATGTCGCGCATCCACTTGTTGGCCGAATTCCGCGTGCGGGCATCGTCCCACACCAGCGATATGGTGACCGGCTCGACCTCGATCGGAATTTTCTGCACGGCCAGGCCGGCTACATTGCCCAGCGTGTCGAAGACGCGACGCTGCACGGAAAAGATCATGTCGGACTGCCGGATAATGTCCGGCACGGCCGACAGCTGGGTCGCAGAGGCGGCGATCCGGCGGTGGTGGCCTTCGGTATGCAGTTTGTTCTCGAACAGATTCCCGCCATCGCCGAAACTGCGCACCACCAGGTGCGATGCATTGAGGTAGTTGTCATAGGTCAGCTTGTCCCTCAGGGGGTGGTCCTCCCGCACGACGCAGCAATACGTATCCTTGAACAGCACCTTCTGCATGAACCGCCACGGCGCTTCGAAGGTCGTCCCCACGGCAAAGTCGACACGGCCGGATGAAAGCTCCTCGCGAATGGTCGAATAGACCTTGGGCACCGTGATTACGTTCACCAGTGTCTTGCTGGTGCGGTTGGTTACCTCCGGCAGCAGCACCGCCGATGCCGGCCAGGACATGGCGACGGTGAAGGTTCGGCCCGTCTGCTCGGGTTGGAATTCGGACTGCCTGAGCGTGCTCTGCAGTTCCTCCAGCGCGTTGCGCACCGGCGCCGCGATCTCGAGGGCCCGTGGCGTTGGCTGCATGCCGCGCGGCCCGGGCACGAACAGCGGATCGCCGATGAGCAGCCGCAGCCGGTTCAGCGCATTGCTGGTTGCCGGCTGCGACTTGCCAAGCCGCTGGCTGGCGCGCGTGACGTTTTTCTCGTCCATCACCGCCGCAAAAACCACCAGCAGGTTGAGATCGAGTCCGCCCATTTTGGTCTGCATTGCAGTCTCCTCCCGCCATGTCAGGCATTCATCCGCTGACTAGGCACACCAGAGTATCAATTTCCGCAGTGAATAGGGACTTGGCATAAGGTCGATGAAGGCGCGACGGCAGAAAGACCGTGGCCGGTGTCCGTCGGCGCGCCGAGGGTGGGAGAAAAGGATGCAGAAGGTCGTCATCACGGATGTCCCGCGCGCTGATGCTGCGTCGGTCAAGGTCCTTGGGGAGGCGGGCAGCGCCACCGTGCACGAGGCGATGGGCCGGCTCGGGCTGATGCATCCGCGGCTGCGGCCGATCTGGCCAAAGGCCAGGATGTCGGGCACCGCGGTGACGGTCTTGTCACGCCCGGGCGACAACTGGATGCTGCATGTGGCCGTGGAGCAGTGCGGCCCTGGTGATGTGCTGGTCGTCGCGCTCTCCTCGGAAAGTACGGACGGCATGCTCGGCGACCTGCTTGCCACCTCGCTCAAGGCCAGGGGGGTCGTCGGCGTGGTGATGGATGCCGGATGCCGCGATGTGGCGACGCTGGCCGAGATGGGCTTCCCGGTCTGGTCTCGGGCCATCTCCGCCGCCGGGACGGTCAAGGCCACGCTCGGATCGGTGAATATCCCCGTCGTCTGTGGCGAGGCATTGGTGCATCCCGGCGACGTGGTGGTGGCCGATGACGATGGGGTGGTGGTGGTGCCGAGGGCCGACGCGGTCGAGATAGCCGGCAAGGCGGCCGCGCGCATGGCCAATGAGAACGACAAGCGCGCCCGGCTCGCTGCCGGCGAACTGGGGCTGGACCTCTACAAGATGCGCGAGTCGCTTGCGGCAGCCGGCCTTGTCTATCGCAAGGCATCGGACATTCGCTGACCATGACCCCTGCTGGCATACTGACCTTGAGAGCCAATCTCGGCGATCATCAGCCCTTCCTGCCGGTCAAGGCGGCCGATTTGTCCCTTCCGGGAGTTCGCTTCGACTTCTGTGGCCCCAAATCTCCGCCGTCAGGCTTCCGCGACATGGTCGAAGGCGGTGTCTATGACTTCGGCGAGCTCGCTTTGGGGATCTACCTCCAGGCCGTTCACTATCGTAAGCCCGTCATGCTGCT